>NZ_QTLF01000001.1:0-534031 GCF_003434395.1 Bacteroides sp. AM23-12
ATGCAGGATCACGGTGATGACGTTTGGTTCCGCAATATCCGCGTGAAAGTTCTGGACTGATCACATAAATAATTCAAAGATAGGCTGTGTCAAAAGTAACATCAACATGGCATTTAGTTCTGAATGACAGAATGATATGCCCGACGAACTTCTGACACAGCTTTTTTATTTTAATACATGAACCCCTTTATCTACAAACATGAAACTCCAAATAAATCTATGTGCGCTGGCTCTTCTTTTAATGATTCCGTTTACGGCCATGGCACAGTCTAAAACAAAAGCGAAAGCTAAAAAAGAAGTAGCGATTCAACTCTATTCTGTCAGGGATATATTGAATAAGGTAGACAATAAGGACGGCAAATGTGACGCCGCTTATATTACTCTTCTGAAGAACTTGGCGAAAATGGGATATACCAGTGTGGAAGCCGCCAATTATAATAATGGAAAGTTTTACGACAGAACTCCCGACCAATTTAAAAAAGATGTTGAATCTGCCGGGCTGAAGGTTTTATCCTCACATTGCACAAGAGGATTGTCGAAAGAAGAATTAGCTTCCGGTGATTTTTCAAGTTCACTTCAATGGTGGGACCAGTGTATTGCTGATCATAAAGCTGCCGGTATGAGTTACATTGTAGCTCCTTGGATGGATGTGCCTAAAACACTTAAGGAGTTGGATACATATTGTGCTTATTACAATGAAATAGGCAAACGTTGTAAACAGCAGGGGATGTCGTTCGGATACCATAATCATGCTCATGAATTTCAGAAGGTAGAAGATAAAGTGATGTATGATTACATGATTGAGCATACCAATCCTGAATATGTTTTCTTCCAGATGGATGTTTATTGGGTAGTTCGCGGACAAAACAGTCCGGTCGATTATTTTAATAAATACCCCGGTCGTTTTAAAATGTTCCATATCAAAGATCACAGAGAAATCGGGCAGAGCGGAATGGTTGGTTTCGACGCTATTTTCAAGAATGCAAAGACAGCTGGTGTGAAGCATCTTGTTGCAGAGATAGAAAGCTACAGCATGCCCGTAGAGAAAAGTGTCGAGGTAAGTCTGGATTATTTGCTGGATGCTCCCTTTGTGAAAAGCTCATACGCTAAATAAGGCATAAAAAAAAGTCTGTGCATGCTTTTAGCATGTCAGACTTTCAATTCTCTCTAGGCTGTTCTGAATTATTCAGCTACAGCTTCAGTTGCAGTGCTATCTGCATTCAAAGAGTCAGCTGCTGCCTGAGCTGCTGCTTGTTCTGCTTCAGCTGCTGCTGCTTCTACAGCTGCGATTGAGTCAGCGATGCGGATAGAATCTTGTTGAGCTTTTGCTGCGTCAGCTGCTTTGTTACCACAAGATGCGAATGATACTGCTACGATAGCTACGGCCATCAAAACTAATTTTTTCATTTTCTTTGCTTTTTAAAAACGTAATACAATCAATTGCTTTATTAAAACGCTGCAAAGTTATGTACTTTTTCAATATGTTGTTCTCGAAAAGCCAACTATTTTTATAATTTTTTTTAGAAGCTTGTTATATTACGCCTTCAATCCATGTTTTAAAACATACTAATCGACAGCTATACTGTTATATAGATACCTTTTGATGCTTCTTTTCGGGGTTTTCTCAAATTCCGTAGGATAAAGCTGAATCTTGCTGACTTTTTCATACGCAGCTACATTATTATTTAAGTTCTTCAGATTTTCATCCATGATGGTTTTCAGGTTATCCGGATTGTTCAATCCGAGAGAATCAAGCGCTTCGTAATCCGCATAGACCAGTGCCACCAGTTTCTTGTTACGTTCGATGACGAGGCTTTCAAGAATGAATGGCAGGTTATTGAGTTTGGCTTCCAGCTCTTCGGGGAAGATGTTCTGTCCGCTCGAACTCAGAATCATGCTTTTGAGTCGTCCGCGGATGAAGATATTTCCGCTGGCGTCCATAGTACCAAGGTCGCCGGTGCGCAGCCAGCCGTCTTCGGTAAACACTTCCTGCGTGGCTTCCGGATTCTTATAATATCCCACCATCACGTTTTCACCACGTACCTGAATCTCTCCGGTTTCCGCTTCCGGATTTTCTTTATAGATGCGTGCCTCCATGATATCCAGCACTTTGCCGGAAGAGCCTAAAATAAATTCATTCCAGGGAGCATAGCTGATCAGTGGTCCGCACTCGGTCATACCATAACCGATGGTGAAAGGGAACTTTATTTTGTAGAAGAACTCTTCCACTTCCTGATTCATGGCAGCGCCTCCGATGATGATTTCTTTGAAACGTCCGCCTAGGGCGTCTATCAGCTTTTTCCGTATCTGATTATAAATCTGGGTGTCGAGCAAAGGAATGTTTAATGCCCATTTCATACCTTTCTTATTAATGAGCGGCTGGATGACATTTTTATATATTTTCTCGATGACCAGCGGAACAGTGATAATCAGGTTCGGTTTTACCTCCTCAAAAGCCTTCATGATAATTTTGGGAGAAGGCGTTTTACCGAGCAGGGTGACATGAGTTCCGACAGCAGTTGCAGTCAGAAAGTCGAAAGCGCAACCGTAGGCGTGTGCCAGTGGCAGGAAAGAAAGCACTTTATCTCCTTTTTTAAGTAACTCCGTGCGGATGCCGAAAGTGACATTGCCGGCAAGATTGTTGCCCGTCAACATTACCCCTTTGCTGAAGCCGGTAGTTCCCGATGTGTAGTTCAACAGCATTACCTTATCATTGGATAACGTAGTGTATTGAATGTCCTCGCGCGTGAATCCTTTCGGATAGGCGGCGTACATTTCATCATTGAGGTGTACCAGAAACTTCTGAATAGTTTCTCCGTCCCGCTGATAGAGGCAGCGGAAGTCGGTGAGCGAAAAAACTCCGCGCAGTCCGGTCAGCTTTTCTTCTTCCAGGTTTTCCCAGATGCTGTCACTGGTAAAGAGGAAAACGGACTCGGAATGGTTGACGATATGATGCACATCGTTGGGCGTAAAGTCTTGCAGGATAGGGACGATGATGGCTCCGTAGGTGATGGTTGCCATGTAGGCGATGCACCAGTGGGCATTATTTTTGCCGATAACGGCTATTTTATCTCCTCTACGCAGGCTGCAGTGTTTGAAGAGCAGGTGCATACGGGCGATTTCTCCGGCTACCTGGCCATAAGTATAATGAACGGATTCACCATAATCGGTATAGCAAGGTAAATCCCAATTTTCCCGAAAACTATTTTCGTATAGTTTAATGAAATTCTCTTTAATCATTGCACGTTTTTTAGTGAATTGTGCAAAAATAGGAATAAACTTTCGTATCCTAAAGTGTTTTACTAATAATAATGTGTAACTTTGCAGGAAATATGCGTTATAACAGATTATGATAGATACCACTGTATTTCAAAATAAGACAGCCGTTTATTATACGTTAGGCTGCAAATTGAACTTTTCAGAGACTTCAACTATCGGCAAAATCCTGCGGGAGGCAGGAGTCCGGACTGCACGTAAAGGGGAAAAAGCAGACATCTGTGTAGTAAATACTTGTTCGGTGACGGAGATGGCAGACAAGAAATGTCGTCAGGCTATTCATCGGTTGGTCAAGCAGCATCCCGGAGCTTTTGTGGTAGTGACCGGATGTTACGCGCAGTTGAAACCCGGCGACGTGGCAAAGATAAAAGGAGTAGATGTAGTGCTGGGTGCCGAGCAGAAAGGAGACTTGTTGCAGTATCTCGGCGACCTCCATAAGCATGAAGAGGGAGAGGCATTTACTACCACCACCAAAGATATCCGTTCGTTTTCTCCTTCGTGTTCACGGGGCGACCGTACTCGTTTCTTCCTGAAAGTACAAGACGGATGCGATTATTTCTGTTCTTATTGTACCATTCCTTTTGCCCGTGGACGCAGCCGTAACGGTACTGTTGCCTCTATGGTGGAGCAGGCAAGGCAGGCTGCTGCCGAAGGCGGAAAAGAGATCGTACTGACAGGCGTGAATATCGGCGATTTTGGTAAGACTACCGGTGAGACTTTCTTTGATCTGGTGAAAGCGCTGGATCAGGTGGAAGGCATCGAACGTTACCGCATTTCTTCTATCGAGCCCAATCTGCTGACTGATGAAATCATCGAGTTCGTTTCCCGTTCCCGTAGATTTATGCCTCATTTTCATATCCCGTTGCAATCCGGTTGCGATGAAGTGCTGAAATTGATGCGCCGTCGTTATGATACGGCTCTTTTTGCCTCTAAAGTAAAGAAAATCAAGGAAGTGATGCCGGATGCCTTTATCGGAGTCGATGTGATTGTAGGTACTCGCGGAGAGACGGAAGAGTATTTTGAACAGGCTTATCAGTTTATTTCCGGACTGGATGTGACACAGTTGCATGTGTTCAGCTACTCCGAACGTCCGGGGACGCAGGCCTTGAAGATAGATTATGTGGTTTCGCCGGAAGAGAAACATCAGCGCAGCCAGCGCTTGCTGACACTTTCTGATGAAAAGACACGGGCTTTCTATACCCGTCATATCGGGCAGACCATGCAGGTATTGATGGAAAAATCAAAAGCAGGTACACCGATGCACGGGTTTACCGCTAACTATATCCGCGTAGAAGTGGAGAATGACGAATCATTGGACAATCAGATGATTAACGTCCGACTGGGAGAATTTAATGAAGACATGACAGCGCTTAAAGGCACAATTCTGATGAATTATGAAGTCTAGATTTATCTATTGGCTGGTATATAGCGGGATGTGGCTGTTTTCGGCGCTTCCCTTCCGGATATTGTACTTACTTTCGGATTTCAATTACCTGTTGATGTACCGTATAGGGAGGTATCGCCGGAAAGTAGTACGGGAGAATCTGAAGAAATCATTTCCCGAAAAAGACAAGAAAGAAAGGCTGCAGATCGAACGCCGTTTCTATCGTTACCTTTCCGACTATATGCTTGAAGACTTGAAAATGCTTCATATGTCACCCGAAGACCTTTATAAGCGGATGACTTATAAGAATACGGAACAATATCTGGAACTGACCGAGAAATATGGCGGAATCATCGTAATGATTCCTCATTATGCCAATTATGAATGGCTGATCGGGATGGGATCTATTATGAAACCGGGTGATGTACCGATGCAAGTCTATAAACCTCTGAAAGATAAATACTTGAACGAATTGTTCCAGCGCATCCGTTCCCGCTTCGGAGGATATAACGTTCCGAAACATTCTACGGCACGCGAAATTATCAAGTTGAAGCGTGAAGGCAAAAAGATGGTTGTCGGTCTGATTACTGACCAGTGGCCCAGCGGAAACGAAAAATACTGGACTACTTTTTTGGGGCAGGAAACCGCCTTTCTGAATGGTGCGGAGCGCATTGCGAAAATGATGAACTTCCCTGTGTTCTATTGTGATCTGACAAAACCCGGCAGAGGGTATTGTGTAGCTGAGTTTAAGCTGATGACAGAGAAACCGAAGGAGACGGGTGAAGGAGAAATTACGGAAATGTTTGCTGATTATCTGGAACAGACGATTCGCAGGGAACCGGCTTATTGGCTGTGGTCTCATAAACGTTGGAAAGCTTCTAAGGCTGAATGTGAAAGGGGGTAAGGATGAAAGTGTCAGTGGTTATTCTGAATTGGAACGGGTGCGATATGCTTCGTACTTTTCTTCCGTCCGTGATCCGCTATTCGAAGAGCGAAGAAGTAGAAGTCTGTGTGGCCGACAATGGCTCTACGGATGCTTCTGTGGAAATGCTTCGGGAAGAATTTCCTTGTGTCCGGATCATTGTGCTGGATCAGAATCATGGATTCGCAGATGGATATAACCTGGCTTTGCAGCAGGTAGAAGCGGAGTATGTGGTACTTCTGAATTCTGATGTTGAGGTGACCGAACATTGGCTTGAACCGATGATCTCCTATCTTGATGGCCATCCGGAGGTAGCTGCCTGTCAGCCGAAAATCCGTAGCCAGCGGCAAAAAGAGTATTTTGAATATGCCGGAGCAGCCGGAGGATTTATAGATAAGTACGGCTATCCGTTCTGTCGTGGGCGTATAATGGGAGTGGTTGAAAAGGATGAGGGACAGTATGATACGATCCTGCCAGTTTTCTGGGCAACGGGAGCCGCCCTGTTTATCCGTCATGCGGATTATCGTGAGGCGGGCGGACTGGACGGACGTTTCTTTGCCCACATGGAAGAGATTGATTTATGCTGGCGACTACGTTCCCGTGGTCGGGAAATCGTTTGCATTCCTCAAAGTACGGTCTATCACGTCGGTGGTGCAACTCTGAAAAAGGAGAATCCCCGCAAGACTTTTTTGAATTTTCGTAATAATCTTGTCATGCTCTATAAGAATCTTTCGGACGAAGAGTTAAATAAAGTGATGCGTATCCGGACTTGTCTCGATTACGTGGCTGCATTCACATTTCTGCTGAAGGGGCAGTTAGACAACGCCCGTGCGGTGATGCGTGCCCGGAAAGAATATAAACAGATTTGTCCTTCATTTTCTTCTTCCCGTAAAGAAAACTTAAGAAAAACTTCTTTGAATCCAATCCCTGAACGGATAAAAAGTAGTATCTTGTGGCAGTTTTATGTGGGAGGGTGCAAAAGATTCTCTCAATTGTCGGATTTAAAAGGATAACAAAATGGAACCAAAAGTAAGGAGAGGCATCGGGCTGGTAGCACATGATGCCATGAAAAAAGACCTCATCGAATGGGTGCTGTGGAACTCGGAACTGTTGATGGGAAATAAATTCTATTGTACAGGTACTACAGGTACTCTGATTCTGGAAGCACTGAAGGAGAAGCATCCTGAAGTGGAGTGGGACTTCACAATTCTGAAATCCGGTCCTTTGGGAGGTGACCAGCAGATGGGATCGCGTATTGTGGACGGTCAGATTGATTATCTATTCTTTTTCACTGACCCTATGACTTTGCAGCCACATGATACGGATGTTAAAGCATTAACCCGACTGGCCGGTGTTGAGAACATCGTTTTCTGTTGTAACCGTTCTACGGCGGATCATATCATTTCCAGCCCTCTGTTTATGGATCCCGATTACGAACGTACCCATCCGGACTATTCCAGTTATACGAAACGGTTCGAAAACAAATCCGTGGTAACGGAAGCTGTAGAATCGGTAAATAAAAGAAAAAGAAAGAAGAGATAGGTCGTTATAGACTGAAAATATGATAGTGTGAGGCTGCTTCAAGTAGAAATGAGGCAGCCTTACTTGTGCCATGCCTTTGGCACGACGATGCCACGCCTTTGGCACAACTGTGCCATGCCCTTGTCACAACTGTTTCCAAGCCTTTGTCACAACTGTGCCACACCCTTGTCACAACCGTGACACTCCTTTGGCATAACTGTGCCCATTACTTGGCACAAGCGGAATGATAGGGTGTTGTAAATAAGTTGACCGGATGTGGCAGTCCGGATGATAGGATGACAGACCAATGTGCTTCTTGATAATAACACAAACTGATAAAGCAAAGGTACTTATCTGCTGCAATGCAGTTCTACTCCGGCTGAGTCGATGTCTGCTCCCATAGGCGGATTCCGTTTGGAAAGACGAAGTTCTATTTCTTCAATGGCAGGAAATTCTGCCAGTAGTCTTTTAGCTATTCGTCCGCATACGTGTTCCAGCAACTTCGATGGGATGGACATTTCAGCTTTCACGGCTTCGTGTATTTCGGCATAGTTGACCGTATCCACCACGTCGTCTGTTTGAATAGCCTGACTGATATCTACCTTCAACTTCAAGTTGATAATATACTCATTTCCAATGATATTCTCTTGGGGGGCTACTCCATGATAAGCAAAGCAGCAGATGTCTTTCAGCAAAATATAGCTGTTGTTTATCTTCATATCTTTTGTTTTCTAAAAAAGTAAAGGTAAGGCTTTATTTCTTTTTATAAAGTGTTTTCGATCATTTTTGTTCGCTTATTAAATGAATGAAAGGCTTTATAAATGAGATTGTACTCATCAGCTATGTAATTCAACTGCCATTTTTAGTCCCATGGAAGACGTCGTGCGATATCTATAATATGGGGGACTTCTTTATTCAAAGGTTCGCCGTTCAGTACAGTTTCATATTTCTTTAAATAGGCTTCTGCCATGACACTTGAATTGAATAGATCTCTGGCATATTCGTGGCAGACTTTCGGAGAATATTGTGCTGACTGTATATGTTCGGCCATTTCCTGTCCGTGGGCGGTCAGAAAACCGACTTCCGGTGAAACGAGTTCGGGAAGCGCACCGTAGGGAGTACCGAATACGGGAGCTCCGAAGTATAAGGATTCAGTGATTGCAAGTCCGAAAGGTTCGTGCCATGTAACGGGGAAAATAAGCCCTTTTGACTGCTCAATAATAACTTTTTTCTTTGAATCATCTACCATTCCATGAAAATGAATCCGTGGATTCCATGTGAATCGGAAGCCCATTTTGAGATTGAGGCGATAACCGCCTAAAACGTCCAGTTGTGCGTTCTTGATGCTTTGGACAACGGCGATAGCTCCTTTGATATTTTTGACCTTCCAGGCTGCTTTGCCTAGAAAATGGTAGTTTTTTCTGGAAAGGGTGAGGTTGGCGGGACCGTAGTCATCCCAGTCCAGTCCATTGTAAACGAATGATTCGCTTCCAAGTCTTTGTGCATGATTACGTGAGACAAAAACGATGTTCCGGTCTGCGTTGGCCGGGATTCCATTGCCGTGTATGGTCAGTAAGTGCGGCTTGGTGATTCCTTCGGGAACGGGAATGTTGAAATGTACGATGTCCGCGTCTGTGGGGATTTGGGTGTTCAGATTTACGCTAGGGTCCAGTTCTATCACTTTAGCGAAAGGGCAGGAGGAACCTTTTCCTGCGATGAAGGTGACTTTGTGTCCGCGCTTATTGAGTTCTTTACCCAGATACCACATTACTCTTTGAGTTCCGCCGTATTTTATAGATGGAATTTTATCTCCTAAGACAATCGTTATATTCATTTGTTCTCGGTCTATAGTTCTTTGGAACAAAAGTAGTAAATTATTTGATAATTAAACTTAGAGTTAAGAAAAGTTTGGCTTGCACAATGTTTTATTATTTGACTTTTAATAAATCCTTCTGTGCTACCAACTGCGGAATTATCTTAAGCAGGATAGGGGTAAAGAGAATGCAGATAGCCAATGTCAGCAGGAGCAGTGCGCTTGCTTCTGCCCAGTCGTTATGAATATAATGCGAAACGATTGGTCTTGCAAAGTGTATAACCGGTCCATGAATGCTGAGTGTGATAATGGAATATCTCCCCAGATAAGAAACGATACTTATTCTTTTTATTTTCTTACAGATCAGCATAATCATAAAGATTCCGGCAAATGCGGCAATGTATACCTGGAATATGTTGCCGGGATAATTGTTGGTCCGCATACCCGGCGTGGTGGCGGTGAAGTACATTACGACCAGTGCCAGCAGGACAAATGCGGGAATAATCTTGTCGAACCGATGACTGGGGAACAGGAAGAAGTTATATCGGCGAACCCAAAAGCCTGCTACATAGAAGGGAAGGGCAGTCATCGCAACGTCTATATACAAAGGAAGTTCGATGTGAAATTTGCCCAGGAAGAATCCTGTGCATCCGATCAGTAACGTTGCTGCAAACATCAGAGATAAATGCTTTTCACGTAGATAATGAATCAGATAGAACAGAATATTGCAGTTGAACAGAGCAAGCAGAAACCAGATGGGAGGATTGAACTTGATGAGGTCGTGCCCGTGAAAGACAAACAGTAATTCTCTCCATGATACAGGGAGATGGAAAGTTCCCGGTGCAATCTTCCATACAATGTATTTTAGTAGAAAAGCGCTGACGTAGAAGAAGATAAAGGGAATGATTAGCTTATTGGTCTTTCGGATAATGAAACCGGATAATCCTTCGTAAGGCTTGAAGAAAATTCCTGAGATAAAGAAATAGAGAGGCATACGAAAGCAGGATAGCATGGAATGCTTGTCAAGCTGGTCGAAAGCGCCTCCGATATGCGCCATCACTACCAGAATAATGCAGACTCCCTTGGTTAAGTCCACAAAATCAATACGCTGATGCTGATTGTCTCCCATTTATTTTGCGTTGCGTTTTTGCGTTGCAAAGATACTTGATTAATTGGAAAAAACGGAATGAAGGAAGATAAAGAATTGCCGCATGGTAGAGAAACAGAGGTGTCAAAACCATCAGCTGATTTTATTCAGACACAAGATGACACGGATTTACAGTTTTAAGAGATTATAGGTCTAAAAAACGTGTTAATCCGTGTCACCTGTGCCTAAAGATATTTATTTCTTGGGAGCTCTGCCGGTGTATTTTATCAGCTCACGTATCTTGTCATTGAGTTCTGCTGCTTTCATCAACTGTTCCAGAGTGAGGTGCATCCGGTAACGCCAATAATTGCGCGGATTGGCTGGTACATTGATCCGTTCTTCCTGTACATTCGGATTTCTCCATTTGCCATCAATGCTCAGCCAGTCTTGCAAGGACAGAATACAAAGTATGGAATTGCTTTTCAGATGATTGCGCACCACTTCTTCGCACAAATCGGGAGTGGCGACCGTCGGTGCGGTTCCGTAATGTCCCAGCATCGTGTTGTAGTAACGCTGTGTCTGCAGGTAATCCTCTTCCCACCAGCCTCGCAAAGTAGACATATCATGAGTGGAGATGGTACAAACCGACCGATATGGATATTCATTTAAATAGCCGAACTCGTACATCGGATTCTTTGGCATCCGCTGAATCTCCAGACTGAGAATGCGAAGATCATTCATGACGGACGAAACACAATCCGGAATCATGCCCAGGTCTTCTCCGCAAACCAGCATACGTGTAGATTGTGTCAGTTGCGGCAGTTTCTTCATAGCCTGCTGGCGCCAGAAATCGTTGTGGCGGTGATAATAATACTGGTCATATAACTTGTTAAACGCATTCTGCTCCAGCTCATTGAGTGAACGGAAGATGAAATCGCGTTGTATTCCGATGCGCGGATGATATTTATCTTTTTCTTTCGTGTCCGGTACAAAAAGAACATCACTGATCAATGTGTATAGTCCGTCTCGAATCCAAAGACTGTTCTCATCATTTTTTCCTGCAAAGAAACTCTCCACTTCCCGTTGGGTGGCAAACTCCGGTTTCATGTGATAAATACCGGGTGCTTCGGCAGGAAGAAGAAAAGTCTGTTTCACATAATCGGTATGCGGACCGAATACTTGCCCGAGGAAGGATTCATGAATATATGGAATCAGATATTCTTTCCGAAAGGGGAGACCGTAACTTTCGATTTCCTCCCGACTCATAGGGATGGAGGGAATGAACTGTCCGAGTAATCCGTGTACGGCATGCATCGGGATTTCCCAGATACGGAAGAAACCAAGGATGTGGTCAATCCGGTAAGCGTCGAAGTACTCTGACATTTTTTGGAAACGCTTCATCCACCAGCGGTAGCCATCCTTTTCCATGACGTCCCAGTTGTACGTGGGGAATCCCCAGTTTTGTCCGTTCACGGAGAAATCATCGGGAGGGGCACCTGCCTGCCCGTTGAGATTGAAGTAATAAGGTTCGGTCCATGCTTCCACACTGTTACGGCTGATGCCGATAGGGATATCCCCTTTGAGTACGACACCGTGTTCGCGGGCGTATTTCGTAGCGGCTACCAATTGCAGGTGCAGGTGAAACTGGATATAATAATAGAGTGCGATATGCGGGTAATCCACAGATTCCGGCCGGCACATCTTCTCTATATCTTGTGCATTATAAACGGAATGTCTGGGCCATTCACGGAAATTAGGTGTCTGAAAGGCATCGCGCAGATAGCTGAAAACAGCGTAAGGTTGCAACCACTCCTTGTTGGCGTCAAAGAATTCGCCGAACTCTCCGGAGGCTAATACTTTTTCTCCTTCCTGCTTGAAGATCAGTCGGAAGTATTCCCATTTTGTTTGGTTGACAGCTTCGTAATCCATCGCCGGCAGACTGTTGAGCTCTTTCTGTTTTTTGTTGAACTTTGCTGCGGCTGACTTGTCTTTCAGTGTTCCCATCTGCTTTATATCCACATACATCGGGTGGAAAGCATAAATGGAGATACTATTATATGGATAAGAATCGGTCCACGCATGAGTCATGGTAGTATCATTGATCGGTAATATCTGTATTACCTTTTGTTGGGTACTTACAGCCCAGTCAATCATGCGTTTCAAATCTCCGAAATCTCCTACTCCGAAACTGTTCTCTGATTTCAGTGAAAAGACAGGGATGGCTATACCGGCCCCTTTCCATACCGGAATATCGAAATAGGCATATCGGTCGGAGATGACCAGCGTCTCATTTGTTTTCAGTTCCGGGTCGGCAAGATAGCGGTTGGGGTTATTTTCCCAGCAGTCCGCTTTCTTTTCTTCTTTATGGTAAAGGATGAATTTGTATTCCAGCGGGAATTTCAGCTTACTTGCATCCAGCTCGATCTGCCATTCCGGAAAGTTGGCATCGCTCATGGGAATCGCTTTGTCCGGGTCCCAGTTTCCCAATGCTTTCTGATTTCCGCAAATTGCCAGGCAATAGTCTTTGTTGATGCGTGGGGCGTATGCCTTGATGACCAGCCCTTTTCTGTGACAATGCGGAATTTCAGCTCTGTCGGGATGGGCTAACAAGGCTTCCGTGAAGGCCGAACTGTAGTAATACAATTGTTCTGGGATATTTTTCCAGCAGTCTTTAATCTGATACTTCTTTTTAGAGTT
Organism: Bacteroides sp. AM23-12; assembly: GCF_003434395.1. Taxonomy (NCBI): domain Bacteria; kingdom Pseudomonadati; phylum Bacteroidota; class Bacteroidia; order Bacteroidales; family Bacteroidaceae; genus Bacteroides; species Bacteroides sp. AM23-12. The sequence goes on from NZ_QTLF01000001.1 coordinate 12,701, forward strand.
ACCGGATAAAAAGAGACGTCTCGGAAAACTGTCCCATTCTTTGCGGATGATGATTTGGTTTTGTTCTATCTGATAGCTGTAATTGATAGTCATTCCTTCTTTGGGAACTTCCAGTTCCACGTCTGCCGTCCAGTATATGCCGTCTGTGGTATGCATGGGGATCGACTCCGGCAGCAGCCCGGCAATCCTGACTTCTTCTCCCCAACTGGTGCGATATTCGATGTTAAATGATACAGTCATATATATTAGATTTTGATTAGACACTAATGACTATGCAAGTATAAGACATTTTTTTGAATAAAAAATAAAAGGAGCCGTATTAGGACTCCTTTTAATCTTTTGTTTATATATTAATTAACATACGTCACATGTTAACCGCATCTGGAAGCACCGCAAGTGGTACAGATCAGACAGCCTTCCTGATAGACCAAAGTTTCATTACCGCAATTCGGGCATTTCTTTCCTTTGGCTTCCGTTCCGTCCTGAATATATTTCTTCAATGCACGTTCTACACCGTTCTTCCAAGTGTTGATGCTCTCGCTGTTTAGTTGCAGAGAACCTACCAGCTTGATAACCTGCTCGATCGGCATCCGGTAACGGAGTACACCGGAGATCAGTTTTGCATAGTTCCAGTATTCCTTGTTGAACTTCTCTGACAATCCTTCGATAGTCGTCTTGTATCCACGTTTATTTTCGAACTGGAAGTCGTAACGCTTGGTTCCATCATCGTCTATATTCTTGATAATACGTCCGCTGGTTACGCTTTTCGGCAACAGGATACCTTCATCGTCATCCTGCAAACCTGTGAATATCTCGTAAGGATGTCCATCCAGCAGTCCTACAAAAGCCACCCATTTCTCTTTGTTATTCTGGAAACGAACCACGTCGGCTTCCAGTATTCTTGGGCGTGTTTCTACTACCGTAGGCGGTTTGCAAGGAGGAAGAGTTTCTTTCTTATCCGATTTGGTTGAAATCAATACTCCGGAACGTGAGCCGTCGCGGTATACCGTACATCCTTTGCAACCGGATTTCCATGCTTCTACATACAGGCGGTTGACAAGATCCTCGTCTACATCGTTCGGCAGGTTGATGGTTACGCTGATAGAGTGGTCTACCCATTTTTGGATTCTTCCCTGCATCTTCACTTTCATCAACCAGTCTACGTCATTGGAAGTCGCTTTATAATAAGGTGACTTAGCCACCAGCTCGTCAATCTCTTCCTGCGAATAACGCTTGGCGGGATCGTATCCGTTAGCTTCCATCCATGTCACGAATTTATGATGGAATACGATATATTCTTCGAATGCGTCGCCTGTCTCGTCAACAAAGTCAACGTGTACATTCGTATCGTTCGGGTTTACTTTTCTTCTGCGCTTGTAAACGGGCAGGAAGACCGGTTCGATACCGGAAGTCGTCTGTGTCATCAGACTGGTTGTTCCTGTAGGAGCAATCGTCAGACATGCAATATTACGACGGCCATATTTCTTCATTTCTGCGTACAGTTCCGGATCAGCCTCGGCAAGACGCTGAATGAACGGATTGTTCTGTTCACGCTCATTGCTGTATATTTCGAAAGCACCGCGTTCTTTTGCCATTTCAACCGAAGAACGATAGGCACCGAGGGCCACTGTCTTATGTACTTTTTCAGAGAATTCGGTTGCTTCTTCGGTTCCGTAGCGCAGACCTAAAGCAGCAAGCATATCGCCTTCCGCAGTGATTCCCACACCTGTACGGCGACCTTGACCGCTCTTCTTATATATCTTGTTCCACAAGTTGCGTTCGGCATGTTTTACCTCTTCGCCTTCCGGGTCTTGATCGATCTTTTCCATGATACGTTCGATCTTCTCCAGTTCGAGGTCGATGATGTCGTCCATGATGCGTTGAGCCAGCGCAACGTGTTTTTTGAACAGTTCGAAATCAAAATAGGCATCCGGTTTAAACGGATTTACTACATAAGAATATAGATTGATAGCCAGCAGACGACAAGAGTCATAAGGACACAATGGAATTTCACCGCATGGATTGGTAGATACAGTCTTATAACCTAAATCTGCGTAGCAATCGGGCACAGATTCACGGATAATCGTATCCCAAAATAAAACACCGGGTTCTGCCGATTTCCATGCATTGTGCACAATCTTCTTCCATAATGTGGAAGCATCTATTTCTTTAGTGGTAGTCGGATTTGCCGATTCAATCGGATATTGTTGTATATAAGGTTTCTCGTCAACTGCCGCCTGCATGAAAGCGTCGTCCAGCTTTACGGAAACATTGGCTCCGGTAATTTTTCCTTCCGTCATTTTAGCGTCGATGAAGGCTTCCGAATCCGGATGCTTGATAGACACACTCAGCATCAGTGCACCACGACGACCGTCCTGAGCTACTTCGCGGGTAGAGTTGGAATAACGTTCCATGAACGGAACGAGACCAGTGGAAGTCAATGCCGAATTTTTAACGGGAGAACCTTTCGGGCGGATGTGAGACAAGTCATGACCTACTCCTCCACGCCTTTTCATGAGCTGTACTTGTTCCTCGTCGATTTTGATGATAGCGCCATAAGAGTCTGCTGCGCCGTCTACCCCGATTACGAAGCAGTTGGATAGTGAAGCGACCTGATAGTCATTACCGATACCCGTCATCGGGCTTCCTTGCGGAACGATGTACTTAAAATGATCCAGCAGATCATACAGTTCCTTTGCTGTCAGTGCATTCGGATACTTTGCCTCGATACGTGCTACTTCATTGGCAATTCTCCAATGCATATCTTCCGGAGATTTTTCATAGATGTTTCCGAAAGAATCCTTTACTGCGTACTTGTTTACCCAAACCCTTGCAGCAAGCTCGTCGCCTTGAAAATATCGTAAAGATTCTTCGTAGGCTTCGTCATAAGAATAAATTTGTTTTTCCACGATCCAATGTGTCTTAGATTTTATTATTTAATAAGTAATGTGTAGAAGTTTACTTATCAGTAACAAATGTGGCTGCAAAGCTAAGAATGTTTTTTTATCTATCAAAATAAAAATGCAACATTTTATCAACAGGCTTTAAGTTTTCCGTTTGTTATTGTTAAGTCTTTGATTAACAGATAACTTTGCTTTTTGTTCATGGCTTTAAGTTTTCCAAAAAGAAAATTAGATTATTTCATTGATATGGCAAAATAATATTTCTTTTTGTATCTTTGCAAAAAAAAGATATGTTTGAAACCGTAAAGAACAGAAGAACAATCCGGAAATACCAGCAAAAAGATATTACTCCTGATTTGTTAAATGATTTGCTCGAAACCTCTTTCCGCGCTTCTACGATGGGAGGGATGCAACTTTATAGTGTTATAGTGACTCGCGATGCAGAAATGAAAGAGAAACTTTCTCCTGCTCATTTCAATCAGCCGATGGTAAAAGGGGCACCTGTCGTGCTTACTTTTTGTGCCGATTTCCGCCGTTTCAGCAAGTGGTGTGAACAGAGAAACGCTGTTCCCGGCTACGATAATTTAATGTCTTTTATGAATGCGTCTATGGATACCTTGTTGGTTGCGCAAACCTTCTGCACGTTAGCTGAAGAGGCAGGCTTGGGTATCTGTTATCTGGGAACGACTACTTATAATCCGCAAATGATCATCGATACACTTCAACTGCCGAAACTGGTATTCCCTATTACGACGATCACAGTCGGCTATCCGGACGGTACTCCGGCCCAGGTGGACCGCTTGCCTCTCGAAGCTGCCGTGCATCAGGAAGTTTACCATGATTATACTCCGGAAGACATCGATCGCTTGTACGAGTATAAAGAATCACTGCCGGAAAATAAACAGTTTATAGAAGAAAATAAGAAAGAAACTCTGGCACAAGTATTTACGGATGTACGTTATACAAAGAAAGACAATGAATTTATGTCTGAGAACTTGTTGAAAGTGCTTCGTCAACAAGGATTCTAATGATAAGTAATAGGTAATAAGTAATAGGTAATAGCTATGCGGACTGCACTTGTTTATGCAGCTTCGATATTACCTATTACTTAATACCTATTACTTGAATTATGCTTTCTTCTTCAGCAACGACTCAATCTCCTGTACCTCAGCCTGAAAGCTTTTATCTACTTCCAACTGACCTTTTACAGTCTTGCAAGCATGCAGCACTGTCGCATGATCCTTATTGCCGATGAACTTACCGATTTTTGAAGTTGAGAAATCCGTATAATTCTTAGCCAGGTACATTGCAATCTGACGTGCCTGAACCACTTCTCTTTTTCTGGATTTGGTGTGAATAGCCGATGCTTCCAGATCAAAGTGCTTGCATACTACTTTCAGTATATCGTCAATGGTAACTGCTTTTGTTTCGTTGTGAACTACGCCGTGTACAATATGTTGGGCTAAATCCAAGTCTATTTCTTTGTTGAAAATAGTAGAGCGTGCCATAATGGCGATGACGATACCTTCCAGGTCTCGTACACTCTCATTTACATTTTCAGCGATATAGTCGATCACTTCCGGTGGGAATTGCAGACCGTCGCGGTGTATCTTGTTCCGCAGGATGTTTTTGCGGAGTTCGACAGTCGGTTTTTCCAGTTCTGCCACCATTCCCCATTTGAAACGGGTCAACAGACGTTCTTCCATACCCTGCAATAATACAGGGGCACGGTCGGAAGTCAGTATAAGCTGCTTTCCGTTTTGATGTAAATGATTGAAGATATGGAAGAAAGTATTTTGAGTTTTCGTTACTCCGGCAAATTCCTGAATATCATCAATGATTAATACATCAATTGTCTGGTAGAAGTTGATAAAGTCGTTGGTCGTGTTATTACGTACGGAGTCTGTATATTGCACTTGAAACAGATGTGCCGAAACATACAATACTCTTTTATCGGCATATAATTCTTTGATTTTAGTACCGATTGCGTTTGCCAGGTGTGTTTTCCCCACTCCGGACGCTCCGTAAAGGAACAATGGATTGAAGGCAGTACCTGCTGGATTTTGCGCAACCGCTTCTGCTACGCTTCTTGAAAGTTTGTTGCTGTATCCTTCTATAAAGTTCTCGAAGTTATAGTTCGGGTTCAAGTGCGGGTCTAAGTCCTGTACGGCAGGAGCTTTCAGGAAACTGGGCGCCTTGTTGCCACCGACGATGCTTTTAGGAGTAACAGCTGTAGAACGATTGCTTGCTTCGAGATTCACGGTTTGATTCGGAATCGAAGTCTTGTCGACCATGACGTTATACATTAACTTGGTGCCTTCGCCAATAGCTTTGTACAATGTCTTTCGCAGCAAATCCACGAATTTCTCTTCCAGTATTTCATAGAAAAACTGGCTCGGGATCTGTACGATCAATGTTTTGTCCTCATATTTTAATGGAACAATCGGGGCAAACCAAGTATTATATGTCGTCTCTGGAACATTGTCTTTAATTACTTCGAGACAGCGGTTCCAAAGTACAACATGATTTGATTCAATCATAGTGACTTTAATACATTTATTAAATTAAGCGAAACTTCTACGTTTGCAAAATTGGGAATCTTATTTGGAAAAAACAAATTAGCTTTTTCTTGTTTTTCTCGGGCAAACAATAATGTGTTTACTTTCAATGACTTATAGAATTGTGTTGGAACACTGTCTGTTTCCCCTCTCTTGCAAAATTATAAGTATCTGTATTTTAGTTGTTTATCGTTTTATTCTTACTCTTTTATACTTCCCGTACTTGTTTGTACGGGAATATTATTTCGGTCTGTAGATAGACTTTTGCAGAGGTTATACTCCCTTTTATATACCGCCTGCTTATTTAGATAAAATCTATATAAGAAAGATTTGCTACTTGTCTTTCTTCCCGAATAAAGAGAAATGAACGTACCGTTTGGGGTGTGCTTTCAGGTCTTCCAGTAAGCTCGCCGCATTCTCTGTGGTAGCGTTCAGATTGTTATATAAAGCAGGGTCGTTGAAGAGCAGTCCGATAGTGTTATCTTTGCTGTTCAACTTCTCTGTAATCATTTTTACGTTAGCGAGTGTTGCGTCAACTTTTTGGAAAATGGCGCTGTAGTCCACTTCCTTCAAGTTACCGCTGATCGCTACAAAATTATCTCCGATGGTATTGAGCTTGCCGGTCAGCTGGGGGATGTCCTTACTCATGAGTCCTTTCATCTGAGAGCTGACTACAGCAAGATTGGCGGTAGTCGTTTCGATAGAGTGCAGCGTAGAAGGGATGCTCTTGTCACCTACGATGTTGTTCAGTGAGGTGAGGATGGAATCCAGTTTCGGTAACATACTCTCAATTTGGGGCATGAGTTTCGCTACGCTTTCCATCATTCCGTTGTTCAATGTGCCGGGGATGGTGTCGCCTATGGCATATTTCTCACGCGGGTTGTTGGCGAGAAGAATATTCATGCGTACGCCTCCCATCAGTTCGGATACAAGTTCTGCGCTACTTCCTTTCGGGATGCGGAGTTCGGTGTCCAGTTCGACTTCAACGATCACATTTCCGGGATTTACATAGTCATATTCGATGTCGCGTACAATACCTACACGAACGCCATCAGCAAAAACAGGGCTCGACTTGGTCAGTCCGTTTACATTCTGAAACTTGGCATAGAAATAGCTTGAAGGCTGAAACATATGTATGCCTTTCAGCCAATTAATTCCATAGACAAGCACGCATAATGCTACGATACCTGCAATTCCTATTCGAACTTCTTTTGTAATGTACTTCATTTTATTTTCTATTTATTTCTTCTTTTTTTAAATTCGGCTATCGCTTCGTTGACATTCATCTTTTCGCCGTTTCGGAAGGCGATGATGAATGCGTCTTTGAATTGTGCCGAGATGGTACGCTTGGTGCGTAATACTTTATTGTAATCACTGGAAGCGCCATACGTATATTTGTACAGTCCTTTTTCTTTGTAATAATCCACATCCTTCAGTCCTTTCAGTCGTTTGTCATTCTTAGTAAGAGGCTTTGAGGAGGTGAGTATCTGTATCTTAAACGTTATTTCGCTGTCATTGGTTGCGCTTTCTGAGACAATAGGTCGTTTGGGAACTGTTTTTGTGGCGGTGGCGGGTGTTGTACTTGCTTCGGCCATCAGTTCCCTTTGTTCCGGAGCGCTTGTTGCCGGTTCTTCGGTTGGGATAATTGTTTTGCTGGCTCCGGTCAGGCGTATCTCCTGTTCTCTTTTGTAGTTTAAGAATGCGTGGTAGATGCCTTTGGCCATTGTGTTGGCTCCGGCTTCCGAGTTGAGATAGCGTTCTTCTTCCGGAGTTGAGATGAAGCCCAATTCTACCAGGATACTTGGCATGGCGCTTGCTTTCAGCACCAGGAATCCGGCTTGATGCACTCCGCGGTCTACCCGTTTGCAGGTATGGCGGAATTGCTTCTGTACAAGTGATGCCAGATGTACGCTTTGTTCCATGTATTTATCCTGCATAAATTCGAAGATAATGTAGGATTCCGCCGAGTTCGGGTTGAAGCCGGCGTATCTGGTCTGATAGTCGCTTTCATAGAGGATTACCGAGTTCTCTCGTTTGGCTACTTCCAGATTGGCATCGGATTTGGCCAGACCCAGTGTCCATGTAGAAGCTCCTTTGGCGGTGCGGTTTTTTGCCAGAGCGTTGGTGTGGACAGAGATAAAGAGATCGGCTTTTGCGTTATTGGCTATTTCTGCCCGTCGGTCCAGGGGGATAAAGACATCCCTGCTGCGGGTATAGATCACTTTGACGTCATCGCAGTTTTTTTTGATCAGGTTTCCCAGTTTCAGTGCGACGTTCAGATTGATGTTTTTCTCTTTGGATATTTTCCCGATGGCACCGGGGTCGTGACCGCCATGTCCGGCATCGATGACTACTACGAAATCTTTCCCCCATAAATCGCCGATACATAGGGGAGAAGCAAGTAGCCAGAGGCAGATTGATATATATAATATGTAGGTTCTATGCGGTTTCATATTTAAATACGATGCAAATGTAGTAGAATTTTGCAGAAAACTCATGATTTACACTTAAGTTTTGTGTTTTTTTCGGTTTAATGGTAGCTTTTCTCCCGAAATCTCTGTTACTTTGCACCTCCAAGAAAAAATATACGACGATGCTTAAGTTTTTGAAGAATTGGACGTTGCCTATTGCGATGCTGGTAGGTGCTGTCGGTTATCCGATATTTATCTACTTTTCTTTTCTGACTCCCTATCTTATCTTTACGATGTTACTGTTGACTTTCTGTAAGGTATCACCGCATGATTTGAAGCCTAAACCGTTGCACGCATGGTTGTTGCTGATTCAGATCGGGGGTGCTTTCCTTGCTTATTTATTGCTTTACCGTTTCAATAAGATTGTAGCGGAGGGGGTGATGGTATGTATTATTTGTCCTACGGCTACGGCTGCTGCGGTGATTACTTCCAAGTTGGGAGGGAGTGCGGCAAGTCTGACTACTTATACATTGTTGGGTAATATCGGTGCTGCTATTGCGGTGCCTATTCTCTTCCCTTTGATAGAGGTAAATCCGGATGTAAGTTTTTGGGGAGCATTTTGGGTTATTTTGAGTAAGGTGTTCCCCTTGTTGATCTGTCCTTTCCTTGCAGCATGGCTGTTGAGTAAATTCCTGCCGAAAGTGCATCAGAAGTTACTGGGATATCATGAACTCGCCTTTTATTTGTGGGCGGTCTCTTTGGCTATTGTGACGGCTCAGACCCTGTATTCGTTACTGAACGATCCTGCGGATGGTTTCACGGAAATAATGATTGCGGTCGGTGCCTTGATTGCCTGTTGCTTGCAGTTTTTTTGGGGAAAGACTATCGGCTCGGTCTATAATGACCGCATCAGTGGCGGGCAGGCACTGGGGCAGAAGAATACGATTCTTGCTATCTGGATGGCGCATACTTATCTGAACCCGTTATCGTCTGTTGCTCCCGGTTCGTATGTCCTGTGGCAAAATATCATCAATAGCTGGCAGTTGTGGAAGAAGAGAAAGAAAGAGATAAAATAGTGAATATAAGATATTGATATTTAGTTATTTGTTGTTTGTATCTCTCTTTTCCTTTGTTTTTCCTATTTTCCTACTTATATAGAGGAGCGTATAGATAGCTATCATTATGGTTCAACAGAATATGATTCGGCTGTAGGAGCATTGTTCCTTCCATGAACAGCAAAATATGTATGCTGGCGAAAAGAGAAAAACACCTTTGTTTTCTTTTCGCCAGCATTATTTTTGTACTTTTGTCGCATATAACAAAACGCAAATGGATATAAATCAGAATTATAGAGAAGCGGTAAAGACCATAAAAGAAGCTATTCTGCGCAGCCAGTACCGTGCAGCCACATCGGTGAACAAAGAACAGCTATCTCTTTATTACGGCATCGGACGTTACGTGTCGAAAAATTCCCGTATAGGCTTTTGGGGTAAAGGAGCAATAGAGCAAATATCTTCTCTGTTGCAAAAAGAATTGCCGGGGCTAAGGGGATTTTCAACTTCGAATATAAAGAATATGCGAGTTTTCTATGAAGAATGGGAACCTGTTCTAAATCGCCAGCCACTGGCTGGCGATTTGGTATTAGATGAAAAATTGCTGTTGAGCGTAATTCGCCAGCCACTGGCTGATGAATTTAACTGGTCAGACTTCTTTTCAATCGGCTTTAGTCATCATACCGAAATAATATCCAAAGCTAAAACTTTGGAAGCAAGGCTATTTTATATACATGAGTGCGCTATTCGCTATTGGAGTAAATACACTTTAAGGGATTACTTAAAAGCAGACCTGTACAGCCACCGGGGAACTTTGCCTAACAATTTCGCACAAACATTGCCTGATACTAAGCAAGCGCTAAAAGCTGTTTGTTCATTCAAAGATGAATACTTGCTTGATTTCATCAATGTGGAGGAACTGGATGAGCAGGAAGAGGATTTAGACGAAAAGATAGTAGAAAAGTCGATTGTTGCCAACGTGAAGAAGTTTATTATGACTTTTGGGCAGGATTTCAGTTTTATAGGCAATCAATATCGTGTTGAAGTGGCTGGAGAGGAAATGTTCATTGATTTGTTGTTTTTCAATCGGGAACTTAATTCTTTAGTGGCGGTTGAATTGAAGTCCGGGAAATTCCGCAGTTCGTATTTAGGACAACTGAATACTTATCTTTCCGCTTTGGATTCATATGTGAGAAAACCGCACGAGAATCCCTCTATCGGAATAATACTTTGCAGAGAAATGAATCAAACTTTTGTAGAATTTGCAGTTCGTGATTATAACAAGCCGATGGGAGTCGCTACTTACCGTACATCCAAAGATATGCCGGAACGACTTCGTAACGCCTTGCCTGACATTGAGGAACTGAGAAAGTTATTGTAGAGCGAAAGCCTATCTCTTTTTTGGCAGGTAATTTCCTTTTGTTGCCTTTGTACACGAAGCCCACCACTAAGCGATTTTCTTCGTTTTTTTGTTACCTGCTATTAGTAATAGGTGGATTTATTTGCTGATAATCAGATTTGTATGGTGATGTGTTAATATGTGGCAAAATATTATTAATAGCTGGCAATTGTGGAAGAAGAGAAAAACAAGAGACTGAAGCTACCTTACTGCTGATAGTTTCCTATTGTAGAAATTGTTTTTTGCTTGATGAAACTTTAGTTTCATCGTCTTGAAACTGGAGTTTCCTCTGCTTGAAACTTTGGTTTCTTCAGCTTGGAACTAAAGTTTCTGCGGCTTGAAACTATTGGTTTCAATGCTTTGGAACTATAGTTTCATCGCATGGAAACCAACTAGACTAAGCTATTCTTTGATTTATCATTCCAAGGAGCAATATATGATAGTAGCAGGATATGACAGCAAAGCGTGACGGCATTGTGACAACAAAATGTGCTGTCACAATGCTGTCACGCCCTGCTGTCACCTCTTTATTAGCTTATAATCAGTGTGTTATTTAGCTTTTGGTGACAGATGACAGCAATTTTAGATATTTAAATTCTCATGTAGAGGTGAATTTGTTAAAGGTTAAAAAAGGACATAATTTCCGATTTATGGGACACTATATTTATCTTTGCTACCAGTTTTTAAAATCGGAAAAATGAAGATTACGAAGAAGAAAATAGCTTGGGGCATCGTTCTCCTGATATTGATTGTCGGTGGTGTCATTTGTAAGATACGCTGGAAAGTCTGGTTCCACAATATCCCTGAAATACGCTATGTGCTGACGGAAGACCCGCAACGGGTATTTCTGACATTCGGAAATGACGGCGAACTGTCCCGTAATGTGAGCTGGGTGTGCGGAGGCGTTTCCAAGCAGGCAAAGCTGGAATATACAAAGATCGGTTCCGGAGATACTCTTCTCGTTGACGGCTCTTCCAAATTTCTCCGTACACTGGGCGGGTTCGGTTATGCCAACTGGGCAAAATTTAAAGAACTCTCTTATGGCGATTCCTACTCTTATCGGGTATGGAATGACGATCGCTCATCCGATTGGTATTCGTTCACGATGCAACCCGATTCGACTGATCATTTCTCCTTTGTATTTATAGGTGACGTGCAGGATACTTTGCGTGGAAAGACACGTGGCTTTATGGAAAATGTGCGCCATCGCTATCCGCAGGCGGACTTCTATATGTTTGCCGGTGACTTTGCAGAGCGTCCGATGAACTGTTACTGGGATGAAGCCTATCAGAGCGTGGATTCCATAGCTCCCACCAAACCGATATTGGTTTCTCCGGGAAATCATGAATATGTAAAAGGACTGGTACGTGTTTTGGAGAAACGATTTGCTTATGTCTTTTCTTATCTGCTCGAATCGAGGTATAAAAATAATAATGTATATTCTGTTGATTACAACGATGCCACTATCATCACGCTGGATAGTAACCGTGATCCTTGGTTCCTCTTCTCTCAACGGGAATGGCTGGAGAAAACGCTGAAGGCTTCGAAAAAGAAATGGAAGATCGTCATGCTCCATCACCCGGTATATTCTATAAAAGGTAAGACGAACAACCTTGCCGTGCGCTGGATGTTCGACGGGCTGTTCCGTGAATATGGAGTAGACTTAGTGCTTCAGGGACATGAGCATAACTATGCCCGTATGACTAATAAGAACGATGAGGGCGAAATGACCACCCCGTTGTATCTGGTAAGCCACGCTTCCCCGAAGAGTTACCGTCTATCTTTCAATGATAAGTATGATCGTTTCGGGACGAACCGCCGTTTCTACCAGCATATCGACGTGACGGGAGACACGCTCCGGATGCAAGCTTATCTGGAGAATGACTCACTGTACGATGATGTCTGTATTGTGAAGAACGCTTCCGGCACTCAAATCATTGATAATGCAAAAGACATTCCGGAGATACTTGAAATGCCTGCAAGGTTGAGTGGAAAGAAAGCCGAAGAGTTCGAACGGAATGCTGAGAAGTGGAGGAACCGTTCCTTAGTAAAGTAAATACTTCTGTCTCATATCACGGTAGGTCTGCAACTCCTTTTGCCAGCTGTCACGGATTTCCTCTTCCGATTCTCCTTTAAGGATCGCTTTGCGTACCGAATCCGTTCCCATCAGTAAGTCAAACCATCGGGGACGGGAGAAGAATGCTGCGCCTTCGCCGGATAAACGGTAGAAACGCAGAAAGTAACGGAGCGTGAAACCGTTTACGTCTGTTACGTTCCGTAAATCTTCGCCATAACAAGTGACTCCTTTGTGCATCGGATTTTTGTCGAATCCCGGCAGGGAGCGCGGAGTGAAGGCAAAATCGCCATACTTTTTGTTAGGTGCGCCTAACACCTGAAAAGGAAAGGTCGTTCCGCGTCCCACACTGACACGTGTTGCTTCAAAAGGGCAAAGTGAGGCATAAAGGCGGATGGATTGTGCATTGGGCAAGTTGGGAGACGGTTTCACGGGAAGTACATAGGGCTGTCCGTGTTTCCACCCTTTTACGGGAATCACAGTCAGCGGACAAGTCTTTGCCTGGGTAGTCATCCATCCTTCTCCATTGATCATCTGCGCCAGCTCTCCGATAGTACAACCGTGAAGAACCGGCAAAGGCAGCATTCCGACAAAACTTTTATATCCGGCTTTTAATACAGGTCCCTCTACGTAATCGCATGGATTGGGGCGGTCCAGTATAATCATCTCTTTTTTGTTTTCCGCACAAGCTTCCATTACATAATACATCGTACTGATATATGTATAGAAACGTGCGCCCACATCCTGGATGTCGAACAAGATTACATCGATATCTTTCAGTTGGGCGGCAGTCGGCTTTTTATTATCTCCGTAGAGCGAGACGATGGTTACTCCCGTACGGCTGTCTTTTCCGTCTTTTACTGTTTCACCGGCATCCGCGTTGCCGCGGAAACCGTGTTCCGGTGCAAAGACTTTCACTATATCGATTTTTTGTTTTAATAAAGTATCCAGCAGATGAATTGGCTCTGTGCCGACGATGGAAGTGTGGTTTACCACCATTCCTACCCGCTTTCCTTTGATTAACGGCAGGTATTGATCCATACGCTCGGCACCCGTAATTACTTTTCCACTGGCGTATGTAGAACACAGTATTATGAACAGAGAGAAAAGAATGAGGGAACTTCTGGCTTGCATATCAGTAAATTTTTGTAATATTGCACAAAAATATCATTTATCAGTAAGGGAACAAGTAATAACTAGTGAAAAAGTATGAATCCAATAGAAATCATCGACAAATTTTATCCGCAGGATACGGAACAACGACACATTCTACTAATACATAGCCTTTCTGTAGCCCAAAAAGCTTTGAAGATTGTAGATGCACATCCTAACTTACCTATCAACCGCAGCTTTGTCAGAGAAGCCGCGCTTCTGCACGATATAGGAATCTTTATGACCGATGCTCCCACCATCCAATGTTTCGGAGAGCATCCCTACATCGCACACGGTTATCTGGGTGCAGACCTTTTGCGAAAAGAAGGTTTTGAACGCCATGCACTGGTTTGCGAACGTCACACCGGAGCCGGACTGACACTGGAAGAAATCATAGAACGCCAGCTTCCTGTTCCTCATCGTGAGATGGTGCCCGTCACTCTGGAAGAGCAAATAATCTGTTTTGCCGATAAATTCTTTTCTAAAACTCATCTTGACGAAGAAAAGACAGTAGAAAAAGCCCGGAAAAGCATTGCAAAATATGGTGAAGAAGGTCTAAACCGCTTTGATGGGTGGTGCTCTTTGTTTTTATAGCACTAAAAAATAATTAAATAACGGAGATTCTCACGCATTATTGATGAAGATTGTGTACTTTTGCCACTTCAAGCGTAAAACTATTAGTTAATGGCGCCATTGAGAGCAAAAATAATTATATCATTCATATTGCTGATTGTCTTGCTGATGCTTCCTGATGAGGCTACGTCTCAGCGTCGAAGAAGAGGGATGATTGCCTCCAACACTGCACAAACGGATTCCCTTAACAGGAAAGATTCGTTAGGGGCGGATACAGTTGTGGTACGCGTCGACTCTGTAGCACCGACAAAGAAACAACCGCTCGATGCACCGGTTATTTATGAATCTAACGACTCCACCACTTTTACATTGGGAGGTGCCGCTACGCTTTATGGTAGCGGCAAAGTCAACTATCAGAACATTGAGCTGGCAGCGGAAGTGATTTCCATGAATCTGGACAGTAGTACAGTACACGCCTATGGTATTAAAGACACAACGGGAACGATCAAAGGTAAACCTGTCTTTAAAGAAGGTGAAACTGCATACGATACAGAAACAATCAGCTATAACTTCAAGAGCAAAAAAGCGGGAATCACCGATATTATCACTCAGCAGGGTGAAGGTTATGTGACCGGTAGCAGAGCCAAGAAGGGAGCAAATGATGAAATCTTTATGGAGCACGGTCGCTACACGACTTGTGATCATCATGACCATCCTCACTTCTACATGCAGCTGACAAGAGCCAAAGTGCGCCCCAAGAAGAATGTAGTGACAGGACCTGCCTATCTTGTGGTGGAAGATGTTCCCCTGCCGTTGGCTGTGCCGTTTTTCTTCTTCCCTTTCTCCAGCAGCTATTCTTCGGGTTTCATTATGCCGACGTATATGGATGATTCAAGCCGTGGTTTCGGTCTGGCGGAAGGCGGATATTACTTTGCTATGAGTGACATCATGGACTTGAAGCTGACAGGAGATATATTCACGAAAGGTTCATGGCGGCTTTCCGGATTGACCAATTATAATAAGAGGTACAAATACTCCGGTACATTGCAGGCGGATTATCAGGTGACCAAGACCGGAGACAAAGGAATGCCGGATTATACGGTTGCCAAAGACTTCAAGGTAGTGTGGAACCACCGTCAGGATGCCAAGGCAAGTCCGAACAGTACTTTCTCCGCCAGTGTGAACTTCTCTACCAGTAGTTACGAACGATCTAACATCAACAACCTTTATAACTCCCAGTTGTTGACTCAGAATACAAAGACATCAAGTATCAGTTACTCCCGTAGTTTCCCCGATATCGGTCTGACCTTGTCTGGAACGACCAATATTGCGCAGACCATGCGTGACTCATCCATTGCAGTAACGCTTCCTGACCTTAATATTACATTGAGCCGTCTGTTTCCCTTCAAGCGGAAGAAGGCTGCCGGAGCCGAGCGTTGGTATGAGAAGATTTCTGTCAGCTATACAGGACGTCTGACGAACAGTATCCGTACTAAAGACGACCGTCTGTTCAAGACCGGCATCAGCGGATGGGAAAATGCGATGAACCATAATATTCCTGTCAGTGCTACTTTTACACTGTTCAAGTATTTGCAGGTCAATCCTTCGGTGAATTATACGGAGCGTTGGTACACCCGCAAGATAAATCAGACGTATAATGAGGAAACAGGGCGTTTGGAACAGAATCTGAATGATACTATTAATGGCTTTTATCGTGTTTCCAACTATTCAGCCAGTTTGTCTTTAAGTACTAAACTGTATGGTATGTACAAACCTCTTTTCATGAAGAAGAAAGAGATACAGATTCGCCACGTTGTCACTCCGCAGGTTGGTATCAGTGGTGCTCCTGCATTTAGTAAATACTGGGAAGAGTATACGGATAATAACGGAAATACTCAGTATTATTCACCCTATACGGGACAGCCTTTTGGAGTCCCTTCACGTGAGGGTTCGGGAACGGTTAGTTTCTCGATTGCTAATAATCTGGAGATGAAATATTATGATGCTAAGAAGGATACATTAAAGAAAGTCAGCTTGATTGATGATTTGAGTGTGAATATGTCATATAATATGGCTGCAAAGGAAAAGCCATGGAGCCCCTTGAGTATGAATCTTCGACTGAAACTGACAAAGAATTATACTTTCAATATGAATGCATCATTTGCTACTTACGCTTATACGTTTGATAAAAGTGGTAATGTGGTCGAAGGTAATCGAACTGAATGGTCGTATGGACGTTTCGGACGTTTTCAGGGGTATGGTTCTTCTTTTAACTATACCTTTAATAACGATACCTGGAAAAAGTGGTTCGGTCCGAAGGAAGACGCTGAACAGGATAAGAATAAGAAGGATTCTGAAGATGGAGACGGAGAAGATTCTGAAGGAACGGAAGATGGAACTACGACCAAGAAGGTAGAGAAGGCGCAAGCCGACCCGGACGGTTATCAGGTATTCAAGATGCCTTGGTCTTTAAGTTTCAGTTATTCATTCAATATTCGTGAGGACAGGACTAAGCCTATCAACCGTTATTCAATGCGTTATCCGTTTACTTATACCCACAATATTAATATGAATGGTAATGTGAAGATTTCCAATAACTGGTCGCTTTCATTCAATTCGGGTTATGACTTTCAGGCAAAAGAGATTACGCAGACTTCCTGTACGATCTCACGTGACCTGCACTGCTTTAACCTTTCTGCCAGCCTTTCACCATTCGGACGCTGGAAATACTACAATGTTACCATTCGTGCCAATGCAAGTATCCTTCAGGACTTGAAGTATGAGCAGAGAAGTCAGACGCAAAGTAATATTCAGTGGTATTAATGAAGGAAATAAAGAATAGAGAATAAGTCCGGAAGGATAAGATATAAAAAAGCGGCTGCATGATCTTTTGTGATGATGCAGCCGTTTTTCTTTATGTCTCAATCCGGTCTATCGGATTTGGTATTACCATATTATTTCCGTTTCTCCGTTTGCTTTCAGATAATCGTTTGCACGGCTGAAGTGTTTGTTTCCGAAGAAACCATTGTAGGCAGAAAGGGGAGAGGGATGAGCAGAGCTAAGTACCAGATGCTTGTTGCGGTCGATGAAAGCTCCTTTTCGTTGAGCATAAGCTCCCCACAGGATAAATACAAGATGTTCCCGTTCTTCTGCTAATGCGCGGATAGCGGCATCTGTAAAAGCTTCCCATCCACGATTCTGATGAGAGCCTGCCTGATGAGCGCGTACAGTCAGAGTAGCGTTGAGCAATAATACTCCTTGCTCAGCCCAGCGAGTCAAGTTTCCGGTAGTAGGAGCGTCTGTACCTATGTCTGCCTTTATCTCTTTAAAGATGTTGACCAAAGAAGGAGGGAAGGGTACTCCGTCGTTTACAGAGAAACAGAGCCCGTGTGCCTGCCCCGGTCCGTGGTACGGGTCTTGTCCGATGATTACTACCTTCACTTTGTCGAAAGGACAGAGGTTGAAGGCGTTGAAAATAAGTTTTCCCGGAGGGAAAATCTGATACTGGCTATATTCACTTTTTACGAATTCTGTCAGTGTGCGAAAGTAATCTTTTTCAAATTCAGGCTGTAAGTGTGTTTTCCAGCTTTCTTCTATTTGTACGTTCATAGCTATTATATAAGGTGTATATCAAGTTCTTCACATTCTTTACGCATATCTTCGGGCCAGATACTGGCTTGTATTTCTCCGATATGAGCTTTGCGAAGGTAAAACATACACAAACGGGATTGACCGATACCGCCACCGATAGATAGTGGAAGTGTGTCGTCCATTAATCGTTTGTGGAAATAAAGTTTCAGTCTCTCTTCTTCGTTTTCTTCTTTGAGCTGGCGTTGTAGCGCTTCTCTGTCTACACGAACACCCATAGAGGATAGTTCGATGGAGCGTTGCAGTACATCATCCCAAAGTAAAAGGTCACCGTTCAGTCCGGGCAGGTTGTTCAGGCCGGTGGATGTGTAGTCATCATAGTCCGGTGCACGTCCGTCATGTTTTTTGCCGTCGCTTAGCTTGCAACCGATACCGATGATAAATACGGCACCGTATTTTTGGCAGATGGCATGCTCGCGGCATTTGGGTTCCAGGTTCGGATAGAGTTGGCGTAGTTCTTCCGAATGGATAAAATGTAATTTCTGGGGCAGACAAGGTTTGATCTGCGGATACATTTCATATACCATGTATTCTGTACGGATCATGGCAGCGTAGATACGATTTACGATCTCTTTCAGGAATTCTACGTTTCTGTCCTCGTTGGTGATGACACGTTCCCAGTCCCATTGGTCTACATAGAGCGAATGGAGGTTTCCGAGTTCTTCATCAGAACGGATGGCGTTCATGTCGGTATAGATACCGTATCCCGGTTCGATATTGTAATCGGCGAGAGTTAATCTTTTCCATTTGGCTAATGAATGAACGACTTCTGCTTGTGCGTCACCTAAATCCTTGATAGGGAATGAAACGGGACGTTCTATACCATTCAAATCGTCATTGATACCCATCCCTTTCAATACGAAAAGAGGGGCTGTCACGCGTCTGAGGCGTAATTCGGATGACAAGTTTAACTGGAAGAACTCTTTTATTTGTTTGATTCCCAACTCTGTTTGTTTTAAGTCGAGTAACGGTTTATAGTTCTTTGGTTTTATCAAGTAACTCATAGGATTGTTGATTGTTAATTGTCGGCAAAGATAGGAATAATATTGATATCTGTATTGGATAATCTCTAAAAGATTGTCAAATTGATAAAGTATATGCTCTAAAGCATTTCAAAATAACAGAATGTTAAGGGGCGATACTGACTTAAGAACTATAAAAAAAGATGAATCATTAGGAAGATGAGAAGATTTTTTATACTTTTGTCATCGCATTTAGGAAATGGCCCCGTAGCTTAGTGAATAGAGCGTCAGATTCCGGTTCTGAAGGTCGTGCGTTTGAATCGCACCGGGGTCACATAAAAATCCCTTGATAATCAGTGGTTATCAAGGGATTTTTGTTCTTATATAACTTTTTTCTTAGCTTCTCGATACCTGTAATCCTTTATCGGAAAGCGTCATTTCAACAAAGCGTGCACGCGGATTAGGAGCCTGTTCGGTCAATATCCGACGGATGCATCCGGCCGCTTGCGGATCTTTAGCCACCATATATAAGTAACCGCCACCTCCTGCACCGGGCAATTTATATCCTAGCGTATAATCTTTAATCTGTTCGATAATAGCTGCTACTGCCGGTGGATTCGTGCCACTGTCCAATGCTTGGTTTTGTATCCAGCTTTTGCCGACAAGATTGCCGAAAGTTTCGAAATTACCTCGCAGGATAGCTTCGCTCATATCCATCGCATGGGCTTTCATCTCTGCTAATAAACTAAGATGCTTTCCGGAGTTAAGGAACATGGAACTGACAATTTCAGCTAAGATGCCTTTGGCTGTACGGGTGATTCCGGTATAATAAAGCAGATGGCAATCCCGATATTCCGGCTGCACAAAGAGCTGGTCGGGTAACCACCGTACTAATGGATGTTGTTCGAAGCCGGATTCGGATTGCAACAGTTTTACGCCGGGGAATACGCCGCCGTATTGATCCTGCCATCCGCCGCCGGTGGTAAGTAATTGTTCCAATACCAGTGTATAATTGCAGATGTCGTTCCTATCCCATGCCAGTCCGCAAAAATCATTGATAGCTCCGAGTACGGTAGATGCAAGGATAGAACTGGTACCTAGTCCCGAACCTGCCGGAATGGCAGCCAGTAAAGTGATTTCCAGTCCTGAACCGAACGCTTTTAGATGTTCTTCCAATGACGCATGAGATTCCGCCGCAAATAATGGGGCAAATCCTGCCAAGGTAAGTGCTGCCTTCGGTATGGAGAAAGGCGAACCGACTTTCTTGTAATCCTGCAATTCCTCATAACTTCGGATAACCTCCACAGCTCCCATATCAATGGAACGAAGTACGATATGGAACTCGTGACATGGTTTGACGTATACTTGTAACGGCGGCTGCCCATTCAACTCAATCGCCAGATTGACTACACTTCCTCCCGAATAGAGAGAGTAAGGAGGTGTATCTGTCCATCCTCCTGCAACGTCAATGCGCACCGGACTACGTCCCCATACGATCTGATCCGAATAAACATTGAGCTTCGGATAGTTCTTTTTTCCGGCAACGGCTTCCAGTAATCCGTCACGGAGTAGCTGGAACGCAGCTTGTTCTTCTCCTTTGCAGCCTTCATTGCCTTGCAGCTTCAGGATACGTGCCCGAAGCATACGGTTATGTATACGCACCATGGGTGCGGCATCCTCTTTCAAGACAGCGGGAACATCCAGATTGAGCCGGACAAATTCATTGGCTGCGTCTTGCAAGTCAAGCTGATAGAATACACTCTTCTCATAATTGGCGGACAATCCTTTCCAGTTATCCCTGCGGAAAGCGCTGCGCTGTGCGTAAAGACGTTCCAGGTTCGCTTGTGCCGATATCTCGTCAGCGGATAGTTTTTCTGCTCTCAGCCATAGCTCTTTTCCTTCTTTTAGTTGTGGCTCAGCTGTCATCCAGCGTATTAAAATACCCAGTTCTTCGATGGAAGTCGTTACGGGGAAAACAGGAGCAGCTTGCAGATCATCTGTACGTCCTTTTATGTCTTCCAGTCCAATCTCTCTTTCCTTCATCCACTGTGTGAAAGAGTTCCCCAAGTAGGTGGTCGAGTCATTACTTAAATCACCTTTGAAAACATCATCCAGCCCATAAGGCCGTGCGACAAAGGCTGCGTCTCCCATAGGAACGATGTCGATGCAGACTCCGTCCGGCAGGTTTATATTCCAATGGTTTTCGGGAACTCCTGTAATAATCTGTCGTGAACCTAATTTCCATCCTTCTCCTACGTGGCTGTTCTCAATCCATAAATTGGCGTTCTCTGCAGATAACTTCACTTGGGTAAACGAGTTTTGTATAAAGATGGCAGGATTCGGTTTTACTTTCCGGTGCATGATACGCCTTTGGTCACGCACTTTATCCTGTATGGCGAGTGTGGAAGAAATCAGTTCCCGACTCGTTCCGAAATGATAAAACTCTCCGCCGGGTAAAGGCAGGATTGCTACCGAAAGTTTGTTTACTTCATCGTCTGTCGTTTGGGGATGCTCTCCCAGTGCCAGGCCATAATCCGAATATAAATCGTAGTAGCTGATATCATTCGTGCCTTCTTTCAATGACCGTTTCATCAATACCTCAACGGCACGGTCACTTAATATCCATATACCGATATCCATCAGGAAAAGATGGGTCTTTGATAATCCTTCCAATTCCTCTAAAGAAGGTTTCTGCAACATGAAGTCGAGCACTTCCGGCTTCTTGCGGTCCGATACGAATACTCCGTGGTGAGTAGCCAATGAAGGATTCACCCATAAACCATAACATACGACATCTACTTCCGGGATGTCTTGCAGCGGTTTTTCCGAACGGATATATACGTCTCCGCTGGCTATCAGCGTGTTCAAGCCTTTCGGAGCCTGCTTCATGATTCTTTCGTATAGCGGAAGTTGCAGCGACAGCAGATTCTGTCCCAGCTTTTGTCCTCTCTCCCAACTGAAAACCGGTATGGGAGTCAGTATTTTGCCCGAAGGAGCATAGCCGGGCAAGCGGCGGCTTTGTCCTCCCGCATGCAGCAAAATCTTTTTTTCGTTTCCAATCCATTTGCTGAAAGTCTCTTCCGGTGCAAAAGCCTGATGGCAGGCCTGCAACAGCCAGGTCGTTCCTCCTCCGGAGCCTAACTTGCTGCCTACAGGGTCTGATGTACAAAACCAGTCAGTATGATTCACTTCTTCCAGTTGATGAAAACTGTCAATTAAGTTGGGAGGTAAGGATAATAACTTTTGCATAGTAGAATCGGTATTTATAGGTTTATAACATGATTGTATCCCAGCTATCGCAGAGTGTCTGCATAGAAGGAAACAGCAGATCGGCTCCGGCATCCAGCAACACCTGTCCGTCCAACGGACCAGTATTGACCGCGATTGTGAAAATTCCGGCTTTATGTCCTGCTTCCACGCCCAATGGGGCATTTTCGATAACGATTGCTTCGTCAGCTTTGAACCCTCCTTTTCTTAATGCCATCAGATAAGGTTCCGGATTAGGTTTGCCATATTTCACGTCAAAAGCGGTCACCATCAGCTCTTTATGAAACATACCCGGAAAATTGTGTTCCAGACGTTCCAACAAAGAAAGCTGTCCCGAACCAGTGACTACCATAGGAGTCAGCCCTTCACTCTTTACTTTCTGCAAAAGTTCCCATGCGCCGGGCATACGTTCTGCTTCCGGATAAGAATTGAACAGGATACTTTTTTCGTGATATATACTTTCTATTTCCTCTTGTGTGGCCTCTTTTCCTAATTCACGTTGAAATACGATATTGATAGTCGATGCCCCCGTGCGTCCTTCGTGCATATATGCTTCTTCCCGGCTCAGATCAAGGCCGTGAGTTTTCATGACTTGATGCCATGCTTCGGAGTGATAGGGCATGGAGTTAAAGAGCACGCCGTCCATATCGAACAGGACGGCTTTCAGTTTCTTTCTCATAATTGGGTTAGATGGAATCTGTTTGATATTTATTCTTTTTTCAGCATATCTTTCAGTTCAGGCACGGTGATCACTACATCATGCTGAGCTTCCGATTGTTTGCCGATATATCTGTAGACTATATTTCTGTCACAATTCACACAACTTTTGATAAACAGTTGGGTAGCAAGATCGGTCTGATTGCCTAATGTTTCGATAATACCTTGTTTCACCTCTGCGGCATTTGCTTTAATCTGGTTCATATCACACAGATCTTCGTCAACACGACAGATATAAATCACTGCTTCATCGCTGAGTTCGATTTTCTCGATCAGAACGTCCTCACTTGCCTGTATCGGGAACTGTAAGTTTGCCATCTGTACCTGCGTTTCCAGTTTAGCCAGGTCGCTTTCGGTGGTGTCGACATCCTTATTGAGAATTTCCTTAATTTCATCTGTTGTCAGTTCGCAGACTACCTGCTCTCCCGAATCTTTACCTATATATATCATTTGCAGGCCCGCTTTACATTTTACAACAAGGTCCAGCAATGACTTTACTTCTTTATTCGGATTCTGGAACATGATTTTCAGGGAAGTCTTCATGCTTTCCGGATTTTTCTGCAGAGTCTTGATGTTGGCAGCCTCTTCGTTCAGATAAAAGGTATACACTACGTTCTCTCCATCATAGACGATGCTGGTGATTTTTCCGGTCTCTCCCATGTCTATCGGACATTGTTTGTTGGCAGCCTCGATGCCTGCTTTGAGTTTGATTTCCTGACAACCGGTGGTTAACATCATCAGTAGTGACAAGCTGATAAACAATATCACTGCATTCGGTCTTCTTACTAATTTTTCCATTGTTCTTTTATTTAGAATTCATTTATTCTTGGGATAAAAAGAGATATACGAAGCAAAGATAGTCATAAAAAATGAGAGATATAACAGAATGGAGGAGATAGTTGCTGGTTGTGTTTTGGATGATAAATCGTATGATAATTTGTCGTTTAGAAGATAATATGTATTTTTGTAGCATGATAAAACTAGTCAATAGCATGAAAAAGAAAGTATTGTTTCTGCTGCCATTGTTTCTGGGTGCTTGTTCGGATAGCGGAGAAAGCCCTGTTATCACGATAGAAAAGCTATATGTGAAAGTAGATCAAGGCGATGGAGAAACCATCCGCGAAGACTATGCAAACCGGATGAGTGAAATGCCTGCTTTGAAAGTGGGAGATAAGGTGGATGCGTTTTTGATCTTGGACGGCAATGGAGCCGAACTGAAATCTTTCCAGCTTCAGAATGGGGAAGAGATGAAGACTGAGCTCCGTTATGAAAAGACAGAAGTCACTACCGAAGGAAATCTGACAGACGAGGAAAAAGGGCAGTTGCGCTTCAAAGATGGCGTGACAAAGACTAAGGTGCTGGTTCATGCCACTATTGAGCATGTAGATAAAAATGGTGATGTACAATTATCTTTTTATCTCTCTTCAAAAGCGGAGTGTGAAGGAGCGCAGGAAGTGATTGACTTGAAAACAGAAGTCGTTGAGAATGAATGAATCCTGAAAGGGAGTGAGTCACTTTAATGTAACGAAGGAAATATAATAAAAAGAAGCGGTCTCCTAAAGAGGCCGCTTCTTTTTATTGTCAGTTATTGGATATTACAGTTTAGCCTGAATAGCCTTTGATTCTTCTTCGTATCCCGGTTTGTTCAGCAAAGCAAACATATTTTTCTTGTATGCTTCCACGCCCGGTTGGTTGAAAGGATTCACGCCCAACAGATAGCCGCTGATGCCGCAAGCCTTTTCGAAGAAGTACAGCAGACCGCCGATGTTGTATTCGCTCAGTTCCGGAAGAACGATGCGCATGTTGGGTACACCGCCGTCTACGTGAGCCAGCTGAGTTCCCAGTTCGGCCATTTTGTTCACTTCGTCCACCCGTTTGCCGGCAAGGAAGTTCAGGCCGTCCAGATTAGCTTCATCGAAAGGAACTTCCAGTTTATGGTCTACTTTATCCAGTGAGATCACAGTTTCGAAGATCGAACGTTCGCCTTCCTGAATCCATTGTCCCATAGAGTGCAGGTCGGTAGAAAAGTCAACAGATGCGGGGAAAATACCCTTGTTGTCTTTACCTTCGGATTCTCCGTAAAGCTGTTTCCACCATTCACTTACGTAGTGCAGTTTCGGGCAGAAGTTGACAAGGATTTCAATCTTCTTGCCTTGTCTGTACAGTTCGTTGCGGGTAGCAGCGTAGATAGCCGCAGGGTTTTCTGCAAACGGAACGTCAGAACCGCATGCCTTTTCCATATCGGCAGCACCGGCAACCAGTTTGTCGATGTCGAATCCGGCAACTGCGATCGGCAGCAAACCAACCGGAGTGAGCACAGAGAAACGTCCGCCTACGTTGTCCGGAATGATAAATGTCTTGTATCCTTCTTTGTCGGCAGTCACACGTGCAGCACCTTTCTTGGCGTCTGTCACGGCAACGATGACTTTCTTGGCGGTTTCTTTGCCGCGTTGGTCTTCACATTGCTTTTTCAGCAGACGGAAAGCAAGAGCGGTTTCGGTAGTCGTTCCCGATTTGGAGATATTGATAACGCCGAATTTCTTGTCTTTCAGATATTCGGTCAGTTCATACAGATAGTCTTCGCTGATGTTATGTCCAGCATAGATCATGACAGGAGCAGTTTTCTTGTCCTGCAACCATGTGAAACTGTTAGACAGCGCTTCGATTACGGCACGTGCGCCCAGATAGCTGCCACCGATACCTGCTACGATCACTACTTCGCAGTTGTCTCTTAATACTTTTGCAGTAGCGTTCAGGTCAGCCAGATGCTCTTTGCTGATGGACGAAGGCAGATGTAACCATCCCAGGAAGTCGTTACCTTCTCCTGTTCCTTTTTCCAGCATTTCCTGTGCAGCTTTTACCTCGGCTTCATAAGCAGAAACCTTTTCTTTGGAGATGAATCCAAATGTTTTTTCAATGTTCAAGCTAATCATATCTATCAATTTTAAGTAATATGTAATAGGTAATAGGTAATAGGTATTAAGTAATAAGTATTATGCATGAGACGTAAAGCTTAGGTGGCTACGGTTAATACCTAATACTTATTACTTATTACCTATTTTTCTCATCTAAAAGAATCAGTCAGCAATTTGATCTCTATCATGGGTGAGATGCGTTCATACAAGATATTGTATACGGCATCCAGTATCGGCATGTTGACGTGGTGATGCTTGTTGATCTCTTTGATGCACTTCGTGCCGTAGTATCCTTCCGCGATCATTTCCATTTCAATCTGCGCACTTTTAACGGAATATCCCTTGCCTATCATCGAACCGAACGTGCGGTTACGGCTGAAGTTGGAGTATCCTGTCACCAATAAGTCTCCTAAATAAACAGAATCATCTACATTTCTGTTCAGGGGATGTACTGTATTCAGGAAGCGGTTCATTTCCTGAATCGCATTGGATATCAGTACTGCCTGGAAGTTATCGCCGTATTTCAGTCCGCTGCAGATGCCGGCGGCAATGGCGTATACATTTTTAAGCACCGAACTGTATTCGATGCCGGCTACGTCGTCGCTGACGGAAGTCTTGATGAAGCTGCTTCCCAAACGGCGGGCGAAGATGCGCGCTTTGTCCTTGTCCGGGCAGGCGATGGTCAGATAAGAGAGGCGTTCCAGCGCTACTTCTTCTGCGTGGCAGGGACCTGCCAGTACTGCGATGTTTTCGGGTGGTACGCCATATTCTTTTGTGAAATATTCCGATACAATCACGTTGTCATCGGGTACGATTCCTTTGATAGCAGTGATAATAAACTTATCCTTAATCTTTGTTTTCAGCTTTTTCAGATGAGCTTTCAGATAAGGAGAGGGGGTGACGAAAATCAGTGTATCCGATTCCTTCACGACATCGTTGATGTTAGAACTGAAAGTGATACGCTTCGTGTCGAATTTCACCCCTGTCAGATAGGCGGGATTATGTCCAAGTCTCTTAAAATCAGCGATGCGGTCATCTCGTCGCATGTACCAATTAATAGAGTCTTCCTGAGCCAGACACATCTTTGCGATGGCTGTAGCCCAACTTCCTCCGCCCATTATCGCTATCTTACCGGGTAGTTTCATATTTAGTTGAAAGTTGAAAGTTGAAAGTTGAGAGTTGGTCATTAAAAAGGTTGTTCAAGTAACAACTTTCAATTCTCAACTCTCAACTCTCAACTTATTTAAGTTTATTTATCCACTCGGTCACGTCGTTCACGCTTGGATTGGTCAGTTCTAATTTGTATTTCTTATTGATTCCGCAGATGTCCTGGTGCAACTTTTGCGGATTAACATCCTGCATATCAGCTACTGTGTTGTAGCCGGCTTTCTGGATGACCGGCACCCAGTCTTCTGCAATACCCAGTTCCATGTATTTGGCGGCAGGGTCTTTCTTGATTACTTTCTCCGGACGCATTTGCGGGAAGAACAGTACTTCCTGAATGGTGGTCTGTCCTGTCATCAGCATCACCAGACGGTCGATACCGATACCGATGCCGGATGTAGGAGGCATGCCATATTGCAAAGCACGCAGGAAATCCTGGTCGATAATCATTGCTTCGTCGTCACCCTTGTCGGCAAGACGCATCTGTTCTTTGAAGCGTTCTTCCTGATCCAGCGGATCGTTCAATTCCGAGTAGGCATTGGCCAGTTCCTTGCCGTTTACCATCAGTTCGAAACGTTCGGTCAGTCCAGGTTTGGAACGGTGCATCTTTGTCAGAGGCGACATTTCCACCGGATAATCGGTGATGAAAGTCGGCTGGATGTAGCTGCCTTCACAGAATTCACCGAAGATTTCATCAATCAGTTTGCCTTTGCCCATGGTGTCGTCGATTTCTTCCATCTTCAGTTCTTTGCAGATCTGACGGATTTCTTCTTCGCTCTTGCCGTTGAGGTCATATCCTGTCTTTTCTTTGATGGCGTCGAGGATAGGCAGACGGCGGTAAGGAGCTTTAAAGCTGATTGTCTTTCCGTCTACAACGGTTTCGGTGCTTCCGTTTACGGCGATACAGATGCGTTCCAGCAACTTTTCGGTGAAGCTCATCATCCAGTTGTAATCCTTGTACTGTACATAAAGTTCCATACAAGTGAATTCGGGGTTGTGGGTTCTGTCCATTCCCTCGTTACGGAAGTTCTTTCCTATTTCGTATACACCTTCAAAACCACCTACGATGAGTCGTTTCAGATAAAGTTCCGTTGCGATGCGCAGGTAGAGGTCTATATCCAGTGAGTTGTGGTGAGTGATGAACGGACGTGCGCTTGCTCCGCCTGCGATGGATTGCAGGATCGGTGTTTCTACTTCCGTATATCCGGCTTCGTCGAGGGCGTTGCGCAGTGTTCTCACTACGGTGGCACGCTTTTCGAATGTCTCTTTGATGCCTTCGTTTACTACCAGGTCCACATAACGTTGGCGATAACGGAGTTCGGGATCTTCAAAAGAGTCGTAAGCTACGCCGTCTTTATATTTTACGATAGGCAGCGGTTTGATAGACTTGGCAAGTACGGTCAGTTTCTTGGCATGGATACTGATTTCGCCCATTTGTGTACGGAACACGAAACCTTCGATACCTACGAAGTCACCTAAGTCGAGCAGGCGTTTGAATACAGAGTTGTACAATTCCTTGTCTTCTCCCGGACAGATGTCATCACGTGTGATGTATACCTGTATACGACCTTTAGAGTCCTGCAGTTCGATGAACGAAGCCTTGCCCATCACGCGGCGGCTCATAATACGGCCCGCTACAGAAACTTGACGCGGTTCGTCTTCATCTTTGAATTCTGCTTTTATATCAGTAGAGAAAGCATTGGTTACATACTCTGCAGCGGGGTACGGATCGATACCCATTGCACGAAGCTCATTCAGACTATTGCGCCGAATAATTTCCTGTTCACTTAGTTCTAATATATTCATTTCGTTATGTATTAACTCAATTTTGGAGGCAAAAATACGAAACTTTTCTCATATATCCTGTAATCCGTCTCTTTTTTGTATCTTTGCGCCCTCAAAACAATAGGTATGACAGGACAAAAGACACCCACTGCGCTGGGTACGGAAAAGATCGGGAAGCTTTTAATGCAGTACGCCATTCCGGCAATTATCGCCATGACGGCATCTTCTCTTTATAATATGGTAGATAGTATTTTCATCGGTCACGGGGTGGGGGCAATGGCTATTTCGGGGCTGGCACTTACGTTTCCGCTGATGAACCTTGCAGCGGCTTTCGGTTCGCTGGTAGGTGTGGGAGCGGCTACACTGGTATCGGTGAAGCTGGGACAGAAAGATTATGATACGGCACAACGGGTACTTGGCAATGTGCTGGTATTAAATATTATCATCGGACTGGCTTTTACGGTTCTTACCCTGATCTTCCTCGATCCGATTCTTTACTTCTTCGGGGGAAGTGAGGCGACTGTCGGCTATGCCCGCGACTATATGGTGGTTATCCTCTGGGGAAATGTCATCACCCATCTTTACCTGGGCCTGAATGCGGTACTTCGTTCCGCAGGGCATCCACAGAAGGCGATGTATGCTACGATTGCTACCGTGGTCATTAATACGATACTCGATCCTATTTTTATTTACGGCTTTGGCTGGGGAATACAGGGTGCGGCTATCGCTACGATTACCGCACAGGTCATCGCACTTCTCTGGCAGTTCAAGCTGTTTAGTAATAAGGACGAACTCCTGCATTTTCATAAAGGCATTTTCCGACTGAAAAAGAAGATTGTTTTTGATTCTCTGGCCATTGGTATGGCTCCCTTTCTGATGAATCTTGCCGCCTGCTTTATCGTCATCCTTATTAATAAGGGGCTGAAACAGCACGGAGGGGATCTGGCTATCGGAGCTTTCGGCATTGTCAACCGTCTGGTATTCCTCTTCGTTATGATTGTGATGGGTTTGAATCAGGGAATGCAGCCCATTGCCGGCTATAACTTCGGCGCCAAACAGTATCCGCGCGTGACGCAAGTGCTGAAAATAACGATTTATGCCGCGACCATTGTTACAACCATCGGTTTTCTGATGGGAATGTTTATTCCGCAACTGGCTGTTTCTATCTTTACGACGCACGAAGAATTGGTGAATATCTCGGCAAAGGGCTTACGGATTGTTGTGATGTTTTTCCCGATTGTCGGTTTTCAGATGGTGACTTCCAACTTCTTCCAGAGTATCGGTATGGCGAGCAAGGCTATCTTTCTCTCTATTTCCCGTCAGGTGCTTGTACTGATTCCTTGCCTGTTGATTCTTCCCCGGTTTTACGGGCAGCTCGGCGTGTGGATCAGTATGCCTATCTCTGATTTGATAGCCAGTCTGATTGCAGGAGGGATGCTTTGGTGGCAGTTCCGTCAGTTCAGAAAGGCAACTGCCTGATCTGTTTATTCCGATACTCTTTCGGAGAGACACCTACGTATTGCTTGAAATACTTACCGAAGAAAGACTGAGTCGGGAAATTCAGCTTTGTTGCAATTTCCTTGATGGTGAGATCGGAGTTTTCGAGCAGTTGTTTGGCTTCGGTAATTACCATTTGTACAATCCATTGCAGGGCGGTACTACCGGATTTTTCTTTAATGACAGCAGAAAAGTACCGGGAAGAAAGGTACTGTTTACTGGCATAGAAGGTAACGTCCCGTTCCTGCTGATAATAGCGGAAGAGGGTAATGACGAAGTTCTGAAAGATTTTATCCTTTTTGTCTTGCGATAAAGGTTTGAGAGGCTGGTTGGTAAAATAAACGTTCAGCAATTCATAGCATAAGGTTTGCCCCCATGATTTGATGAGCTCGGATATCAGGTGCTGTCTTTGCAGCGGGATGTCATGTGCTTTTATATCCATTCGCTGTTGTAGGGCTTTGATTAATTGTTCCAGATAGTTGTATTGATATTCTGTAATTGAGAAACAGGGATTTTCCCGTAGATAGAGCAGGTTTTCTGAATTGACTATCTTATTAACGATCGGAATAATATAATTCAAATCCACCTCCAGCATAATCCCTTTTATATCCTTGCTGATACGCTGGATGCGCAAGAGACTGCCTGTCATATAAATGCAGACACTTCCTTTACTTATTAAATACGACTTGTCATTCAGGGCAACTTCCACTTCTCCTTTCTGGCAAAAAAAGAAACCACACTTGTCTATAGTAGATATCATACAGCCTTCTTTTTCCGTAGCATTCTCCGGAGATATTATAACATAACTAAAAGGTATCTGTTGTTCCATTTCCTCTTTTCTTTTGGGGTGGTTTCTGTTGCAAAGAAACGTATAAATAAATACAAATAGCAAAGTATTTGAGGATTTTAAGTTGAAAAAACTGCAAATTGGACAATTTATAGCTTAAATCAACCTTTTTACTTTTATCTGCTTGGGATACTTTTGCATGAACTAAATAACAAATGAAAATATGAAACGATTCAACTTTTTATTAACAGGAATTTTAGTCGTTTTGTTGGCGTCTTGCAGCCAACGTACACAGATTACAGATAGCAAACCTACAGTGAAGATTGATACTGTACTTTCTGCCGGTGGACAGACGGCTTTGCAATTTCCCGGACGGGTGAAGGCGGCGCAGGATATAAGTTTATCATTCCGTGTAAGCGGAACTATATTGCGTATGTACGTCAACGACGGAACGTATGTGCGCAAAGGACAGCTGCTTGCCGAACTGGACCCTGCTGATTATCAGATTCAGCTGGATGCTGCGGAAGCGGAGTATCAAAGTGTGAAGGCGGAGGCGGAGCGTGTGATGGCACTTTATAAGGAGAATGTAACGACTCCCGACGCCAATGATAAAGCGATGTACGGGTTGAAACAGATAACCGCCAAGTACAATCATGCGAAAGATCAGCTGGAATATACCCGTTTGTATGCTCCTTTCAGCGGATATGTACAGAAACGTCTTTTTGATTCCCATGAGACTATTGCGGCCGGTATGCCCGTTGTCTCCATTATCAGCGAGGGGACACCGGAGGTGGAAATTAATCTTCCGGCAGTAGAATATATCCGTCGCCAACAGTTCACCGGTTACACTTGTACGTTCGACATTTATCCTGGTCAGGAGTATGCGCTCGATCTGATAAATGTCACCCCTAAAGCGAATGCCAATCAACTGTATACGATGCGTTTGCAGTTGAAGAAAGGTGAAGCGCAGGCGCTTCCTTCCCCCGGAATGAATACAATGGTCACTATAGAATGTACCGAAGGGGAAGTGCGTCATCTGTCCGTTCCTACGGGTGCGGTTCTTCGTGATAAGGGGATGGCGAGTGTTTTCCTTTATGATGCTTCCAGCCGGACCATCCGTCGTTGTGATGTGACAGTCACCCGTCTGCTGGGCAGAGGCAGGTGCCTGGTGACTGCGGAGGGCTTGAAGCCCGGTGACTTGATTGTTGCTTCGGGAGTACATCATGTGAAAGACGGGGAGCAGGTAGAACCCCTTTTGCCAGCTTCTAAAACCAATGTGGGAGGATTGCTATGATCGATATAAGTAAATGGGCATTTGAAAATAAGAAGTTAATTTACTTCTTGATTGCGGTGCTGATAGTCGGAGGAGCTTATTCCAGCTATGAAATGAGTAAGTTGGAAGACCCGGAAGTAACGGTGAAAGTCGCCATGGTAGTGACTACCTATCCCGGAGCGTCCGCACATCAGGTGGAACTGGAAGTGACGGATGTACTTGAAAAGAATATCCGTACAATGGGGAATATAGATAATGTAGAAAGTTATTCTTACAATGATCTCTCCCTGATTCAGGTGGAACTGAAAACGACCGTCAAGGAGGCAGATGTGGAACAATGCTGGGATTTGTTGCGGCGTAAGGTAGCGAATGCACAGGCGGAACTTCCCGAAGGCGCTGCTACTCCCCTTGTGAAAGATGATTTCGGAAATGTGTACGGTATGTTTTATGCGCTGACAGGAGACGGATTGCAGGACAGGGAACTGTCTGATTATGCCGAACTGATAAAGCGGGAAGTCAGCGAACTGGACGGAGTGGAACGGGTTGACTTGTATGGAAAGCGTGAGGAATGCATCAACATCTCTTTACTGCAGGACCGGATGGCGAATCTGGGCGTGAAACCTGCCGAAGTTCTCGCTACCTTGAACGGACAGAATAAAACCACTTATACCGGATACTACGATAATGGCGATAATCGTATTCGGGTAACGGTGAGTGACAAGTTCAAGACGGTAGAAGATATCGGACGTATGCTGATTCAGGGGCACGATGATGACCAGTTACGTTTGAGTGACATCGCCCGAATTGAGAAAGATTATGAGAATCCTACCCGCAATGAACTCTTTTATGACCGGCAGCGTGCCATGGGAATACTGATTGCGGCTTCTTCCGGTTCGGATATCATCAAGATTGGCAAACGGGTAGAACAGAAACTGGACGAATTGAAAGCGGAGCGGCTTCCGACAGGAGTGGAGTGTCATAAAGTATTCTACCAGCCGGAACGTGTATCCGGTTCGTTGGGAACATTCATTCTTAATCTGATCGAATCGGTCATTATCGTAGTTGTCATTCTGATGATAACGATGGGATTCAAGAGTGGAGTTATTATCGGAATCAGTCTGGTGGTAACGGTGTTCGGCTCCTTTCTGTTCCTGTATTTTGTGGATGGCACGATGCAACGGGTTTCGCTGGCGTCATTTGTGCTTGCTATGGGGATGCTGGTTGATAATGCGATTGTTATTATTGACGGTATACTGGTCGATCTGAAAGCCGGCAAGAGCCGTATGGAGGCAATGACCGCTATCGGGCGGCAGACTGCGATGCCTTTGCTCGGAGCCACTTTGATTGCTATCATTGCTTTCCTGCCTATCTTCATGTCTCCCGATACTGCAGGGGTGTATACGCGCGACTTATTTATCGTGCTGGCGGTTTCGTTACTGCTTAGCTGGGTACTGGCTCTGGTGCACGTACCGTTGATGGCCAACCGAATTTTGCATCCCGAAGTTTCGAAAGAAGCGTCAACTACCGGAAAACGGGTGTATGAAGGAAAGATTTATGCCGTCCTACGTTCCTTGCTGCGGTTTAGTCTGGCTCATCGCTGGAGTTTTGTCTTTGCGATGGTAGCGTTGGTTGCTCTTTCAGCTTTCAGCTATCGGTTCATGAAACAGGGTTTCTTTCCGGATATGGTGTACGATCAGCTTTATATGGAATATAAATTGCCGGAAGGAACAAATTATACCCGTGTCACACGTGACTTGGAAGAGATTGAAGCCTATCTGAAAACTCGTCCGGAAGTGACCCATGTCACAGCTTCCGTCGGTGGTACCCCCGGTCGTTATAATTTGGTGCGTAACATAGCCAATCCTTCTTTGGCATACGGTGAATTGATTATAGACTTTACTTCTCCCGATGCATTGGTGGATAATATGCCCGAGATTCAGCAATATCTTTCGTCTCGTTACCCCGATGCCTACGTGAAACTGAACCGCTATAACCTGATGTTCAAGAAATATCCGATCGAGGCACAGTTTACGGGGCCGGACCCGGTTGTTTTGCATCAATTGGCAGACAGTGCCCGCAGCATTATGGAAAGCTGTCCGGATGTATATCTGATAACTACGGACTGGGAGCCGCAGATTCCCGTGCTGACCATTGAATATGACCAGCCGACTGCCCGCGCTATCGGACTGAGCCGTAATGATGTAAGCCTCTCGTTGCTTTCGGCCACCAGTGGCATTCCCATCGGTTCTTTCCACGAAGGAATCCATCGGGACAATATCTATCTGCGCTGCCTTGACGAACAGGGAAGACCGATTGAGGATTTGGATAACACACAAATATTTTCTTCTCTTCCTTCTTTGAATGGCTTGTTGACGCAGGAGATGATGATGAAACTGAAAACGGGAACGCTTTCGAAAGACGAACTGGTAGAAACCTTGATGGGAACTACTCCGTTGAAACAGATCAGCAAGCGGATCGATGTACAGTGGGAAGATCCCGTCGTCCCCCGCTATAACGGGCAGCGTAGCCAGCGTGTACAGTGTTCGCCTGTTCCGGGAATAGAAACAGAGAAGGCACGCCAGTCCATTGCCGCACAGATAGAGCAGATCCCATTGCCCGACGGTTATAAACTGCAATGGCAGGGTGAAAGGAATGCCAGTACGAAATCTATGCAGTATTTGTTCAAGAACTTCCCGTTTGCCATTATTCTGATGATCTCGATACTGATTATGCTGTTTAAAGACTATCGTAAGCCGATTATCATTTTCTGCTGCATACCGTTGGTTTTTGTCGGTGTAGTCGCCGTGATGTTGCTGACCGGGAAGACATTCAATTTTGTGGCGATTGTCGGCACATTGGGATTGATCGGTATGATTATAAAGAACGGAATTGTGCTGATGGATGAAATTACGTTGCAGATCAGCCAGGGAGTAGAACCGGTCACTGCGTTGATCGATAGCTCCCAGAGTCGTCTCCGTCCGGTGATGATGGCTTCGCTGACCACTATTCTTGGAATGATTCCGCTGTTGCCCGATGCTATGTTCGGTTCGTTGGCAGCTTCTATCATGGGAGGATTGCTGTTTGGCACGCTCATCACGTTGCTCTTTATCCCGATTCTGTATGCATTATTCTTTCATATCAAAAAGACAGACAAATGAAAAAAGAATTTCTCGTAGCTGTTAGTGTTTTGTTTGGAATGGCGGCTTCTCTTTCTGTTTCGGCACAAGAGAAGCTCAGCCTGAAACAATGCCGTGAAATGGCTCTAAAATATAACAAGGAAATGGCTGCTGCCGATAAACAGACGGAGGCAGCCCGGCTGCTGTCTCTCAGCTATAAAGCTAACTTCTTCCCCAATTTTACAGCAAGCGGAACCGGACTGTATAGTACGGCAGACGGCAGCTTGGGCATTCGGGGAGGAAATCTGCCGGTATTCCTGCCCGATCCCGTTACTGGAGAGTTGGCAACAAGCGGTTACGCTTATTTCCCCGGATTGAATCTGGACTATAAAGTCGGGACCGTCTATACAGGCGGAGTACAAGTGGAACAACCGCTTTATATGGGCGGAAAGATTCGCGCCGCCTATAAAATGTCATTGCTCGGCAAGGAAATGGCACATCTGAATGAGGAACTGACTGCATCCGGAGTGATTCTGAATACAGACAAGGCTTATGTGCAACTAGTGAAAGCCAAAGAAATGAAGAAAGTAGCGGAGAAATATCATGTGTTGCTCAATGAGCTGTTTCGGAATGTGAAGAGTGCCCACCAGCATGGCATGAAACCTCAGAATGATGTGTTGAAGGTACAAGTGAAACTTAATGAGAGTGAGCTGGCATTGCGCAAGGCGGATAATGCGCTCCGTCTTGCCGGCATGAATCTTTGCCATTATATCGGTCGGCCTCTGACAGCGGGGATTGATATCTCGGATGAATTTCCGGAAGTGGAGCAAGAGTGGAAGACACAGGTTGCCGATATCAGTGCCCGTCCCGAATATGGTATTTTGAATAAACAGATCGCCATGGCCGAGCAGCAGGTAAAGCTGAATCGGAGTGAACTGCTGCCACGTGTGGGAGTGAAGGGAAGTTATGACTATTTCCATGGATTGGAAATCAATGACGAAACTTTGATGAAAAAAGGATCATTCTCCGTCTTTCTGAATGTTTCAGTACCTCTGTTTCATTTTGGCGAACGTATGAATAAGGTGCGCTCTGCCAAGGTAAAACTGGAACAGACTCGTCTTGAACAGGAAAATGCCAATGAAAAGATGTTGCTTGAATTGACGCAGGCCACTAATAATTTGGATGAGGCCCGACTGGAATGCGAGCTTTCAGAACGTTCGCTGGAACAGGCGGAAGAGAATATGAAAGTCAGCGGCAAACAGTATGAGGTGGGATTGGAAACTCTTTCGGATTATCTGGAAGCGCAAGTTATGTGGCAACAGGCGTATCAGACGAAAGTGGATGCCCATTTTCAGTTGTATGTAAACTATGTGGCTTACTTGAAAGCGGCGGGGCAACTGCAATAAAGTTCTCAAACTATTCTCATCGCCTTGAGAAAAAATTCTCACCACAGTGAGAAAAAATACTCATGCCTATGAGAATATTTTCTCAAAGGGGTGAGAATAATTCTGCTTCTACCAATCGTATTTCTCGATGTATATATCGAAGGTCGGTTCGTATTTTATTCCGTGTTTTATGAAGATAGCGGCAATCTCTTTTTGATATAAAGAAATATAGAGAAGATATAGTGAGTGTATTTGAGACATATATGTCTCGAAGATAAATTCCTGGTTACTTGCACTTCCCGATTTATTAGGTTACTTTTGTAGCGTATTAAATGAAGAAAGGAGATAGGTGAGTATGGCAAGACCGATTAAAGAAACTCCGATACTTTTCGGAGAAGATGCACGGCGGTTTGAAGAGCGGATGAAAGAAAAACGCAGGGAGACCTCCGAGCAGCGGGCAAAAAGATTGAAAGACTACGAACTGGCAATGAAAATATTTAAAAAATAGATATGGATCGTCAGTTAATAGAGACAACGTATGAGATGCGTAAACTAGATACCTCAGAAAAAATAGAATCGTTCGATTGCGGAGATACCGACTTGAACGATTTTATTTTGAATGAATCTTTCCTGTATCGGGAAGCTTTGCTGGCTGTCAGTTATGTACTTGAGAATAAAGTTAATCAGCGATCGGTTGCTTATTTCAGTCTTGCCAATGACAGGATCTCTTTGTCTGATTTTGAAAATAAAACTGAATTCAATCGTTTCCGCAAACATCGGTTTGTGAATGAGAAGCGTTTAAAAAGCTATCCTGCTGCAAAGATTTGTCGTTTGGGTGTTGACTTGTCTGTAAAAGGTCAATCAATAGGCTCATTCCTATTGAATTTTATTAAAAGTTATTTTATTATTGAGAATAAAACAGGTTGCCGTTTTTTAACTGTTGATGCGTATGCGGCTGCTGTGCCTTTTTATATGAAAAACGGTTTTGTCCCATTGAATGATGAAGATGTGGATTCTGCTACACGTTTGCTCTACTTTGATCTGAATGATATTGTGAAATAATTCAGATTCTGTTCTACTTTTATATAATATAAAATGATGGATTGGTAATGTTAATTGTTACAACATAGTCTTTTGAATTTATATAATAGTGACGATTGCTTTGTTTCTAATTTTCCCCAAACATTTATTAGCCTCTTTTGTTATTTTCCGAAAACTATTTGTAACTTTGTCATCGGAACGTAGCATACCGTTTAAAGGTGTGCGATTGCGCGTTTCCTCGGCTAATAGGAAATTGTAACGGATTTTTTTGATGTATGCCGGGAAGACGCCTGTACTTCTATGACTTCTCATAGGGTACGGGCTGTCTGCCCGTATACATCAGGTAGCCGTTACTACCTCCTATTAGCGGGATGTGACAGCTCCGTACTCTTTTATAATATAAAAGGTACGGAACTAGGTAAGAGTATTAACTTAGTTCCGTTTTTTTATGTCCTATTGGCTCACAACAAAACAAATGTCTGAAAGACATGGCGTTCAGGAAGCAACTCTGCGAAACTGGGCGAATCTCGGTTACATTACCAGTTGCCGGATGGGCAACCAACTGTTCTTGGATGACGAAAGTCTGACTGCCTATCTCGAAGCTCACAAAAGGCTTGGATTGCAAGCGGATTATCTGGCAAAGATTGTGGAAGAGAAAAAGCTGGAACGCGACTTTATTATTTCCAGATATGATGATCTGCTATATGTATTGCGAACACAGAAAACGTGTAAACCTCTATATGAAATTATTATTCGTGAACTTTCCCAATTGATTGTTCATCCCGGAGCCCGTGATATTTTCTACTCCATCTCTATGGGGGAGTCAATAGAGAAAGTTGCCGGTCGGCATCGAATTACTTATGACAGGGCGTTACAGATTTATAATTCTCATCTCAGAGGACTGAAAGTGAGAAAGAATGTGTTGGCTACTTATCGGAAACATATCATAGATGCCCGTTTTCAGTCTTTGGCGGATAAAAGCAAGAATATAAATTTGAATCAGGAAGAAAGGGTACTCCAATTGTCTGTCGGCAAAGTGGCCGATACGAGGCTGACTAATGTCTTGTATAAAGAAGAAATCCGGACGGTAGGGCAACTGCTGGAATTAGTATCGGGAAAGGGATGGAGATGGCTGCTGAAAATGGAAGGAGTAGGGAGGATTTCTTATGACCGCTTGCTGTCCAATCTTCAGTTGGCGGGAGTGGTCGATGAAAGTTTGGAGCAGATACTTTCCGGTCGTTCTGACAGATGATGAGGGGCAAAAGTCAATAGTATTAGGAGAGTTGCTACTGACTTTTGACATCTCCTCGTCTCTTTGTGGTGATGATTCTTCCGTTTTTTAGGGTAGACTACGCATTTGATTCTTTTGATTAAAAACGTTTTATCTTTATAAATTTATTCTGGTACCCCTCAAATATATGCTCTGACGTTTCATTTTCCAATTTCTCTTCAATAGCGTTTACTATTGTGAAGGGGATGGTTTGCCCGTCTTCATTTAAAATCCTGAGGTTGGTTCTCTTTCCATCTATCTCTCTAATATTCAGTAGTATATAACCTTCTTCTTTAGAGGGGGTACATGAAGTCATCAGGAAATTGTCTTTCTCAAAATGGAAGGCTGAGTACTCTGTGGGTTTATGATTCTCTGTTCCTGTCGGCATTACCCGGGCATATAGAGGAATACGTGAGCTCCAGCCAAACTTGGTAGCAAGGTTGCTAGATGGGTCAACGGAAGAGGTCAGATGGTAACTCCAACGGAACTCTCCTTCTTGGGAAGCTTTGAAGTTGGTATTCCAGTAATTATTCATCACCCACGAGTAGACATGAGGCCTTTCGTATTGTTTCTGATATTGAAATTTACCGAGATTTATGTCTCCTAGTTGATAGAGGGGGATGAGGCTGCTTCCTATAATAATTTGCGCCTGATTATTTTGTACCGATACAAAGTTTTGAACAGTATTCCAGTCTGTAGATGTCCCTTCCAGTTGATTCTTGCCAGATATAACTGTTCCGCCCTGAACGTCGAATGCCAGTTTTCCTTCGGGCAGTTGGAAGGGAAAAGCAACGTATATCCCTGAGGGATCCGTTTCCGGCAGACGCTTGATTGCGTACTCCAGTTCTATTCGTTTGGTATCATGATATAATTTAATTTCCAGATTGACCCCGAATGCTTCGTCTGTTCCCGGAGATTTTCCCTGCAACAGGATACGTTGATAAATAGGTCCATTCGAACTGTCGATGATCCGGCACTCACTCAATCCTGTTCTGTTGTAATCATCCAGGCGATATTGGGCCAATTGGTCACGATTACCTAATTTCTCATAGATAAAAGCACCCAGTTCCCATGGAGACGAACTATCGACCAGTTCACAATTCAATTCTTTATCATACAAACTTTGGATCGTTCCTTTGTCCGGGTTGAGTTGTAGTTTGTAGAAATGATTTTCGATACTGGCATTGTTTATTGTAATAGTTCCTGTATCAGTAGACGGTTGTTTGAAGACAATTTCAAACGTCTTGTATCCCATAGGCGGAATATCCTCTGCGAAAATTGCATAGTAGCACCCTTCTCTGCGATAACGGATCGGTTGAACTTTCAACGAATGTCCTTGAAAGTCTGTTATTTCGAAGAATTGGTTTCGGGGGATCACTTCAAAATCAATATATACAGTCAGCATCTCCGAACGTTTCCAGTTCAACGTATTGAAAATCGTAAGGGTCGGGTTCTTGCCTCTGCGGAGGTCTCCTTGAAGTAAACCGACGGAGGTTTCATACAGCATTTGTGTTCTTTTGACTGCTTCCCATGCATAGGCTGACTTTTCTCCCCATTGCACCTGACTGTTTTCGCACAACGGATCACTGACGCTTTCGGATGCTCCGAACGTGTGTTCATCATAAAATAGCAGGCTTTCATGTATGTGCTCTATTCGTTGGTGAGTGGTCTGTGGCAGGCATTTGTCTTTTAATACAGCCATAGACAGTAGCCCTTCTACCGCTGTCATATCCGAATGAGTTTTGCGTGAAGCTGCTGTTTCTCTTGCGGCAGAACCGAAACCGTCTGTCCACCAGTCTGGATATGCGGCTCTGTATGCGGGAATTTTATCCTCGTATCGCTTCGTTACATAATCCAGAAATTCGGATGCAGTGGCACTTCGTAGCTTAGGATATGCGTACTTTTCATTCCACTCTCTGATGAGTTTGCATTCAATGATGGAGGGCGGTGAATTATCCGTGAAATAACCGGAGTATTGTACGCCTACTGCATCAAACGGATAATGCTTACGCTCCAGTTCTGATAAATAATGTAGTAACTTCGGTTCTGTCTTTTGAATGTCTCCCTGCTCTATTCCCCAGAAATTGCCGGTATTATAATGGTCGGCACGGTAAGTCAGGATCGGTTTACCTGACGGAGATTCCCATTGGAAGACAGTCGGCATATTAAACGGAACCTGCGATTTGTAATGGTGTTCTCCCATCCACAGGTATTTTATCCCGAGGTCCGGCAGATAATCTGCCAGACACCATGCAATTCCGTTGACGTCATTCTGCATGGCCAGCGCAGAGGGAATTCCATGTTTTCTGAATTCTTTGACAGGCTGAAGGAAAGTCTTGAAAGAGTTTTCGTCTACAATCTCCGACATATTGAAATACATGGATGCAACTTCTATTTGTCCTTCGGCAATGTATTTTTTTAGTTTGTTCACTTGTTCTTCCGGTCTGTTTTTCAAATACTCGTCTACAGCCCACGCCGATTCGCAGGTCCATCTGAACTTCGCATCATCTGTGTAGTCTTTTGTTTGTTCGCAGTATTCAATGGCATAATCTATATACCGGAGATGTTCCGACAGGATTTCGGTTTGAGGTTTGGTGTAGCCTATATCTGTGTGAGTATGCTGAACGAGATATACTGTCCATTTCTTGACAGGAGTTGCCTTTTCATTGATTTTGCTGACGGTTTTTCCTTGTTCTTTCAGTATGATCGGTAACTCACATGGAGCGGTGACTTCCGGAATGGATGTCTCAATGTTATTTATTCCGGGGGACAATACGTATCTTTCCGGTGGGAAATTACCGACTTGCAGTTCCACCGGTCTCTTTTTATGATGCCAGTTGACTGCTTTTATTTTGACCGGCTGTCTCAGTTCTTTTTTCTTTCCGACCACCAATACAGGAGAGAAGGCGGAAGATACGAGACTGGCTTTGGTCGTAAGATTGTTTGTTTGCAGAGGAGAGTCAGATGTCAGCTTTATCTGGTCGAATGCTACCCAACTGCCTGATATATTTCGGATCGTGAGTGTGTTGTTTCCTGCTCTGAACTCATCAGCCGGAATGTCAAGCGTGACGGATAACTCTTTTGAAGTTGTTTCTTTTGTGTCCAGATATTCAGGGTTTGTGCCTTTGGGTGTTTGGATGGATTTCTCGAAGCTGTTGAGCCTCACCTCCAGTCGGGGAGGTGAGGAAGGATGAGTTTCTGCAAATAGAAGTCGTAGTTGTATTTGGGTTGTCGGAGAAGGAGCTTCGGCCAATGAAAAGCCAATAACAGCCTGCCCTGATATGCCACCTGCCCAGGCATCACTAGGCCCCGGCAGAAAGTAAGGAAAATCAGCAGAATGATTTCTCCCTACTTCGTATAGATAAACATCATTGATGTAGTTCCGATAATCGTTTTTATAGAACTTGAACTCTTTGGCGGATTTATCTTTGTTTCCTATTTGCCAGACTGTATTTTGAGAATGAGCTGTGAGAGTTCCCAACAATCCGATGATACAAACGATTTCTTTAATTTTTATCTTTCTCATGTGAGTTCCTTTTAGAAAATGATATGCCGTTGCTATATCTTAATTAGAATTCGTATGTATCAGGTGACCAGCTATCCAGCCATTGAATAGCCATGCTTCCGTCTTCACGGAACTGTATAGGCAACCAGATATAGGTTGAGTGAATTAGGTCTGTTTTATTCCATTTGTCAAACATGGCTATGTATGCGTCTTTCTTTCCTTGAATCGGCAGTACATGGGTACTTTGTCCATAGAAGGTTTTGTCGGCATCTTTTCCTACACAAGGATTTCCTTTTACGGTCCATGGTCCTAAAATTTGGGTAGCCACTGCATATTCCGCTTCATTGGGACTCCAGCCGGTACATCCCGAACTGATGACGTAGTATAGTCCGTTGTGTTTGAACACAGCAGGGGCTTCCCGGAATTTACCTGCGAAATTGCGTGTGAAAGTGCCGGAAGGTTTCAGGTAATCGTCGGACAGCAAACTGATATATAATGTAGAATTCTGTTCGGAAGAGTAGATATGATAAGCTTTGCCGTCGTCATCTTTGAATAGGGTCATGTCCCGGCTGATTTGCCCGTTCGGGTGCATCGAACCCAGATAGGTGAAAACACCAGTCGGTGAATCGGAAACAGCGACTCCGGCAGCAGCTTTATTGTAGTCGTCACTGTCCACGTGCAGCCACATTACAAATTTCTTGGTTTTGTCATTGTATATAACTTTAGGTCTCTCCAGCACTTTGGAAGGATGGAGATCGGATTGTGTGTCAGATATTTCCGGTTGGAGAACGAGTCCTTCATATTTCCAGTTGAGAAGGTCCTTGGAAGAGTAACAATTTACTCCACCGGCTTCCGTACGATAACATTCCCAACCGGGAACATTGGGATTCCAGTAAGTGGAATCACTTTTACATTCGCCATACCAGTAGTAAATTCCCTCGTGATATAATATACCGCCTCCGTGAGCATTTATTTTCTCGTTGTTGGTGTCGAGCCATTCTACTCCCGGAGTGATGGCTGTATACTTGTGTGATGTGTC
This sequence comes from Bacteroides sp. AM23-12, assembly GCF_003434395.1. Lineage (NCBI taxonomy): Bacteria > Pseudomonadati > Bacteroidota > Bacteroidia > Bacteroidales > Bacteroidaceae > Bacteroides > Bacteroides sp. AM23-12. The sequence continues at coordinate 56,194 of NZ_QTLF01000001.1, forward strand.
ACGTGATGACTGACATGATAATAAAACGGCTGCTGTGATAAGACTGAGTAAGATCTTTTTCATTTGTTACTATTTTTTTTATGATGTTATTTGATTCCCCAATTTTTATTCGGACGATCTCCCATTTCAAGTTCCAATGTGCCGCCTTTGAGCAGTTCTTTTGCCGGAAACTTGAAAGAGTTCAACTTCTTGCCGTTTAGTTTGGCGGACTGGATGTACTTATTTTCCCGCGAAGTATTGCTAGCTTTGATGATAAATTGCTTTCCTCTACCGAAATGTTTTCCCAAATCTATTTTTATTTTTTCAAACAGAGGACTCCCCAGTTCATAAACAGGTTCTGCGTTACAACCTCCGTCCGTCTGGAATAATCCCAATGCAGCCATGACAAACCAAGCGCTCATTTGTCCTTGGTCTTCGTCTCCCAAATAGGCATTTGATGTGTCAAAGCCATAATAGCGGTCGATAATGGAACGGCTCCACCGTTGCGTTTGCCACGGTTGGCCTGCCCAGTTGAATAGAAAGGCGAAGTGCATGGATTGCTGGTTACCTTGTACTACTGGAAAGTCCCAATACTGGTCTCCCGGGGCATTATACCTCCATGGCTCACTGGCTTTGAATCCCCATGACAGCCGGTCGATGAAGAGCTCTTTACCGATAATTTCGGTGAGTGCGGGAACGTTCTGAGGTACAAAAAAAGTAAGTTGCCAGGCGTTTCCCTCTACATAATGATGGTTAGCTCCTGATTTGAACGGATCAAAGTTCTTTTCCCATTCTCCATTGCTGTAGCGCATTTGGGCATAACCTGTCGCCGGGTTGATTGCGTTTTTCCACCAGTTGCCTCTGTTGGAGAATGTTCGGTAATATTCCTCTTTTCCCAGTGCTTTTGCTAGTTGAGAGACTGTCCAGTCGTCATAAGAGTATTCTAATGTGTTAGAAAAACGTCCTTTGTCGGCAGGTACATATTGATGTTGCAGATAAGTTTCCAAATCTCTGTTGCCGGCAAACCCATTGGCTACACGTTGAGCTGGGGTAGTTTGCATCTTTACGATTGCCCGGAACATTTTTTCTGCATCGTAATTCCGTATTCCCATTTGGTAAGTACTTACTAAAAGGGGAATCTCATGTTCGGCCACCATTACAGGTATGTATTTCATTCCGCTGGGGCCTTTTGCCAGCCATCCGTTGGCGTCATACATAGCCAACTGCGATTTTACCCATCTGGATGACCACTCGGGAGCAATCAGATTCCATACCTGATTCAGATTCCAAAAAGTATTCCAGAAGGCATCGCATCCCAAAGCGACAGCATCCGGGTCGTCCAGCTTTTGAATGTTGCCTGCTGCATCCACCCATCTGCGGTCTGCATCACTGAAAGTATTCCGGCAGAAAGCACGGTATAAATTGGTGTAAAATCTTACCTTTTCCCGATAATCGTTGCTGTATATCCGGACTCTGTTTAAAATATTATTCCAACTATCCGACTGATGTTTGCGTACAGCTTCAAAATTCCACCCGAATGGTTCCGTTATCTCATTGGAAAGATTGTTGGAAGCCCCTGCCATATCTACATAAGATATTCCGGAACGTACCATAACTTCCGGATAATCGGTAGTATCAAATTCGGCATAACAGCCGAATCGCTGAGGGTAGCTGGCTGTCATAGTATCTGTTTCCCATAAAGTATGATCGTGCCATCCTCCAAATTTCTTGATATCTTTATTGAATTCAATCACGAAATAAATTGTATAGTTCTGATCCGCATCCGCCGACCATACATTTTTGGATAGCTGCTTGCTGAATCCTTCGATCCGTCGTGCTCCTGTTTGCTTTATACTTCCTTCAACAATTTGGTAATCGTATTCACTAGGGATTTTCAGGTCGATCATGACACGGGCATCCTTATCTTGCGGATATGTATAACGCTGAAAACCACACCGGGAGGTGGCAGTCAGTTCCGCCTTGATTTGATAATCGGTCAAGTCTACTTTATAATATCCGACTTTCGTTTCTTCACTTGTTTTGTCGATGGCTGAACGATACGAATTGGCATCTTTGACTAAGGAAGACTGGCTGCCTATCTCCGTTTTTAAAGGACCGTTGGCAGGCATGATGCCCAGACCCGCCATGGTCCATTCGTGTATGTGGCTAAACGTACCTATGCTCTCGAATGAAGGATCATATCCCGATTGCCAACCGCTATCCTGATTGTCCGGACTTAATTTGACCATGCTGAATGGCATCCACGGACCTGGTGCTATCATCCAACGGGAGTGCGCAGTTCCCATTCGTGTATCGATGTAATCGGCCAGTGTGATTGTATTGTGAGGTGCGCGTCTGATCATTCCTTTATCTAAGATTGCACCATCGGCGGATATGATGTAATGGCTTGTCTTGGGAGACTTGACAACTGGCATCGGAGCTTCTAGTATGTATCTTCCTTTTTCCAAACGTTGTTCCAGTATCTTTTTTCCATCTACTTTCACTTCAAGGAGAGGATGCCCGGAAAGATGTTCTATGTCTACTAATAGTGGTTGGGCTACAGGACTGGTGGTTTGAAAGTCCGCAGCTTTAACATCCCGGAGATAAACGGATTTGTTGACTTCATTTAGTTCAGCATTATCCGGCCCCATAAGTCTGATATCATCGAAGAGAATCCATGAGCCTTCGAGACTTGTAAGCGCGATGGAGTTGCTTCCTTTTCTGATCACTCCGGAGTTCAGAGGAATTTCGATCGTATGCGGTTTGATTTGTGAATAGTCACCGTCTATTGATTTTCCACTTCCTTTGGGAAGTGCATATTTCCATGATTTTCCGTTGATCGTTATTTTAAATAGTGCCGGAAATTCGTGGTGAGTATCTAATAGGTCTATGATTAATTTCCATGAGTCCGTTTCGGGAACTTCCTTCATACCAAAGAGTATGTTTAAAACATGAGTCCGTATACCGGCAGTATAACTTGTTCCTCCCCAATGATCGGCAGGTCCCGGCAGAACATAAGGAAAATCTTTTTGAGGGGAAGACAATCCAATGATATAAAACCTGTCCTCCCAACCAAAATCATTTGCCAGAAACTCTTTGTATTTGTCAGGGGACAATGCCAACTCACTGGCACTATGATTTTTCTCCCCGATTTGCCAGACAGTCTTGGTAGGTGCTGCACATAATCCGGATAGGAGGAATAAAAACGTGAATAAACTCAATGGTATTCTTTTCATATTAACTTTCGGTCTTTTGGATTCAAGATACAAATTTGTTTTTTACATAGGAATGTATCATTCTTTTTTTGTATACACTCCTATGCAAAAACAAATTCAACTGTTATCACTGTAACAAACTAACCTTTTTACCCCAGAACTTGATTTCGCTGGCGGAACCATAGGCCCCCATTCCTACGTGTGGAGCTGAGAGTGATTCTACAATACGGTATCTGATGTATCTTATATTTTCGTGTTCTTTATCGCAGGCGAACTTAATACTGGGTTGCCAACCGGAAACAGAAATGTTTTTTGTAGTCAGCTGTTTCCATCCTTTTGCTTTCGCACTTTCTTCCCAAGCCGGGTTTATAGATGGAACATCCGGTTCATGGCTTTCCAGGTCTTCTACATCTTCAATTCCCCATATTTGGAATAATCGAGGCATCCAGTCTGTTCTTTCATATCCGGTAAAGAACAGTTCGCATTCGGTAATCGTTGCTGTAAGTCCCATGTCAATGGTCAGATGATGAGGAACTCCTTGATTATCGCCGGCATGATAACCGCTGTCATAATTCCATGTATCATTGTTCCATAACTTTTCTACTGAACCGCCATAACCGTTTACAACATCTGAAGGCATATTTGCGTTGGCAAAGTTAGTTCTGGGGATTTCTACAATCGGATCGTCGGGCAAAGTGTATTCTGAAATGGGCAGGGATACGATATCCAATGCTGTTTCGCTGGGTAGGATTCGTGTTTCTACTGTTAATATAGAAGTAGCTTTCCAATCAGGTAAATTGGTTGAAGCAGCATCTCCTTTCACTGTTAAAGTTAGTAGTTGCTCATTTGAATCATAGTACTTAACTATTGCTTCCACCACATTGTCTGCCTGATTCCAAATTAAGTTGAGCGAGTTGTCGGCAATGACGAATTGTATATCGGTAATTCGCTTGGGATAATAAGTCGCTATGTGCTCCGTTCCGTATACATCTACATTGTAGGTTTCGGATAGTGAGGTATTACCTTCTTTATCCTTTGTGGTTATTTTAACGTAATAGTTGCCTTCTTCCACATCTTTGATTTCATAACTGAATTCAGGTTGCGTTCTGTCAATGTCTGTTGTGAAAACCTTGTCGTAACCTACAAGTTCTATTATGCAAGTCTTTGCTGTGGCTAGATATTTCATAGACCCCGTTATCATCATACGCTGAAATCCCGGATGTATTTTTACATCCGCCAGCTTTCCTACATAAATTTGTTCTCCGTCTTTGATATATTCAGAATAGGTATCATGAATATCTGTGCAGGAGGTCATACACAGGAGAATAGTAGTTATTATATATATTACTTTTTTCATTTCTGTCTATTTTATAAGGTTATTCTTCACCTTGGATATCTCCCCAAAGAGTGATTTCTGACATAACTGATGTTTCCATTCCCGACCATGACATTAAACTCTGGAACCGGAAGTAGCGAATGAATGGTACATCTTGGTTGAGGGTAAATACATGGCCTCTTTGGGCTTCCTCAATATCTTCCTGAGTAAGCGCATCACCAAATGCCCCGCCGGATGGTTTCTTCATTTCTCCATCAAATAATACCACCCAGTTATCCGGATTCTGCAAATCTTTACCCTCTTCGCAGCCATATAATTTGAAGTACTTGGGAGCTCCATGGGCATATAATAAGTCTTGGCTGTCCAGACGTTGCCAGAATTGGAATTGGCTGAGACGTACATTGACATTCAAATCAATACTGAAGGCATGCGGGAAAGGTATCGGGTATTCGGTATGTCCCCAGTTCCATCCACCTATTTGCCCGTCCCATAGACGGGAATGATAACCTTCGTGGTAATCCCAGCTGACATCATCCATAACTTTGACAAGTTGGAATTTTGTTTTATCTAATAAGCTTTCTTTCCAAGGAGTAATTTCGGCATACAATGTGTCGGAAGTGTTTTCCCATTTATCCCTAACGAAGATGGCTAATTTCAATAATTTATGTTCTAAGCCTTTTATAGTCAGGCGGCCTTCTTCCTGTTGTGAGGAGTATACGTCATGGATCTCGTATTCATTGTGCTCATCTACCCATTTGTAAATGTAGAAAGATAATGCACTTCTTGCTGCATTATTGAAATCGAGGAAGAAACCTCCAAAACTTTCAGTCACTTTTAATGATTCTTGTGTCTGAACGACTGCAGGAGTCAGAGGCTCAATAGTCACGATAGCCGGTGTGGAATAGTTTTCGTGGCGGTCTACAGAGTAAAGTTTGACCTCTCTCTTTTGTGTATCCCCCAGCCCTTCTATTACCAAAGAATCTACATACATGGAAGATCTTACTTCCTGCTGTTCTCCGCGGGTATTAGTGAAGATAGCTTTGACGTATAATAAATCGACATCATCGGAAGGAGTATATTTAATAATAGCTCCTCCGTTTACATTCTTCACCGATATATTAGTAATCGGTGCCGGAGCTTTTCCATCATTCGTACCGCGTGGTTCGGCCTCGTAATCACCGGCGCAGTTTGCAAAACAAACTGCTGCAAGTATTAAAAGTATAAAAGCTATATTTTTCATCTTTGTCATTTTTATGTTAAAAGTTACCATTGAGGATTCTGAACAAGTTTCGGATTTCTGTTGATAGAATTGGTCTTAATAGGCCATAAATAATCTCTTGGCATGAATTTTCTCGTGAAGAGAACTCGTGCATTATAAAAGTACTCCGGGTCCTGCTCTAATACCGACCAGCCTTTTATCTGAGTATTCAGATATGTAGAGCCTAACTTCCATCTGCGTACATCATGGTAACGATGGCCTTCGAATGCAAGCTCTATCATTCGCTCTTTCTGTATAATTTCACGCATTCCTCTTTGGGTGGTTGGCTTATCCGGGCGGTTGGAATGATTACGCCATGTATTTACCAAAGAACCTCCTTCATCCAGACCGGCTTTATTCCTGACCTGTTGTACATAGTAGTATACATCTGTAGTCGGAGTTTCATTAAGCTCGTTGAGAGCTTCTGCATATAGCAGGTATAGATCGGACAGGCGAATAATCGGGAAAGAATATACGTAATTGATATTGGTCGCACTGGTGTTTACGTTTTGATAACTAACCAATTTCTTTGTGAAATAACCTGTCGGTGAATATAGTTCGTCTGAAACGCCGGCAATATCTCCTTTCTTTGATTTGATAGGATAGGAGCTCGTTTCATTGTCGTTACAGCATTCGATGGAGAACCATTTTCCACCATCAAAACCAATATAGGCATAAAAACGAGGCTCTCTGTTTAAATGCATCTTGATAGTTGTGTAGTTTGGTGTAAAATGAATAGGATCATCTTCTGGAGTTGTTGTCAGTTTATATCTGTTTTCATATTCATAATCTTTATCCTCATCCATCGGGACTCCGTTCGCTGTATAGAATTGTTCTACAATTTCTAATGACGGCACAAGTTGTGAGCAACTACGAATCATTCTGTTCCCCAATGAATAGCTGGTTAAATGCGCTTGGCATAGATTCTGTATTCCATCTGTTGCATTGGAACCTAATGCCCATATTATTTCAGAATTAAAACGACCGGTAATTGTGTTACGTAGTGTCAACTCTTGTTGTAAAGTTGATGAAGGAGTATAATTTAGCTTCTCATCAAATTTGTATAAAGAAGCTCCGGCTTCGTGGGCAGTGTTGATGGCATCCAGGCACGCTGCGGCTGCCGCCTCCCATTTTTCCTTTTTATACTCTTGGTCGAAGAAAGGTATCCCTTCTGAATTGACAAATTCAGCATACATCGTATTGCCGTTGAATAAAGGACTGGCAGCCAGTATTAGTAATTTAGCCTTGATTGCTTTCGCAATAGGTAATGTGATACGCCCTAATTCCGTGCGTGGAGAAGTCACATTGAATGTTAATCCGGAAGGGATGTTCATGGCTTCATCCAATAAATCAGTTGTATAAGTGACGATATCATTAATCGTTTCTCTCTCCAGTTGCATCATATCTAAGTCTGCTTCTACGCTGATGTTCTCTTTAAGTAAAGGAATGGGCCCATAGTGCAACATGAGATAATAAATATAATATGCTTTCAGAGTCATCACTTCGGCTTTCCATTTATTTTTCTCTTCCATACGCATGTCAGGTACGCGATCGATGTTGTCTATAAAAATATTGCATTCATGGATTCCTCTGAATATGTTGTAGCCTCCCTGACCTCCATCCCAGTAATTTAGTAAGGGGTCGTTAGAGTTTTGCATACCACGTGCAATGTTGAATGAGGTTATATTTTTATAGTAGTGGGACTCTGGTTTCAGATACCACATTTCTCCACCGCAGATGAGGCCGGAGTTGTGATCAAGATTGGCTGCTGTAGGTACGAAGTTATAGCAGGTGGCTAAATATTTTTCAGCATTAGCCCGAGTGTTGAATGCCATTTCAAGCGTTGCGATATTATCCGGCACGATATCAAGATAGTTGCAGGATGTGATTAATATCGCCAATAATGTACTAGTGAATAAATGTTTGTATTTCATAATGTAATCAGAAGCTTAAGTTAATACCAAAATTGTAAACTGCCTGAATAGGATATTGCATTCCGTCGTTTCCTTGTTCTACATCCCATAATTTAAAACGATTCCATGCGAAAAGATTTAGTCCGCTGGCATAGATTCTCAAATTGGACATACCTAGATGGCTGGTCAGCCTTTTAGGTAATGTATATCCGATTTCGACTGATTTTAAACGCAAGTAAGAACCGTCGCGTAACCACCATGTACTGTTTCTGTTATTGTTTGCAATGTCAGTAGTTGACAATCTTGGGAAAGTAGCGTATATATTACGATTCGATTCAGACCAGTAATCATCCGCATATGCTTGCATCATACCATTGAGGTTATTTCCTCCGAAATCCATTTGCATGAAAGGATTTGTTGCTTTGGAATTAATAAAGAAAGAAGATCTCGCTGCTCCTTGAAAGAAACAAGAAATATCAAAATTCTTGTATCCCATCGACACTCCGAAGCCGTATACAATTTCTGGAGAAGAGGAAATCCCTATTGGAACAATATCTTCATCATTAATTATTCCGTCATTATTTACATCTTTGTATTTTATGTCACCGGGCATATATTCACCATATGTCTGAACAGGTGAATTTGCAATATCTTCTTCATCAATGAACAGTCTTTCCGCTATTAATCCATAAGTCTGATTAATACGTTTTCCAATATGACTAAGCCAAGGGTAAGGACGATAGGGTTCTTCTACATGCTCATATTTGCCTGTTGCATAAGTGAAATTGCCACGCACTCCTAACCAGAAGTTTTTATTGAAAGCGTGGTTGGCATCTACCTGCACTTCGAATCCATGTGAAGAAGCTTCTCCTTTATTAGCATAAAGAGGTGCACTGAATCCCATTTCATACGGGATGGTTTGGCGTTCGCCAAAGATGTTTTTTCGATATTCGGTGAAGTAATCGAATTGTATGTCAAATATATTAAATAGCCCAACTTCGAGACCTAAATTCATTTTTTGAGCAATTTCCCATTTGATTTTGTCATTTCGATAGCGTATCATGTCGATAGTACCGACATTCCGTTCAAAATCTTGTCCCCAACTGAAATTTGCACCACTACCGTTTAGATTTACCTCGGACATATAAAAGAATCTGTCATTCCATGCACCAATATTGTCGTTACCTACCAAACCGTAAGTTCCTTTTAGTTTCAGTTTATTGATAATATTCTTAAGGTCTTGATTCCAAAACTTTTCTTCGGAGATCATCCAGCCTGCTCCTATCGAAGGAAAGAGTCCGAATCGTTCATTTTTGGCAAATCTTTCGGAACCATTGTAACCAAAGTTTGCTTCAGCAAAATATCGTCCGTCGTATGCGTATGTAAAACGACCTGATAATCCAATGTTACGGGCTGGTAAAGATGTCTGTATCGAACTTGCGCCTCCGCTCTTATTCTCTCTCAGAACTCCTACTAATAATCCGGTGATATTATGCTTTTCCCGGAACGTACGGTTGTAGTTGAGAGATGCTTCATAATAATACGAACTGCTGACTTGATTCCCTTCTGCTGTATAATCCAAATCTTCCCGTCCACCATTAGGGTTCAGCTCCCTTAAAGTATATGTGTCGGTTAGTTTATCATAATAGCTGATTGAATAATAAAAGGGTGAAGTAGAACGTTGTTGTCCGCTGTATGAATTTCGGGTAGTACTTGCGAAGACTTTGATACTAAGTCCTGGAGTTATAAAATCTAATTTCTGATTTAATTCCGCCTGGGCAGAAATAACCGAATTGGTGTATTGTTTGTAACCACGTATCATTTCCGCATAGGGATTGATGTAATTACCATCACCTGCGTTACCAAATAAAATATGTGAAGTAGATGTATGATTTTCATCAGGCATATAATATTTGGGGAATAAAACAGGACTTGTTGCCATTGCTCTTCGGTATAGATCATTGCCGCTTACAATAGGACCGGTATAATCATCAAAATTGCCACTGAATTTTACAGAAAATGTAGTCGTCTTGGTCACATCAATATCAATGTTAGAACGTACATAGATTTTTTTTAAATCAATGTTACTGTTATAATTGTTTCGTTTATCTACCTTCATGATACCATTGTCATCCGATATGCCTAAAGAAACATAATATCTGGCAGTTTCACTACCTCCGCTCATATTGATGTTGGCACGTGAATTAAATACATTATCATTAAATAATTCATTGTACCAGTCTACCGCCGGATATACATAGGGATTTTTGCCGGCTATTGTTGATGCTATTTTCTCATCGGTATGAGGCCGGACAGCTAACGGATTACGTGTGAGTACAGCTTCATTGTGGTATTTCATATAGCTGATAGGATCTACCATGTCTATTCTTTTTGTAGGTGCTGACAATGAACCTTCCACTCTGGCACTAATTTTTACCTTACCGGGTTTGCCTTGCTTGGTAGTAATCAAAATGACTCCATTAGCTCCGCGTGCACCATAAATGGCAGTTGCTGTTGCATCTTTCATTATAGAGAAAGCAGCAATGTCATCTGCGGACAGTCTGGAAAGATCAGTAGTAGATGATTCGATATTATCGATTAATATCAGTGGACTTTTAGAGTAACCAAAAGTTGTCACACCGCGAATAAAGAATTCCACATTGTCATTTCCAGGTTCACCGGACAACTGGTAAGATATAATTCCGGCAACATTACCACCTAAGGCTTGAGTCAGATTACTGGTTGGAATTTTTAATCTTTCAGGTTTTAAGGTTGATATTGCTCCAATCACACTTTCTTTTTTCTGTTTAGCAAAACCAACCACAGTAACTTCATCCAATTCATCTACCTTTGGCAAAAGTTTAATGGTTTGAGGTACTTTATCTATCTTGTATTCAATAGATTGGTATCCTAAAAATGAGAAAATCAAAATAGAGCCTGGTTCGGATGAAATAGTAAATAAGCCATCTATATCCGAAATGGCTCCTTTTGTTGATCCTTTCACCTGTACAGTAGCTCCTGCAATAGGCAAATCTGTTTCATCCACAATTTTCCCTGATATTGCTTTGGATGAGTTGTTACTACTACTGGTTTGAGCTTGCAAGGTTACATAGCTTTCAATGATTAGAAGGAAAGCTATCCATAATACGAAGCGTGGTAAGTTGCATAAAAGCTTCTTCATACTCTGTGATTTTAAAAAGTAAGTCATAAGGGTTTTATATTAGATTTAATGTGATTTCTTGTATATAAAGGCTGTATATTTTAATCTACATAGTATTAATTGCTTATGATATATGTATTATATAATGTTTATATGTATATACATATTGCAAATATATATATTTAAAGCAGGAAAACTAGAAAGATTTATTTATTTAATATAAATTTATATATGAATGGTTGTTTTGAGAATAAATGTTAATGCGACTTTGTGTGTATGGTTTTAAATTTATGAAACGAACATAAAATTAGATAGATTACACAAATTAGCATGACAAGGATGGAGCCTGATTGGCTTTCGGTATAATCTGCGCAAACTCCCATGAGAGGAGGAATGATGGAGCCACCGGATATCCCAGTTATCATGAGTCCTGATATTTCGTTGGTTTTATAGGGTAATGTATGCAAGGCTAGCGAGTAGATGACGGCAAATATGCTAGACATTGCAAAGGCTATAATGCATACTAATAACAAAATAATATATTGAGAATGTATCCAATAAATGCAGGACAAAGCTATTAATACAATGAACATATTGATCCGATAATAATAAATTTCGGAAAACTTTGCTAATAGAATTACACCACATAAGGTCCCCAAAGTGCGAGCGGCAAAATACCAGCTTGTACCATAACTTGCGATTTCTTTAGTCAACTCTGCATTTTCAATTAAAAGTTTTGGGGTAAATACATTCATTCCTACATCTAAGCCAACAATACAAATGATGCCTCCGAATAAAAGGCAGATGGTTTTATTTTTCAGGAGAGAAATAACTTGATAGAAACTGGATGTTAATCTTTTGTCGTCTTTCTCATTTATTGGAGTGAAAAATAACCAGATTCCGGAAATTAGAGTAATGGCGGCGAATATGGGAAACATTAATATCCAGTTGTTGAAATAAACAGAGCAGAATCCGGCCACTATAGGTCCTACAAAAGAAGATAGTGCTTTGATGAATTGTCCGGCTGTCATAATGCTTGATAATTTTCCTTCAGCGATAACATTGGTTAATAAAGGATTAAGTGACACTTGAAGGATGGTATTTCCTATGCCTAAAAGTGCAAAGGCGATATAACAGGCTGTCTGTGTGAATGTAAGTAATGGAAGTAACATTCCAATAAAAGTAGATAAAAGTCCTATCAGTGATATTGTTTTTCTACCTTTCTTGTCCATCCAGATAGAAATCGGAATAGAGATGAGTAAAAACCATATAAATACCATTGATGGCAGGAAACCGGCTTGGGTTTCGCTCCAACTGAAATAATCTTTCGCATAGGTGACTGATACTCCTACTAAGTCACAGAACCCCATAATAAAGAAACCAAAAAGAACTGGTAGTATCTTACTTTTATTTTTCATATGTGTTTATTTATTTAAATGCATTTGGATTTGGTCGGTCACCCATAATGAAATGAAGTGTTCCTCCTTTTTTGAGTTTACTCCATTCTATATAGTTATTACTAAGGCGCTTGTTATTGAATCTTACATATTGAATGTAACAATTGTCTTTGGATACATTTTCTGCTTTTATGATAAGTTTTTTTCCAGAGTAATAGGTGTTGTCTAACAGAATTTCTACCCGGTCAAATCGCGGACTCCCCAGTAACCATACAGGATCTTTGCTGCAACCGCCATCCATTTGGAAAAGTCCTATGCTGCTTAAGATGTACCAAGAACTCATTTGGCCTTGATCTTCGTCTCCCGGATAGGCGTCTCGGGGACCCATTCCATAATATTTTTCTTGTATAGCACGTGCCCATTTCTGGGTGTGCCACGGCTCACTGGTATAAGAGAAGAGGTAAGCTGCCTGCATATTTGTTTCATTCCCATGATTAATAGGATAAGCTCCCATATTATCTCCTAAAGCATTGAAGCTTACTTTTTCGGATGTTGCAAATCCGGCATTCAGCCGGTCGATGAATTGACGCTCTCCTATTAAATTGATGAGGCTTTTTACATCATGAGGAACGTACCAGGTGAATTGCCAAGCGCTGCCTTCGCAAAATCCGGGAGCATGATATGGGTTGGTGTTTTCGATCCACTCTCCGTTGGGACGTCGGGGGCGTACATATCCGGTTGATGGGTCGAATATGTTTTTCCAGTTATCAGAACGTTTCATAAATGTATTGAAGTCATCTTTTTTATTAAGAGCGTCAAAATATTGAGCAGCGCAATAGTCTTGATATGAGTATTCCATTGTATTGGAAACGTATGATTGATAATGCGGAGAATTCCAATCCCATGCGTCATCGTATAGAGGTACATAACCTTTGGTTATATAATCGGGATAACTTTCGTTACCGACTTGTCCTCCTCCGGGATAGTTTATCATAGTGGCTGTTTGTTGGTGAATTAATGCCCGATACATGAGTTGACTGTCGAAGTCACGAATTCCATGTTGATAGCCGGAGACTATCAATGGCAAAGCAGGATTGCCTATCATGACTCTGAAATATTTCATACCGGGATTACCATTGGGAAGCCAGCCGCCACGACGATAGAACTGCTCGTAAGTGTAAATCCAATTGGACATGTACTCCGGATAGAGAAGATTATAAAATGGACCTAATGTCCAATGCATTCCCCAAGCAGAATCACCTCCATATACGCTTTTACCTGGCTTGTCTATAAGAGCTTTGTTACCGTTCATATCTATCCATTCCCCATTTACATCATTCCAGATGGTCCGTGGACTGATAGAACGGTAAAGATTGGTGTAGAATTTTTGCTTTAAGAGGTAATTGTCTGTTGTGATACTGACTCTTTGGAAAAGTGTTTCCCAGGTATCTTGTTGATTGGTGACAACTTTATCAAAATTCCATCCGAATGGTCTCGCTATTTCTTCTTCCAGATTTAGCCGTGCGTTATCAATGCTTACTAATGAAATACCTGTCCTTACCATAACATCATCACCAGTGTTAAGGTTAAAGTCGAGGAAGATTCCTGCGTCCAGTTTGTCTTGACTGTTATTTTCGACTGTAAATACCTGTCGGGACTTCATGTTTGATTTATGTAGCTGTTCAATTTGGCTATATACTTTGTTTCGTATCCAGCCATTCATTGTTTTGAATGGCTTATCAAACTGCATGACAAAATGTAATTTATATCTTTGTACTCCATGGTATCCTGTTGACCGGCAATCGTTCAAGGTCCATCCCTCTATTTCTGTGTCAGATACTTTTTTTACGTATACATCATCTAAATTCCAGTCGTATTCTGCTGGAAAGAAAAAGTCAACTAGTATTCGTGGCTGCTCTGCTTTGTTGAATGTGTATCGCTGAAGGGAACTGCGGGTAGTTGCTGTTAATTCTGCTTGGATATTATAATCTGTAAGATTAACAGAATAATAACCGATTCGGGCTGTTTCGGTTTTCTTATTAATTCGGGAGCGATACCCATAGTCCGGCTGTTTTTCTGTTCCGGGTTGTATTTTTAAATCTCCCGTAGTTGGCATCATTAAGAGTCCTGTCATTGTCCATTCGTGAATGTGGCTGAATCCCATTATGTTTTCAACGTTATATTCATATCCTGCTTTCCAATGGGCATCTTCGTTATCGGGCATAAGTTTTACCATTCCAAATGGCATCCATGGTCCGGGGCCTATCATCCATCGTGAACCACTGGAACCAGCAAACTGATCAACATAATCAATTGATCTGCGTAGTTGCTGGTTACTACGGATAAATTCTTGAGTTGCTACTGTTTGTCCTTCTGTTGATATTTTAACTTTGATTTTAGACTGGTCTTTAAGTTTTCCGGTTGGAATTTCGTAGATATTCTCTCCTTCTTCTACTTGTTTGAATATCTTCTTTTGGTTGATTTGTATTTTAAGTGTTCCGGATTTTTTAGTTATAGTTTTCAGTAGAAGAGGCTGTGTTCTTGTTTTCCCTTGTTCTAATTCATAATCAGCCATTTTCATTGAAATAATAGGAGTATCACCTATCTTATTGATTTGTGTCTCTTGAGGTCCGTTTAGGCAAATGGCGTCAAAAGTTAGGGATTTACCGTTGAATAACTGCATTACAATCTTGTTGTACCCTTCCTTTAGAATTCCGGGCTGTATTGAATATGTTAGCTGTTTGGTGCCAGGCTTTATAGGAGAATCGTAATTCTTTCCGTTGACTTCCAGTCTTAAGAACATACAGTCTTCGTATTCTACATTCTCTATAAAAATATTCCATTGATATTTCTTTAGCGGATTGACATCGGATAGTTTTATTAAAATAGGAAGTTGTATCCTGCATTGTCCTGCCCAGTAAGATGAGCCAGCCCATTCAGCAGTAGGCCCCGGTATAATGTATGGAAAATCGGCCGGTGTGTGTTCGCCTGCATAAAAATATTTTTTATTATCCCCAAATCCGGAGATAATAAATCGATCTTTTCCATCCGGTGCTAAGGCAAACTCCTTGGATGAATTATCTGTTTTGCCAAGTTGCCAGATTGTGCTGTATTGTGGATATACATTCGCAATACAATATATGAAAAAGATAATTTGTACAATAGTTCGTTTCATAGTAGTTGGATAAGATGTTTTTATTAAGACATTATTTCAAAGTAACTTCTTTTTTTACAAAGGCTTTTACCAACATTATTCTTTTGTCGGGATTTTCATTTATGATTGTATATGATCGGGCAGCAGCAGGGATGACAAAAGTCTCTGCATAATTAAAGCGTTGTTTCATGCCGTCCTCTGTTTCAATGCAAACGGAGTCTCCTTCTACTATCATACATACATGGCATGTATTTTCTGTATTCATTTGAATACGGTCTTTGAAGGTGTAACGATATACATCATAAAAATGCTCTTTATGAGTAGGTAGATGCTCTATAGTACACTCCTGATTTTCTTTCATGATATATGGATGGCATATCAATTCCTGGATTACTTTTTCCCCTTTTCTTTCAAAATATAGATTATTCATTCCGTGTTGAATGTTTAGAGGTCGTGGTTTCCCGTCTAATCCCATGCGTATCCAGTCGTACATTTTAAATGTGAAAATATAGGGTGCGCTACTTATTTCCAATACCACGCAATCTTTTCCTGAAGCATGTATGGTGCCATTGGGAATAAGAAAGAAATCGTGCTTTTTAGCTTGGTGTTTTTGAACAAACCTTTCTATCTCTACCTTCGTTGCTTTTTGTTGACTTCGTTCCAAGGTATATTGGAATTCCTCAGGGACGATGTTGTCTTGAAAGCCTAAATATACACATGGCGAGTTTTTACAATCCAATATGTAATATGTCTCATCTTGGGTGAATGGCATGTTAAAATGCTCTTGTATATATCGGGGGCGTGGATGGCATTGGATAGAAAGATTATCTCCGTCAAAGGTGTCTAGAAAGTCGAAACGTATCGGGAAATCGTACTTAAATGTTTCCGAACATTCTCCTAATATATTCTGATAATCACTATACATAAGAAAATCGAAAGATACTTCAAGCCGATATCCGTCACTCTCCAGCATTAGTCCGTTTTCAAGTACCATCAGTTCAAAAGACCATGCCAGATTATTTACTTCTTTATTTAATCCTTGAATATGATTTTTCATCCATTGTCCTCCCCAGGCGCCAGGCTCGAACCATGGACGAACTCTGAAGAAATTGCGGCTCATTTTGTGCAATCCTTCTCGTAGGTCATTTCCTGAAATCATTAATAGTTCATCCCATTCTCTTTGTCCGTCAATAAGTAGGTCAATCAGAGGCAGGCATTGCTTTTTGTGCTTATTAAGAACAATCCAGTCTACAAAATATAGTTGTTTGTAAGCCTGTTGATTGTCTTTTCGATAATCTAATCCTAAATTATTGATGGCTCCGGCGCGCATTCTAAACTGAATCTCATTTTTAGGAATATCAATATAAATCAGGGGAGCTTTCCATTGAGATAGGGCTGCTCCTGTACCTATAAATATATTTAAATCTGCTTCCGGGTC
Source organism: Bacteroides sp. AM23-12 (assembly GCF_003434395.1). NCBI lineage: Bacteria > Pseudomonadati > Bacteroidota > Bacteroidia > Bacteroidales > Bacteroidaceae > Bacteroides > Bacteroides sp. AM23-12. The sequence continues at coordinate 73,044 of NZ_QTLF01000001.1, forward strand.
AGGTTGTATGGAATTAAGCTTATTTTCATCAAACCAATTAACCAAATGCTTATCAGTAATGGTGCCGAATAACGGATTATCTCCTCCAAGATAAGGAGCAATCATTTTTTCAATAGTCTGTGGATCTTTCATTGCTACACTGGAATGAAAGAATCGCACATTCTTTCCTCTTTTTCTGAGTTCTTCTCCTAACTTAATGATTAATTCATCCCAAAAGACTCCAATATAACCATCTATTTTTATTTGGGAATGCTTTTCTATCCAGTCAGCTAGTTGGTTTATACCTTTCCCAATTTTGCCTTTTCCCAATGGAAATGCCGGGTATATATCATATTCTCCTGATGGGGTGGCAGTAGAGTTAGTAGGTGCAATAAATTGCTGTGTGTGTCTTTTCTCTTTTGTATTTTCCATATTTTCAAGTATGTTGCTTGTGTAAATAGCAGATCCGATTAATGGCGACATATCCCATAATTTACAGATATCTATTTTAGTGATTAAATTGAGTTTCTTTAATTGAAACTGAATATTATCTAAAAAGAAGTCAGAAGCTTTCGCTATATTTCCTCCTATAATAAGTTTCTCCGGTTTAAAATTTAGCAGGAATGGGGTTATGAATTCTACGAAATTTGAAGCGAAGTTTTCAAATAATGACTGTGCATTATTGTCTCCGTTCGAAGCGCGTAGTGCGATTTCTTTTACGCCAGTTACCTTTTTATCTGGAAATAGCATATTCCATGTATTTACAAACCATCTTGTCGAAAAAAAGTCATCTGCCATTCCGTCTCGGTAAGGTATGTTGTAGAGATATCCATGTTCAGGTATTCCTTCTGTCAGTTCGTTCAAAACAGTATCATTTTCAAGAAATGTACTTCCAAGTCCGGTGCCGATTGTGACTATAATGCTTCTACTTGTGTCTTTTGCTGCTCCTGCATAATACTCTCCAAGGGCATAAGCGGATGCGTCATTTATGAAAACAGTATTCAGGTCAGATACTTTTTTAATTTCTTCTTTAAGGTTAAGACCGAAAAGTGACTGAAACTTTGGCACACCATAAATGGCAACTATACCTTTGGCATAGTCGCAAGGACCGGGCATGGCTATACCGATTCCGCCTAATTTAGATAGGGGCATACAGGCTTGAATGTCAGTAATAACTTTTCTGACTTTCGTAATGATGCTTGATGTTGAATCTGTGGCATTCAGTTCTTCGTGAGATAGTATGTTTTGATGAATGTCATTCGTTAGAAGGTTGACGATTCCACCTTTTATATGTGTACCACCTATGTCTATTCCCAAATAATACTTCATAGTTATTATGATTTAATTAATTAGTATGTCTGAACATATAAACATTTGCAAATGTATTCTTTTTCTTGAAAAGAACAAAAAGTATTGCCTGTTTTTATTTTTATTTTTATCTTTGTAAAAAAGTTAATCATGAAGATATTAGTTAACCATAACAGCGCAATCCCCCTTTATCTTCAGATAGAAGAACAGTTGAGGACTATTATCAAAGGGGAGGAATATAAACAAGGTAAAATGCTTCCAAATGAAATTGATTTGTCTAAACAATTGGGCATATCTCGTAATACCTTGAGACAGGCGATTAATAACCTTGTGAACGAAGGATTGCTGATGAGGAAAAAGGGAGTAGGTACAGTTGTTGTAAATTCAGCTGTATGTTCCAAAGCTCAGAATTGGATGAGTTTCACACAGGAAATGAAAACTTTGGGAATTGTACCAATGAATTATGAACTTCATGTTAGCTGGACAAAGCCTACAGATGATATAGCCCTTTTTTTTAATGCTCCTGATGTAAAAAGAATACTGAAGTTAGAGCGTTTACGTGGAAATCAAGAATACCCTTTCGTGTACTTTATATCCTATTTTAATCCTAAAATAGGTTTAACAGGAAGTGAGGATTTCTCCAGACCTCTTTATGAGATATTGGAAAGAGATTATCATGCTATTGCAAAAGTTTCTAAAGAAGATATTAGTGCCAGGCTGGCTGACAAGTACATTGCTGGTAAGCTTGAGATAAAGGTCGGAGATCCAATTTTGGTGCGTAAAAGGTTTGTTTATGATCCCGAAGGGTGTCCGTTGGAATGGAATATAGGATATTATCGTGCGGACAGTTTTATTTATTCACTTGAGTTTGAGAGAAATATTTGATCTTATACTCATAAAAAAAGTGAAGATTATAAGGATGCCCGAATCCTGCTCAGCGACTGCGGTGTTATCCACAGATAAGATGCAATGTACTTTAAAGGCACATATTGCAACAGTTCCGGAGTCTCCTTGATAAGAGTCAGGTAACGTTCCTTCGCTCGTGGACTGCCGGAGTTGATGAGCCAGTTTTCTTGCAGAAGAAGCTGGTGATCCATCAGCCGCAGTCCCAGATTGGCTAGTCCGATGGAAGAATGATATAATTGATTCAAGGTTGCGCGGGATATACTGTAGGCTACACTGTCGCACATTGCTTCAATATTAATCAGTGAATAAGCATTGTCTGCATATCCCCAGACGGAGAAAGCTGCTTCTCCGTCTGAAGCGAACCAGATGGTGGCATCTGCTCCGTCTTTGTGGTAATATGCCCGCCATATTCCCGTTTTTATAAAATAAAGGTTGCTGTTCTTTGTCCCTTCACGTACAATGAGGTCTCTCTTTTTGAAATGTACTTCCTCCATACAGCCTAGTAAGGTCTGTACGTCACTTTCCAATACTTTATATTTGTCGCAGAGTTTTTTAATGAATGCATCCATGTTGCAAATATACTCATAGTCGGTGGACCATGAAGCGATCTTTGAAATAAATTCCGATAATATAGAGAGTCGTTAACAATTCTGCCAACGAAACCGCCAGCCATATTCCCGGTACTCCTAAAACAAGTGGAAGTACAAAGAATCCGATCAGCATGAATACCACTCCCCGCAGAAGAGTGATGATGGTGGCTCGTTGACCTCGTCTGATGCTCTGGTAATAGCCGATGCCTATCATATTGGCGGCAAAAAATATGAATCCAACCCCAAAATAAGGAATGCCATTGACCGCAATATCAAAGGCCGGACAGCTTCGGTCAATGAACAACGAAACAATATTCTGACGGCATAGAAACGTGATGATGAAAAAGCTGATTCCGCAAATTAAAGCTGTACGGATGGCAAGATGTAGGGCTTTTCGAACCCGATCCGGTTGCCCGGCACCGAAATTATAGCTGATAATCGGCTGTGCGGATTGTGCGATGGCATTGTATACCATAAAGATGATGGGGAAGAAGTAGCAGGCAATGCTGAACGCAGCTACTCCGTCTTCTCCGAGATGATGGATAAAGACATAATTCCCTAAAAACATCATACAGGCGATGGAAGCCTCACTGATGAAAGCGGAAGTTCCCAGTTTTATCATATAGCCACCGTTACGGAGCGTTAGCATCAGGCTTTTCAAACTTAGCTTGATGCGATGCAAATGAATGTTGCGGGAGAACCGCGTAAGATAGATTACAGTCATCAATCCACCTACTACTGTTCCCAGGCTGGTGGCAAAGGCAGCACCCATCATTCCCCAGCCAAATTCAAAGATGAAAATATAGTCGAATATAATATTGAATATAGCTGCGATGGCATTGCACATCATGGCATAATTGGGAGATCCGTCCAGCCGGATGAAAAACATGCCTGTGCTCAATAACTCATAGAATACGAGGAAGGGTAGATACCAGATCATATATTCTATGACAAGAGGCAATAATCTGTCTGAACTTCCGAGTAAGCATCCCAATGGCCCTACGAAGCAAAAACATAAAGCAGACATCACTAATACGATGAACGTAGAGAATACAAGAGCCTGAGTAATGTTGATATTTGCTGCCTTGCGTTTACCTTGAGACAGATAGATGGAAGCGACTACTGAGCCTCCGACTCCGAACATTAGTCCGATGCCTGTTGCGATCATAAAAAGTGGAGCTGTTATATTGACGGCAGCTAGGGCGTCACTGCCTATTCCCTTACCTACGAATATGCCGTCTGTAATAACGAATATAGCTGAGAATACCATTCCCAGTACCGTAGGAACTAATAACTTACGAAACAATGTGGAGATGTCCATACTACCGAAATCAATACTATCTTTCATAACTTCTTATTTTTAGTTTGTTGAAAACATCTGCAAAGGTAGATGGATGTAAGGAGATTAAAATTATCATTTGATAATTTCCGCCTGTCATGCTTGTTTTTGTTTAATCAGGATATGGGATATTTATCTGATTCTTATTTTCATGGCTTGTGCGTCAAATGTGATTGACTCGTTATGGAACAGTCTTTCTATATGTCCGCTCGTTATCATCTCATTGGTAGGCAGGCTGTAGAGTTGAGGATTATCAATCAGCATGATTGTGTCGCAAAGTGAGAGAGCGATGTCCAGGTCGTGTGTGGAAAACAGGATACACTTTCCTTCCTTTTGCGTCAGCTTCCGGAGAAGCAGACAGAGTTCGTAGCGGTTGGGCAAGTCAAGGAAGGCGGTAGGTTCGTCGAGCAGGATGACAGGAGTGTCCTGTGCAAGGGCACGGGCTATCATGATGCGTTGGCATTCTCCGTCGGACATTTTGTCCATCGTCTTTTCCGCATAACTGTCCATGCCTACCAGGTGCATGGCGTTGTCCACCTTCTCCTTGTCTTCTCCTTGCAGCTGACCGAGCCAGTTGGTATAGGGAGCACGTCCCAGTGCGACGACGTCTCTGCATCGCAGGTTGGCAATGCGCACTTTGTCGGTGGTGACGAAGCTGATGTTCCGTGCCAGTTCTTCCGGTTTCAGTGAAGCGATGTTATTCCCGTGCAGGATAATCTCTCCGTTTTGGGGCTTTTCCAGTCCCATGACGGCACGCAGCAGTGTACTTTTTCCTGTGCCGTTTCTGCCGAGCAGTGCGACGAGTTGTCCTCCCGTGATGTGGGCGGAGACTTTTTCCAGCAGCGTACGCTGTTCGTATCCCAGTGTCAGGTCTTTGAGTTGAATCATTTGAATATACGCAAGTTTTTACCTATTACCCATAAAATAACCGGAACTCCCAGCAGTGCGGTGATACAATTCACCGGCAGCAGGAATTTCTTGGCGATGATGTCGCATATCAGCATGGCGATAAGTCCTGTCAGCATGGTGCCCGGCATCAGTATCCGGTGGTCGGCGTTATCAAACAGCAGCCGGGTGATGTGCGGCACTGCCAGTCCGATGAATCCTACGGGGCCGCAAAAGGCGGTGACTGTTCCTGTCAGCAGTGCTGTAGAGATGAAGACAAGCGTCCGCGAGCGTTTGATGCTCATGCCCATCGTGCGTGCGTAGTTTTCGCCAAGCAAGAGCAGGTTCAGTGACTTGATGCAGGCTACGGAGAGCAGCAGACCTATGCACACTACTGGTATCATGATAGACAGCTGTCCGGCTGTGATGTGGCTGAGCGATCCCATCGACCACAGGGTGAACATTTTCAGTTGTTCCGCCGAACTTAGATACTGCAATATCTGGATGATGGCTCCCGCTACGTAGCCTATCATGACTCCCATGATCAGTACGCCCAGTATATTCTTTACTTTCCGGCTGATGATGGCTACGCCCAGCAAGATGACGGCGGTCCCTATCCAGCCCGAACCTACGATGCCGGCGGATTGCAAAAGTGGGAAATCCGCCCAGCCGAGTAATGGGGCACCTAATATAAACAACGCCACTCCGAGTCCCGCACCGGAACTGACTCCCAGCAGATAAGGGTCTGCCAGCGGGTTCTGGAAAACGGTCTGCATTTGCAGGCCGCTGACCGACAAGGCGATACCTATCAACCCTGCTACTACTACCCGGATAAAGCGGATGGAGAGAAGGATGTTGCGTGTCATCTCGTCGCATTCGCCTCCCGTCAGTACGGCCCATACTTTGGGGATGGGGATATAAGTGTCCCCTGTCGCCATGTCTATTAATAATAAGACTACGGCGATTATTCCCAAAGTGATGAATAAAAGAGTGGTGTGTCTACGAGGTTGCTTCATTCCAGGTGTCTGTAATAGTAGGTTGAGTCGGATACAAGTTCGGGATGAAAGATATGAATCAGATCACGCAATACGACGTCAGGCCGTACGACTGCCGATTCCCAATAGTCATTGCCTCCTGTGGCGGTTATCCGCAGGTTGTTGTTATAAACTGTTTTATTACGGACAGATTTGGCATCGGCAAACTTGGGATTCATGTTTTTCAGTTCGTCCAGTGTGGATGCCGTGCCTACATTGATCCAATAGTCTGCTTTTTGTATCAGTCCGTAGGCAGTTTCCAGGCCGATGGGGGCGGAGCTGTTGGAGGTGTTCTCCTTGTATATATAGTCGGCTCCTGCGTCAGTGACCAGTTGTGCCATGTAGCTTTGGGTGGAAGGCATCACCCAGCTGTCGTTCCACGGGGTGTTGAACATCACGGTAGGGCGTTGCTCTACGGATGCGGTGAGGTCTTTCAGTGCCTGATAGCGTTTGGGGATTTCCCTGAATACATCGATGCCTTTGTCACGGCTGTCTGTCAGTTCGGAGAGGGCAACCAGCCATTCGGCTTTGCCAAGCGGTGACTCTTCCAGATATTCTCCTACATACATATAGGGGATAGCGAGTTCTTTCAGCTTGTCTGTTACTGCTGTCTGGGCATCACCGATGCCATATAGCAGTACGACGTCCGGTTTCAATCCCAGCAATAGTTCGTAGTTTATTTCGGGGCCCATGTCCTTGATAGAATCTTTGTGGGCGAGGATGTAGGGATTGGCTATGTAGTTAATGCCGGATACGGCTACGATGCGGTCCACTTGTCCCAGTGCGTCGAGCATGGCGATGTAGGAGGAAGACATACATACGATGTGTTGGGCTCCGGCAGGGATGGTCGGTCCGGTGAATCCTGTGGGGGGGAGCTCACCATTGCGGGAGATGAAGTAGGACATTGTTACATTTTTGGCTCCTTGCCACGGGTTGGATACTTGTATCAAGGTGCTTTGGGCATTCTTTGCGCCCAGTATCTTGAATCCGGTAGCATATTCGGGCGTGTATACGTCTTGCTTGAATGCTTCCAAAGAAGTTTTTTTATTGTATACGCAGCTTGCCAAAAAAAGGAGGCATAATAGCGTGATAGTTGAAATAATGGATTTAAATTTCATACGGATGTTTTTATCTGAGGACAAAAGTAGTAAAAAAGAAGAAAAATCACCTCCCTTACGAGAAAGTTTCGCTGGGAGGTGAATGGATTGAATCTAACTTTTCAATATTGATGCGGAAAGTTATTTGACGAAGACTACGGCGTTCACGTTGGCTGTGCCGGTATTTACCATATCTAGGTAATCACCTCCTGCGGAGTCATAAATATACAATGCGTCTCCCATTGATTGACCGAAGCATACATCTCCGTTGAATGGATTGACTGTTACGCTGAAACCGAACATATATCCGGGATCATCAGTGAAATCGCTAGTATCATCATTAGATAATTGTACTTTTTGCATGATAGTCTTATAGTCAGTTGTGTTCCAATCAATATCTGCTGTATAAAGATATTGACTGCCGATTGCAAATCCACCTGCTTTTTCTGTAACTAATATTGGAGCTACATTGGGTGTAGTTGGATTGAATTTGTACAATGCAGAATGCATACCTCCGTCACCCAGTACGTTAAAGTACATCTTATTGGCTGAATAAGCTGCTATCAACTTAGGATTTTTAGGAACGGTAATTTGAGTTTCATCGTCAAGGGTAAGTGGCAATACGGAAATAGTTGTTCCTTCACCAGCTTGGGTGTCATCAGTATTGCCTGAATTGCAGACATACACTTTGTTGTCTTTGCCGATGCAGATACCTTCTGAATAGGTCGCATCCAGTTCTAGGTAGTTAACTTTAGCATAATTCATGGTGTCGATAGACATCACTGCCCCTGAATAAAAGCTGATATATACTTTTCCATTGGCAGCAGCCAAGTGTCTTGGCATAGCTTTGTGCCCGGTTTTTTCATCATCGTATTGTTTCATTTGAGGTGTGAGAAGTTGACCGGTCTTGGCATTCAGTACCCATATTCCTCCATTATCTGCTGTAAGGTCGTGACCACTTACTGCACAATAGAGTTTTGATCCGTATTGAATCAAGTCGTTGCCTGTGTCTCCAATTTCTAGGGTAGACTTTTTCGTCCAATTGTTATCATAGCGAACAATGTTTCCTGGAGATGAGGGAGGAGCTACATGCCATGTACCTTCGCTAAGTACATACGCATACGTCCAGTCATTACTCGCTGTAGCACGTGTCTGCGGAAGTGAACTGTCTACTTGCTGGACATTGTCCAACACATCATTAGTACAACTGCCCATTGCAAACATAATTGCACTGGCTGCTAAGAAAAAAATGCTCTTTTTCATAATTGTAATTTATTAAGTGATTAATTATCCGGTGTAAAATCACCGGTTGCTGATTCTTGCATCTGTTGTAATGTTACTGTTCCGGGACCACAAGTACGTACGTACCATTGGGCGTCTTCTGTCATTGCATCTGCTATATCTTTGAATAGACTAAAATCGTATAGAGCTGTGAATAGTCTAATACTTATACGATTTGACGATTTTAATTTGGGCAAAAGGTCTTCAAGTGATGTTATGTTGGTATTTCTGCTGCCATACATTTCTAAAAACTCTACAGACTCTAAACTCTTAAAATTTAAATAAGAGAGGTCAGTTACAGTTTTTTCTATATTTATATATAACCTTTCAGTCACTCTTGTAAGTTTAGGAAAGTTGCATCTTTTATTGTCATTTCCAGTAGCGAATTTACCTACAGTTTCTAAATCGGGCATACTCACTGACTCCAATGTCACATTTGCTGTAGCTTGGAAACTTAATTCCCCTGTAACTTGTTTAATACCGGAAAGTTCTACATTAGTAAGCGGAGTGGTAACCGTGAGACTGGCAAAAGTAGAGATTCCTTCTGTTTTGGGTAGTTGATATCCTGTGAATGCATAGCTTCCCATTTCTTCTTTTCCTTTTAGAACGAAATTATTGTCAACATAAGTGATAGAAATACTGTTGATGTCTTTTTGACTTGCATCCAATTCCGTTACGCTTGGACAATGTGATACACTTAGCTTTTCCAAATTGGACGGTGCAATGGTTTCGTTCAACTTCGAAAATTTGGCACAAGAAGTAATGCTAAAAGAAGAAAGAGTGGATAATTTGGGAAGACTGATTGTTTCTAACTTATCTGCATAACCAATAGATACTTCTTTACAGGAGATAAGTTCCGGTAGATTAATTTGGGTGAGTTCCGGATGTTTTGTTCCCAACGATAGAGTGAACTTTTTTCCTACCTGCTTTAAGACCGGCAAATCTAATGAAACAAGCTGGCTGCCATAAAGAGAGAATGTACCATCTCCATCACTGTTATCTCCTTTTCCCGGAATGCTTTCGAGCGAATTGAGATTTAAGCTTTTCAGGTTGGGAGCTTGGATATAGCATTGTTTTAGAATTGTAGTTAGTTGCGGGCATTTTATAGAAGTGATGTTGTTTTCTGCCGGGTTTGCTATGAATAGTTCTCCACGGATAGAAAGCAAGTTTGGGAGTGCAAACTCGGTCAGTGAGCTATTGTTTCTCATGCTGATACTTCCCACCTTTTCCAGTTTAGCCAGTCCGGCAAGGTTTTCACCTTTATAGTATTGCCCGATAGTGATGTCGTCCATTACTTCGGTAATCTTTGCCAATCCGTTCAGATTAATCACGGGGTCTTCTGTATTTTCTACTGTAGCTATGCTCAGACTGCCTTCGATAACCGTGACATGGTGGTCGGCTAAAGCGTCTACATCAGCTTGCGAATTAAGTATGAATGTGCCGATTTCACTTACAGCGGAGTAGCGTACTGTATATTTATAGGTACGCGTAGTTCCGTTGTAGGAAGTTACTGTGAATTGTTGCTCTTCGCCCCAGGCGGTAACGGAAGAAGGATTGGGGTTAACAGTTGCCTGCTCGCTAAGGGTATAGCTGGCTTGCGCGCCATCGAGCGAAGTTCCTTCGGGAACCGTTACGGTGATCTCATTGTCTATAATCGTCGCTTTCCATACGTTTTCATTGCTTTCCAGTGAAAAACTAAGGAAGTTGTTGTCTACTCCGGTGAACGGGTTTTCATCGTCGTCGTCGCCACATGCTGCAAAGATGCATCCGGTACATAAAACCACTAACAGGGTTTTCCAGTAATTTACTTTTCTCATTGTCTAAAAAATTAAGTGAATTTATAATGAATGATTATTAATCTATCTTTGAAGGAGCTTCGCTCATCTTATAATCGACGAAGCCGAATACTTCGGTGGACAACTCTCCGATGGCTCCCGCTACGGATTGTATGCCGGTCTGCACCTTGATGAAGTCGATGTATTGCAACTTGACCGGAGTGCCGTCGGGATACATGGCGTTTTCTATCTTGAAGGCGTTGCCTACGGGTGCGGCATCGTGATTGTCGCCCTCGGCGAGAATGTCTTCTCCCCAGTTGTCCGCATATCCCCACGGATAGGATTCATTGCGCCAGATTCCGCCCGGTGTCCGGGTTGTATTTCGCTTCAGGCGGGTACCGTATAAAGTATAGTTGTTTTCCTTTATCCATAGCGGGAAGTTAGGATTGAGGTCGATGGAGCCGGAGTTTCCCCGGTTGTCGATCCATTGCAGGGGCATATTGTGTGTAGGCGGGCGGTAGTAAGTGACGGCATAGTGTTGATAGGTTTCCGCCTTTCCGGTTTCGCTGCCACGTAGTTCGTACCAAGTGTCATTGGGCAGTCCGTCTCCGTTTTCGTCCTGCATGACGTAGACGATACCCGGTTCGGAACTACCGTCGAAGGGATTGCCTATGATAGCGAAGTCATATCCTCCGTTGCTGCTAACATCGGGTTTGTTGTATACGCTGTGGTCGAATCCCACGATGATATATCCTCCCCATGCACCCAGAGACACATAATTGTTTTGTACATTCATGCGAGTCTCAGCGTAACGACAGGCTTCTTCTTCGGTCTGTCCGGAAATCTGTGCTATGAATTGTCCCGGAGCAGGGCGTAGGTGGTATACTTTCACTTTACTGTCCGAACTACCAGCTGACGGTGCGCGGTAGTATTTGGCTTCATCAGACGGCAGGCAGACTACGGTCTGGATAGCACTTTTTATTATGTCGCCATCTGTTCCGGTTACTTTTACCACATAGCTTCCGGCTGTTGGTGGAGTGAAGGTAAAAGTGGGGCCAGTTTCTCCCTGTTGCATTACTTCGTCTACTTCCCACACGTAGGTTGCATGGGTTGTTGTATCCGTAATGACGGGAGCTATACAGGCAGCACGACCTTTGGGGACGGTTAGTTGATTACTGCTGAAGGTTATATTCATCACTGGCTCAGGTGATACCAGTACGGAAGTCGACGCATTCCCGCTACCGTCTTCGTTGGTAACCGTAAGTTTGAAACTGAATTGTCCTTCTTCGGTGGGGGTAAACGTATAGGTAGCTTCGGTTCCGACCGTTTCTTTGGTTTTACCGCTTTCGTCAATGGACACCCATTCGTACTTTGCTCCTTCAGTGAAATTTACGGAAGATTCGAGGGTTACGCTCTTTCCCATATAGGTAGAGTAGGCGGGAATCAATGATACGGAAGGTATCATTTTTTCCACTACATCTACCCGCAGTTCTTCTTCGGCATAACCATTCTTGGCGTCCACGCGGAATTTGAAATAGACTTCTCCTTCCGCTTTAGGTGAATAGGTGTATGAGAGGTCTGTACATACTATTTTACCTTTCTCGTCTTTCCATGTATATACAGGATCGGTGGCATCGTTCACTAGGGGAGTGATTGTGATGCTTTTCATAATCTTTACTGTGTAGATTCCCGTACCGTTGTCGAAGGTAATTACCGGTGGTTGACCTGTTGTCCCGCCACCCAATTCTTCATCATCACCGTCGTTCCGGCAGGAGGCGAAAGACACGACAGTACATAGCATTAATAAGCTAGCGATTGTTTTTAAAAATCCATTTATCATAAGCATACTTTTAATTAGTTTGCAAACAGGAATGATAATGGATTTTACGCTGGGCAGTCAGTATCCCGGTAAGTATAAATATAGAAGAAGCCTCTTCCGTCCGCACATGGTAAGCGCCTGTGGAAAAAGACAACGAACTACCTCCCGTATGCCGCAGGAGTAAAATCCAACCGAAAGGAGGTAGGTCTTCTGACTTATTCCCTTATTTGCAGCGCCTTCCCAGAGAAAATTTCCAGTGACAAATTGCTACAAACTGTACTGTCCTTCAAGGGCAGTACGGGAAAATACAGCAGCGGATACTGTTGCCGATTCACACGGCATTCCCTTTTAATCTTCGATAGCTTTTGTTATATCTTAATCGAATGAAATACAACTTATTATAGCAACGAAGAACCAACTTCTTGACCGCAAAGATAGTTATCTTTTTATATAATATGTCTATTTTAACTAATTAATTTTTATTACGTTGTCGGGGGTGGGAAAGGAGGAATTGGATATGGTGACACTATCTCTCTCTGATAGTGTCACCATACTTGCAGGATAGTGTCACTATGCCGATGGTATAGTGACACCATCTCCAAATGTTCTGTTTTTAAGATTTTCTATTGGGAAAATAGAAGCTAAATACTTGAAATAGGAGAAAAATGGATTACTTATATGCAAGAATATGCGGAAAGCGGAGGCCGTTATGCAGGAAAAATGGTTATATATGCAGCTTTTGCCGACCAAGTAGGTTGATTTTCTTTTAAAGGAAGGCGGGTTTGGTTTTAAAGGAAGGTCAGTTTGGTTTAAAACCAATCTTAGTTTGCTTATAAAGCAATGTTAATTCGGTTAAGAAGCAATCTTATTTTGTACGTTATTATGCTTTTTTGTGCTGTTTGCTCTTTTGATATGGATGCTTAGTTTATGATAAAATGTCGTAGATATAGTTTCTTTTGTTTGCTGTTGCTTGCATATTCTTGTAATCTAGGCTAAAATGATTGAAAATTGATGGTTTTGATATTAAGCCGCTTTTGTGAAAATAGAAATTCCTCCTCTTTTTGATGAGTCATCCGGTTTTTATCCGAAAGATAGGAAGGAACAGAGGGCAAACTTTTCTCTTTTTCATCTGCTTGCTCATAATGTGCTAATTTGAAGAAGTCTTTAATCTTTTGTTCTTGATAAAAAAGACAGGGGAGAAGTGAGGCGTGAAATATAATTATAGTATCTTTGCACCCGCAAGGTTCGTATTTGGAATTGTCTAACCTTCCAAAACGATGAAAAGGGAATCCGGTGTAAATCCGGGACAGTACCTGCTGCTGTAAGTCCTCTCTTTCGGGAGATGAGTTTATCACATTCTTTGCCACTGGTGACATCACTGGGAAGGCGTGATAAACGGGGACGAGTCAGAAGACCTGCCTTGCCGCTGCAGATTTATACCCGCGGGTTTCGGGTAGAAATCAACTGGTATAGTTCATTCCTATATTCAATTGATTCCTCATTCAACCGGTCGGTACAAATGCTATGTTTGATGTTTGTCGCAAATTATAATTTGCTGGCAGATGTCTAATGAGTGATGCGACAAGTTAGTTAATAACCTTTTCTCACTTTTAATTATGAAACGAATTTTACTATCTGTTTTATTTATTGTCTTCTGTCTGACGGCTTTTATCGGTTGTATGAAATGGGATTATGGTGAGATGGAGGATTTCTCAGCTACGGGAGACGGTCTTTTCATTACCAATGAAGGGAACTTTCAGTATGGTAATGCTACCTTATCTTATTATGACCCGGAAACGAAAACGGTAGAAAATGAAGTATTCTATCGGGCTAATGCGATGAAGTTGGGAGATGTAGCACAGTCAATGACTATTCGTAATGATGTCGGTTGGGTGGTAGTAAACAACTCTCACGTCATTTTTGCCATTGATATTAATACATTTAAGGAAGTGGGACGCATTACGGGACTTACTTCTCCACGCTACATTCATTTTATTTCGGACGAAAAAGCCTATGTCACACAGATTTGGGATTATCGTATTTTCATTGTCAATCCCAAAACTTATCAGATAACCGGATATATCGAATGTCCGGATATGACGATGGAAACAGGCTCAACAGAACAGATGGTACAATATGGCAAATATGTGTATGTAAATTGCTGGTCTTATCAGAATCGTATATTAAAGATAGATACTACAACGGACAAGGTGGTAGATCAGCTTACTGTAGGTATACAACCTACTTCTCTCGTTATGGATAAGAACTTCAAGATGTGGACGATTACTGATGGAGGGTATAAAGGAAGTCCATACGGGTATGAGGAGCCATCGCTTTATTGCATTGATGCCGAAACATTCAAGATAGAGAAACAATTTAAGTTTCAGTTGGGAGATGCTCCTTCGGAAGTACAGCTTAATGGTGCGGGTGATGAACTTTACTGGATTAACAAAGATATTTGGCGTATGTCTGTTGATGCGGAGCGTGTCCCCGTACGTCCTTTCCTCAAGTATCGTGATACGAAGTATTATGGTCTGACGGTTAGTCCGAAGAATGGAGATGTCTATGTGGCTGATGCTATTGACTATCAGCAACAGGGGATGATTTATCGCTATACGAAAGATGGGGAACTTGTGGATGAGTTTTATGTAGGGATTATTCCCGGAGCATTTTGTTGGAAGTAATCGGTAGAGAAGAATATGAGGAGAAATATATTATTAGTGCAGTTTGTAGGAGTTCTTTTATTACTTCCATCTATAATGAGTGGACAACAACACAGCAGCGACAATAAGAATTGGGCGGAAAAGGGAATTGTCATTCGTGAAGTGGAAATTTTAGGAAAGCGCCCGATGAAAGATATAGGCGTACAGCAGACCAGATTTGATTCACTTGTGCTTAAGGAGAATATAGCCTTGTCAATGGCGGATATACTCACTTTCAATTCTTCTATTTTTGTAAAAAGCTACGGACGTGCCACGCTTTCTACTGTATCATTTCGGGGAACGTCTGCTTCGCATACACAGGTAACATGGAACGGTATGCGTATCAACAATCCAATGTTGGGGATGACTGACTTTTCGATGATTCCATCTTATTTTATAGATGACGCTTCTTTGCTGCATGGCACTTCATCGGTGAATATGGCTGGTGGTGGTTTGGGAGGATTGGTGAAATTATCTACAGTGCCTGCTCATCAAGAAGGCTTCGGAATGCAATATGTTCAAGGTATCGGTTCATTTAGTACCTTCGATGAGTTTCTGCAATTGAAGTATGGAGATAAACATTGGCAGATCTCGACGCGGGCGGTCTATCAGTCGTCGCCCAATGATTATAAATATCGTAATCATGATAAGAAAGAGAATATTTATGATGATAAATATAATATAATCGAACAGTATTATCCCATAGAACGTAATCGTAGTGGTGCATACAAAGATCTGCACATTTTACAGGAGGTATATTACAATACGGGTAAAGGTGATCGCTTCGGACTGAATGCGTGGTATACTGATTCTAACCGTGAACTGGCATTACTGACGACCGATCAGGGTGATCTTATGGATTTCGAGAACCGACAACGGGAACATACACTGCGAAGTGTTTTATCATGGGATCATACGCGTGAAAACTGGAAAGTATCGGCAAGGGGAGGTTATGTGCATACATGGTTGGCGTACGACTATAAGCGGGATTTGGGAAATGGTATAATGGCTACAATGACCCGTTCACGTAGTAAAGTCAATACTTTCTACGGGCAGTTGGATGGAGAGTATTTTTTCTCAGATAAACTCCTTTTGACGGCGGGTGTGTCGGCTCATCAGCATTTGGTGAATAGTTTGGATAAAGATCTGAATAAAGATGATAATAAGAACGATAAGTATGGTCAGGGAAGGAAGAATGATTCTATTGTTTATTTTGATAAAGGACGTATTGAGTTGTCGGGTAATGTCTCATTGAAATGGCAGCCGGTCAATCGGTTGGGTATGTCATTGGTCCTGCGGGGAGAGATGTTCGGGACTAAATGGGCACCGGTTATTCCTGCCTTTTTTGTAGATTATGTTCTTTCTAAAAGAGGCAATATAATGGCAAAGGCTTCTATTACCCGTAATTATCGTTTTCCGACATTGAATGACCTTTATTTTTTGCCGGGTGGCAATCCGGCATTGAATAATGAAAGTGGATTTACTTACGAAACGGGGCTGTCCTTTTCTGTGGATAAGGATAATGTTTATACATTATCCGGTTCGGCTTCCTGGTTCGATCAACATATAAACGACTGGATTATTTGGCTACCTACGTCGAAGGGATTTTATTCCCCCGTTAATCTTAAAAAAGTACACGCCTATGGCGTGGAAGTACAGGCTGATTATGCAGTTGCAATTGATAAAGCATGGAAGCTTGGATTAAATGGAACATTTGCGTGGACTCCTTCTATTAATGAAGGTGAACCTACGAGCAAGGCTGACCAGTCAGTAGGGAAGCAGTTACCATACATACCCGAATATTCAGCTACGTTATCAGGCAGGCTGACATATCGCAGTTGGGGGCTTCTTTATAAATGGTGTTACTATAGCGAACGTTATACAATGACGAGTAATGCTGTATCCTATACGGGACATCTTCCACCCTATCTCATGAGCAACGTGACCCTTGAAAAAGGATTCTCACTCCGTTGGGCAGATTTATCCTTAAAAGGGACAGTCAATAATCTCTTTGACGAAGAGTATCTTTCGGTATTATCCCGTCCGATGCCGGGAATTAACTTCGAGTTCTTTATCGGTATAACTCCCAAGTGGGGCAAGAAGAAAAAATAGGTGGGTGATAGCCGGACTCCTGTGCCATGTAGATGTATTATTGGCAGAGTATATATGAAAAAAGGATGCTTTCCGATTGTTTCTTTTAAATATAACTTTTGTATAATGGTGCATCTTTTAGAAAAAAGTCGTATGTTTGCTATCAAACCATAAAACAAAATGTACTATGAGCGGTAATTATGTTATCAATATCGGTCGCCAGTTAGGTAGCGGCGGAAAAGAAATAGGAGAGAAGTTGGCTGCCCGTTTGGGAATCGACTTTTATGATAAGGAACTGATCAATCTGGCTTCCGAAGAGAGCGGCTTATGTAAGGAGTTCTTCGAAAAAGCTGATGAAAAAGCCTCGCAAGGCATTATCGGCGGACTGTTCGGTATGCGTTTTCCTTTCATCAGTGAAGGGGCAATGCCATGTACCAACTGTCTGAGCAATGATGCTTTATTTAAGGTGCAGAGTGATGTTATCCGTCGTCTGGCGGCAGAGAAATCCTGTGTGTTCGTCGGACGTTGTGCCGACTATATTTTACGGGAACATCCCCGTTGTGCAAATGTCTTTATCTCGGCTACTAAAGAAGATCGTATCGCACGGTTGTGTCAGATGCATCGTATTGATGAGGAGGCGGCGGAAGAGATGATAGAAAAAGCGGATAAGAGACGTTCGGAGTATTATAATTACTACAGTTATAAAACATGGGGAGCAGCGGCTACTTATCATTTGTGTGTTGATTCCTCTTCTTTGGGGATTGAGGAGACGGTGCGGTTTGTGGAAGAGTTTGTGGCTAAAAAACTACAGATTGGAATGTAATTGAAAAAGAAAACAAAATCCCGATAATAATAAAGCCGGCTAAATTCTTTCTGAATTTGGTCGGCTTTATTTATTAATTAAATTAGTTCGCTTTACATCATCGCCAGTAATATCATCTGTCCCGTTAGGATACGAAGGAACATAGATAATGGATAAACAGTAGAATATCCTACTGCCGGTGCATCACTGGATGTCACCTGATTGGCATAAGCCAATGCGGGAGGGTCCGTATTACTACCGGCTATCAATCCCATCAGAGTGAAGTAGTTTACCTTATAATATAGTCTTGCAATTGCACCGATGATAAGCAACGGGATGACAGTGATCAGGAAACCACAGCCTACATACAGTAAGCCGTCGCCTTCTACAACTGTTTGCACAAAATTGGCACCCGCATCTATGCCTACACTGGCAAGGAATAGCACAATACCGATTTCACGCAGCATCAGGTTGGCACTCATTGTGGTGTAAGTCACCAAATGAAGTTTGTGTCCGAAACGTCCGATCAGGATAGCTACCACCAGCGGACCGCCGGCCAAACCTAATTTCAGAGGAGTCGGCATACCGGGGAATGCAATCGGGAGACTTCCTAAAAGAATACCTAAGAAGATACCTACGAAGATAGTAACGATATTCGGTGTGTCCAAACGTTTCAGTTGGTTACCCAAAACACCAGCTACACGCTCTACCGCATCTTGCTGACCTACTACCATTACGCGGTCACCTACCTGTAATATCAGGTTCGGATCAGCGAACAGGTCCATACCGGAACGGTTGACACGGGTCACGTTGACACCATACATACTACGGAAGTGCATGGAACCGAGCGTTTTTCCGTTAATTTCCGGTTTAGTAACCAGAATACGGCGGGAAACCATCGGAAGATCTTGCTTCTCCCAGTCCAGTTCCACTTCTTTTCCGATAAATACGGTGATGGCGGGAGCATCTTCTTCCGAACAAACAATAAACAACTGGTCGCCCATATTGAATATCGTCTCATGATTCGGAATACTTACGTGTCCTTCGTGACGGATACGGGAGCAAACAAACTTACGTCCCAGAAATTCTTTGATTTCAATCAGTGTTTTTCCGCTGATAGACTCATTGCGTACCTCAAGGCTCATCATATGCGGCTTGTGGTGCGCGTCTCCGCTCTGAGTTTTCAGGCTCTCTTCCTCTTTGGTCATATTGACGCGGAAGATGTAACGGATAGCGATGATAGAACCGATAATACCTACCACACCCAGCGGATACGCACAGGCATAACCCAGTGCAATCTGCGGTCCGTTGTAGCTCAACTGGTTCAGGGCCTCATTGGCGGCACCAAGTCCCGGAGTGTTCGTCACAGCTCCATAGAGGATACCCACCATCATCGGCAATTCCACACGACCGTTCCAGAGGTAATAAAGCCCCAATGCAACAGCAATATTTAACACTACGATGCCTACAGCCAACAGGTTCAATGTCATTCCCCCCTTTTTGAAAGAAGAGAAGAACGATGGCCCCACCTGAAGACCGATACAGAATACGAACAAGATCAATCCGAATTCACGGATGAAATGTAGGATGTGTGTATCGGCTGTGAAGCCGAAATGTCCCATTAGGATGCCGGCAAACAAAACAAAAGTGACTCCCAAAGATACTCCGAATATCTTTATTTTACCGAGATACACACCGGCTGCCACTACAAAAGCGTAGAGGAATACAATGTGTGCCACAGAGCTAGGGTCCCACAATAAACTTTGTAACCAATCCATAAATATTAGTAGTTTTTATAATGTTCTTCTAAAAACGGGTGCAAAATTACTCATTACATCGGAGCTAATCAAATAAAAGGAGAACTAAAAATGAAGAATGAAGAATTTGCTTCGTTTAGCCTTAAGTTGCACGGAGATTCTTCATTCTTAGTTTATCATTCTTCATTTTCTCTCTGTAACCTGTAGTGCGAATTTTTTCTAAAAAGAAGAATCGTTCGAACTTATTAATTATATTTGCAAGTCGAACGACTGACATTTAGAAAGAGACAAATAAAAATAAAGACAATATTAATTCTTGTTTTAATTTTAAATAAACTATGGCAGACAAAAAAGAAAAACTCTTCTCAGACTTTTCTCCTGTCTCCACCGAACAATGGATGGAGAAGGTTACAGCCGACTTGAAAGGTGCTGATTTTGAGAAGAAGCTCGTTTGGAAGACAAACGAAGGGTTCAAAGTGAAACCTTTCTACCGGATGGAAGATCTGGAGGGTTTGAAAACTACAGATGCACTTCCCGGAGAATTTCCTTATCTGAGAGGAACCAAGAAGAACAATAATGAGTGGTTGGTTCGTCAGGAAATCAAAGTAGAATGCCCGAAGGAAGCCAATGCCAAAGCACTGGATATTCTGAACAAAGGTGTTGACTCACTTTCTTTCCACGTAAAAGCAAAGGAACTCAATGCGGAATACATTGAAACACTGTTGAATGATATTCAGGCTGAATGTGTAGAACTGAACTTCTCTACTTGTCAGGGACATGTGGTTGAATTGGCCGGTCTGCTGGTAGCTTATTTCCAGAAGAAGGATTATGATGTGAAGAAACTGAGAGGTTCTGTCAATTATGACTTCTTTAACAAGATGCTGACTCGCGGTAAAGAAAAAGGCGATATGGTTCAAACTGCCAAAGCCCTGATCGAAGCTATCCAACCGCTTCCTTTCTATCGTGTACTGAATGTAAATGCAATCTCGCTGAACAATGCCGGAGCTTACATTTCTCAGGAACTGGGCTATGCATTGGCATGGGGTAATGAATACATGAACCAGCTGACAGACGCAGGTATCCCTGCTGCTACAGTAGCCAAGAAAATTAAGTTCAACTTCGGTATCAGTTCCAACTACTTCCTTGAAATTGCAAAATTCCGTGCAGCACGTATGCTGTGGGCAAACATTGTAGCTTCTTACCATCCTGAATGCTTGCGTGATTGCGATAATAAGGGGGCTAATGGAGAATGTCGTTGTGCTGCGAAGATGGCGGTTCATGCCGAAACTTCCACTTTCAATCTTACTTTGTTTGACGCTCATGTGAACTTGCTTCGTACACAGACTGAAGCGATGAGTGCTGCATTGGCAGGTGTGGATTCAATGACAGTCGTTCCGTTCGATAAGACCTATTCGACTCCGGATGAATTCTCTGAACGCCTTGCACGTAACCAGCAGTTGCTACTGAAAGAAGAATCTCATTTTGATAAAGTGATAGACCCGGCTGCCGGTTCTTATTATATCGAGAACCTGACAGTGTCTATCGCTAAACAAGCGTGGGAACTCTTCCTTGCCGTAGAAGAGGCAGGCGGTTTCTATGCTGCACTGAAAGCCGGTACAGTTCAGGCAGCAGTGAACGAAAGCAACAAGGCTCGTCATAAGGCAGTTGCTCAACGTCGCGAAGTGCTACTGGGTACCAACCAGTTCCCGAACTTCAATGAAAAAGCAGGCGAGAAACAGCCGATAGAAGCTAAATGCTGCTGCGGAGGTGATGCTCATACTTGCGAGAAAGATGTGGATACTTTGGTATTTGACCGTGCTGCCAGCGAATTTGAGGCGTTGCGTCTTGAAACGGAAGCTTCCGGCAAACGTCCGAAAGCATTCATGCTGACTATCGGTAATCTGGCTATGCGTCAGGCACGTGCGCAATACTCTTGCAACTTCCTCGCTTGTGCCGGATATGAAGTTATTGACAACCTCGGATTCGAAACGGTGGAAGCCGGAGTAGAAGCTGCTATGGCTGCTAAAGCTGACATTGTAGTTCTCTGTTCAAGCGATGACGAATATGCGGAATATGCGGTGCCGGCTTTCAAAGCATTGGACGGCCGTGCTATGTTTATCGTAGCAGGTGCTCCCGCCTGTATGGATGAACTGAAAGCAGCAGGTATCGAGAACTTCATCCACGTGCGTGTCAACGTATTGGATACCTTGAAAGAGTTTAACGCCAAACTATTGAAGTAAGATGAGAAAAGATTTTAAAAACTTAGATATATATGCTGCATTTCAGCCCGCTAACGGTGCTGAATGGCAAAAGGCTAACGGTATTTCCGCTGATTGGAATACACCGGAACACATTGACGTGAAGCCTGTTTATACAAAAGAGGACCTCGAAGGAATGGAACACCTCGGCTATGCTGCCGGACTTCCTCCTTATCTGCGTGGTCCGTATTCAGTGATGTACACTCTTCGCCCCTGGACTATCCGTCAGTACGCCGGATTCTCTACTGCCGAAGAATCAAATGCTTTCTATCGCCGTAACCTGGCTTCCGGTCAGAAAGGTTTGTCCGTAGCATTTGACTTGGCTACTCACCGCGGTTATGACCCCGATCACGAACGTGTGGTAGGTGACGTAGGTAAGGCTGGTGTATCTATCTGTTCACTCGAAAACATGAAAGTTTTGTTCGACGGTATTCCTTTGAGCAAGATGTCCGTGTCTATGACGATGAACGGTGCGGTACTTCCGATTATGGCATTCTATATTAATGCAGGTCTGGAACAGGGTGCTAAACTCGAAGAAATGGCCGGTACTATCCAGAATGATATTCTGAAAGAGTTCATGGTGCGTAATACCTATATCTATCCGCCTGCATTCTCTATGAAGATTATTTCCGATATCTTCGAATATACTTCGCAGAAGATGCCTAAGTTCAACTCCATCTCTATCTCCGGTTACCACATGCAGGAAGCAGGTGCGACGGCAGATATCGAGCTGGCTTATACATTGGCCGACGGTCTGGAATATCTGCGTGCCGGAACAGCGGCAGGTATCGATATCGACGCATTCGCTCCCCGTCTGTCTTTCTTCTGGGCGATTGGTACCAATCACTTCATGGAAATCGCGAAGATGCGTGCTGCCCGTATGTTGTGGGCTAAGATTGTAAAACAATTCAATCCGAAGAATCCGAAGTCACTGGCATTGCGTACACACTCTCAGACTTCCGGCTGGTCGCTGACAGAACAAGACCCGTTCAATAACGTAGGACGTACTTGTATCGAAGCCATGGCTGCCGCTTTGGGACATACACAGTCTTTGCATACCAATGCGCTGGATGAGGCTATTGCCCTTCCGACAGACTTCTCCGCACGTATTGCCCGTAATACTCAGATTTATATTCAGGAAGAAACCTATATCTGTAAGAACGTTGACCCATGGGGCGGTTCTTACTACGTAGAAGCTCTGACCAACGAACTGGCTCACAAGGCTTGGGAACGTATCGAGGAAGTAGAAAAACTGGGTGGTATGGCGAAAGCTATCGAGACAGGTATTCCTAAGATGCGTATCGAAGAGGCTGCCGCACGTACGCAGGCCCGTATCGACAGCGGTTCTCAGACTATTGTCGGTGTGAACAAATATCGTTTGGAAAAAGAAGCTCCGATTGATATCCTTGAGATTGATAACACGGCAGTTCGTCTTGAGCAGATCGAGAACCTGAAACGTTTGAAAGAAGGACGTAACCAGGCAGAAGTGGACAAAGCACTGGCAGCCATCACCGAATGCGTGGAGACCGGTAAGGGTAACTTGCTGGAACTGGCTGTAGAAGCTGCTCGTGTTCGTGCAACGCTGGGTGAAATCTCCTATGCTTGCGAAAAGGTTGTAGGACGTTATAAAGCAATAATTAGAACAATATCAGGCGTGTATTCATCAGAAAGTAAAAACGATGGCGACTTCAAGCGTGCATGTGAACTGGCTGAGAAGTTTGCTAAGAAAGAGGGACGTCAACCTCGTATTATGGTTGCGAAGATGGGACAGGACGGTCACGACCGTGGTGCCAAAGTGGTAGCAACCGGTTATGCAGACTGTGGCTTCGACGTAGACATGGGACCATTGTTCCAGACTCCGGCGGAAGCTGCCCGCGAAGCTGTAGAAAATGACGTTCACGTAGTAGGTGTTTCTTCATTGGCTGCCGGACACAAGACATTGATTCCGCAGATCATGGAAGAACTGAAAAAGCTGGGTCGTGAAGATATCGTGGTAATTGCCGGCGGTGTTATCCCTGCACAGGATTATGACTTCCTGTATAAGGCAGGTGTAGCTGCTATTTTCGGTCCCGGTACTCCGGTAGCGAAGGCTGCTTGCCAGATTCTGGAAATCCTGATGGATGAAGAATAAGTACGGAATTTAATCATTTTTTCTATTTTTTTTATCCCGCCTTATAGCTCCATTCGGGCTGAAGGCGGGATGTTTTTTTCGTCTTTATGCGGTCAGTGAGAAATAATCATGTAACTTTGTAGACTGTTAGTATAAAAACAAGAAGAGAAAAAATGATAGTTTGCATAGCCGAAAAGCCGTCTGTAGCACGTGATATAGCCGAAGTACTCGGCGCTCATACAAGAAAAGAAGGGTATATAGAAGGAAACGGATACCAGGTAACTTGGACATTCGGTCATCTTTGTACCTTGAAAGAGCCGCATGAATACACCCCTAACTGGAAATCATGGAACTTGGGTAGCTTACCGATGATTCCACCACGGTTCGGCATCAAGCTGATAGAGAACCCTACTTACGAAAAGCAGTTTCACATTATCGAGGGACTGATGCAGAATGCAGATGAAATCATCAACTGCGGTGATGCCGGCCAAGAAGGAGAATTGATCCAGCGTTGGGTGATGCAGAAGGCAGGTGCCCGCTGTCCGGTGAAACGTCTTTGGATTTCTTCGCTGACAGAAGAGGCGATCCGCGAAGGATTTGCCAAACTAAAGGATCAGTCCGACTTTCAATCACTGTATGAAGCGGGACTTTCCCGTGCAATGGGCGACTGGTTGCTGGGAATGAATGCTACCCGTCTTTATACTATCAAATACGGTCAGAACAAACAAGTGCTTTCCATCGGCCGTGTGCAGACTCCTACGCTGGCATTGATTGTCAACCGCCAACTGGAGATCGCCAACTTCCAGCCGAAACAATACTGGGAACTGAAAACAAATTATCGTGATACCACCTTTTCTGCTCTGATCCGTAAAAGCGATGAAGAAATTGCTGCGGAAGAAGAAAAGAGTGGCGGAAAGAAGAAGATAGACAATCCCGGCATCGACCCTATCGCCAACCGGGAGGAGGGGGAAGCGCTGGTGGAACGCATAAAAGACCTTCCGTTCATTGTCACCAATGTCGGCAAGAAGGATGGAAAGGAATATGCTCCGCGTCTGTTCGACCTGACTTCCCTTCAGGTAGAGTGTAATAAGAAGTTTGCCTATTCCGCTGATGAAACGCTGAAGCTGATTCAGTCGCTTTATGAAAAGAAAGTGGCTACTTATCCGCGTGTCGATACCACTTTCTTGAGTGACGATATTTATCCGAAGTGTCCCGGAATATTGAAAGGCCTTCGGGACTATGAGGTGCTGACTGCTCCTTTGGCAGGTGCTTCATTGCCTAAATCGAAAAAGGTATTTGATAATTCGAAGGTAACAGATCACCATGCCATTATCCCTACAGGCGTTTATGCACAGAATCTGACGGATATGGAACGTCGTGTCTATGACCTGATAGCCCGTCGTTTTATAGCGGTGTTCTATCCCGATTGTAAGATTTCTACCACTACCGTGATGGGTGAAGTGGACAAGATAGAATTTAAAGTAACCGGCAAACAGATTCTGGAGCCGGGATGGCGTGTCGTTTTTGCCAAAGATGTGAAAGATACTTCCGAAGAAAAAGAGGAAGAGGATGAAAATGTACTTCCTGCTTTTGTCAAGGGGGAAAGTGGTCCTCATGTTCCGGACTTGAATGAGAAGTGGACGCAACCGCCCAGACCTTATACGGAAGCAACATTGCTTCGTGCGATGGAAACAGCTGGAAAGTTGGTGGATAATGACGAACTCCGTGATGCTCTGAAGGAGAATGGTATCGGTCGGCCGTCTACCCGTGCCGCCATTATCGAGACGTTGTTCAAGCGAAACTATATCCGCAAGGAAAGAAAGAACCTGATAGCCACCCCTACGGGAGTGGAACTGGTACAGATTATCCACGAAGAACTGCTGAAATCTGCGGAACTGACCGGTATATGGGAAAAGAAACTACGTGAGATTGAAAAGAAGACTTACGATGCCCGTCAATTCCTCGAAGAACTGAAGCAAATGGTATCTGAAATCGTGATGAGCGTACTTTCAGATAATACGAACCGACGTATCACTATTCAGGAGGCAGTTGCCCAAACGGAAGAAAAGGCAAAGAAAGAACCTAAGAAGCGTGAGCGTAAAGCAAGTGCTCCCAAAGAAAAGAAGGCGAAAGCAGAATCGAAAGTTCCTGCATCTTCTCCGTCTCCTGCTTCGATTCCTTCTGCTCCTGCCTCTGCTCCGGCTACAGGTAATGCAGATACTTTTGTCGGACAACCGTGTCCGGTTTGTGGTAAGGGAACCATCATTAAAGGGAAGACAGCTTATGGATGTTCGGAATGGAGAAATGGATGTACTTATCGAAAGAATTTCGAATAGTTTGTGGACAGTGTCTCACATAACAGTGATTTCTCTTTTTTTCTTATAAAAAGAGTCCCTTTTTTCTGTTCGCACCATAAGGAATTAGATAACAGTTTTGCTCTCATGCTCTAACAATTTGTCTGTATCCCTTTATTCATCGATGTTTTAGGGGTGGTAGCAAGCGTGGTGGCAAGTATGAGAGCAAACGGTTGCTCTCACTCTATCTCGTCTTGATTAATATCGTTTTTGTAATGTTATCTTTTGGTATACAGGATGTTAATATCTGATGTGTCAACTATTAACGTTTGATTTTTAAGCTATTAATAGTTGAGAAATCAGGTATTAAAGACTGATAACTCATGTATTATTGATCAATAAATGAGTTAATGCTTCCTATCATTTCTTATAATGGAACCTGTCGTTTCCCGGTGAGGGAACGGGCGTTCCTTTTAATGGAAACGACCGTTCCTTTTAAAGGGACTGGCATTTCCTCCGAGGAAACTAACGCCTCCGAGGAAACATACAGAAATAACCACCGAATGCGATGAAGATAATAATTGCAGTTTGCACGAGAAGAATTAGGATAGAATTGACAACATAGACACAAGACAGGTATGAGAGCAAACGTTTGCTCTCATACCTGCTACCACACTTGCTACCATACTTGAAACAACGATGAATAAAGGGATGCAGACAAATTGTTAGAGCATGAGAGCAAAAACGCATTCAAATTACGTGGGGAGATATGCAGAACCAATAAAAAGCAAATTAAAACGAAAGAAGGCTATTTATGGTAACTTTTTGCATAACATATTGGTTAACTTTGCACTCAATAATAAAAAACTTATGAACATCAATTCTGAAACAAAATATTGCCAGACTTGCGGAATACCTTTGGATATTGATTATACCAATCTGAAGGCAGACCAAAATGAGGAATATTGTGATTACTGTCTGAAAAATGGAGTTAAACTGTATGACTTCTCAATGGATTATCTTATCTACCTTTGGGGACTTTTTCCCGAAGAATACTATAAAGAAGTCGGCATACGCCATACTTCGTCGGAGTTGAGAGAAATTATGTCCAGACGGTTACCTGAAATTAAAAGATGGAAGCAAAAAATTAATACCGCTCACATACAATACGAATTGGTGATCAGAGTTCAAGAATATATCAACTGTCATTTATTTGATGACCTTGATTCTGAAAAGTTATCCCAAATTGTATGCATTTCCAAGTATCATTTCCGCCGACTTTTTAAAGCAGTTTGCGGTGATAGCCTTGGGAATTACATCCAACGATTAAGATTGGAGTACATTGCTTTTAAGTTAATATCCACCAATATAAGTGTCCCAGAGATTCTTAGTCAAATCAATTATCAGAATAAACATACGCTTTCAAGGGTATTCAAAAACTACTTTAATTGCTCTATACCTGAATTTTGTAAAAGACATTCAAATGCCTGTTCTGAAGGCAAGAATCCAATACAGATTGAACCAAGTATTGAAAGAGTGCCTCATACACGGATTGCATATTTAAAATTAGAGAGAACACATCATGCCAGCCATAGCTTTTCTGTTTTATGGAAACAGGTGCTACAATTTTCTGAAAGCTATGAATTATTATCAAAAGGATGTAAGTATGTGAGCCTGACTCTTGATTATCCTTTTATCACGCTTGAAGAACAAAGTCGTTTTATGGTTGGAGTAACATTACCACAATCATTTAAAATTCCGAAGGGGTTCGGTGTTTATGAAGTTCCTGCGGGTGAATATGCTATATTCCGTTTTAAAGGACTATACCATGAACTGAATAGGGTATATCGTTATATTTATCTTGACTGGCTACCTGCAAATGATTATAGCTTGCGAGAACCATTTACTTTTGAGACTTATATCAATACACCCGAAAAAACTCCGGTTTCGGAACTAATCACAGATATTTATCTCCCTGTCAAAAAGAAAGAAATATGAATAAAGAAATAGAGAATGAATTGAAAAAGTCAAGGGTCGATTTTGTTCATTTCGTAGATATATCCAAGTTGACCAATAGGCAGAATAGAGGTTTGCCATGTGCTATATTAATAGGAATCGCAATAAGTCCGAAGTTTGTAAAAGATGTATTTAATAATCCGGATTATAAACCTGCTCTTGAAGATGAGTATGTGAAAACTGAAAATAGAGTGGGAGAAGTAACAGACGAGTTAGCTGAATTTCTTGTCAGAAAAGGGTATAAAGCTCTTTCACAATCTGATGCGGGACTTTTGGCAGAAGGAGTGTTTAATTTTGAAACGAAGGAGTCGGTTTTACCTCACAAGACAGTAGCGCAACTTAGCGGATTAGGATGGATTGGGAAAAACAATCTGTTTATTACTCCTGAATATGGTGCAGCGCAATGTCTTGGTACCGTTTTGACTGATGCCCCGTTAGATACTGTATCGTATGCCTCTATTTCCCCGAAGTGTGGTAATTGTAACATTTGTAGGGATATATGCGAAAGAAATGTATTGAAAGGAACCACCTGGAATATAACAATTTCAAGAGATGATATAATTGATGTATATGGATGCAGTACCTGTTTGAAATGTCTTGTGCATTGTCCTTGGACGCAGAAATACGTAAACTTTAAAAGCAGGCTTTTAAAGCCATAGAAGAACTAGCCTGACTATTTCATTTATAGATTAAAATAACAGGTATAGATTAAAATAACAGGCTGAAAAGAGGCTGACTAAAAAGTCGGTTCTATCTCTATTCTCCTCCTTCGGGAAGGAGGGGAATTGGAGATACTACTGACTTTTTAGTCAGGCCCGAACTATATTGCCTTATCTTGAACTGAAAGTAGATTTAAATAATAACTTTAGTGTGTCTTGAAAGATAAATAATCTACCGGAATCAGCCGGACCTCGCTATTTAATCCCGAAGGCATGGGAGCCCAGTGACCATAGTTGGCCGGACGATAATTCAGATCGACAATATTGATTTCTTTAAATTTGCGCCACTGCACTCCCTGCCTGTCCAGTTCGGCTATCCGGTTGGCAGGGAGGTTAGTGACTTCTATCTCGATGTGGTTTTTTCCTGATTTCAGCAGATGACCTACTCGTAGCTGATAAGGTACTGCCCATGCGCAGCCCGCTTCCTGACCGTTGATCCGGACACGGGCACTTTCGCGTACGTCTCCCAAGTCGAGTACCCAGTCATCGGCTTGCAGAGCGGGCAATTCGATATCCAATGAATAAACACCGCTGCCCATGTTAATCTTGGCTGCCGGATGGTCGATGCCTGTCCATGAGCAAGGGCGGTCGATGTCGAACGTACCCTTTATCTCCGGTTCGCTTTCGGCGAAGTGTAGTTTCCAGCCATGATCCAGGCTGAGGCTGAACGGTTGTTCCTGAATATAGTTCCAGGGCCGGGCAGCTTGCAGCGGCTGTTGATAAGTCTGCAAAATCACCGATTCACCGGATTTCAGTTGGAGGTAGACTTGTGTCTGTTCTCCGGTCTGACGTACCTTTGCTTCTCCGCATTCTCCGGTCATGGGATTGAAGAGGGCAGCAGCTTCGGCTTTGGTTCCCAGTGTCACCCAATCATTCACTCCTTTATCTTGGAGAGAAGAGATAAAGTAATGGTGTCCGCTATCGTTCACCCTGCGGATGGCTTGCAGTCCGAACTTGGTTTTCATTTCTTCCTGAGGAATATTACAACTTGCTAAAGTACGCGCATAATCCGTACCTGTAATAATCTTGCCTTTGCCTACCGGAGTAACCGTTGTTTCGGAGAATGAAATGGAAGGTAACTTTTGCAGCGTCTGCTGATAAGTCTTGCGCTTCTGTTCCAGTTGACCGTATCCCGGTACGTCCGTCGGATAGTTTTCGAGGAATACGATAGTGGCTCCCTGTTGTGCCAGTTTCAGCAGATGAGCCAGAACGTCATTCGGCATCAAATGGGCGGCGGGTACGACCAGCGCTTTGTAACCGGTTCCGCCGGAAGTGATGAGCTGTCCGTCTTTGAAACGGGTGCTGCGGATAAAGTTGTCCGAGATATAGTCTCCGTCATATCCGCTGTTATTGATACGGTGGATGGCATCTATAAATTTCGGGGCAAGCTTGGCCATGTGATGAATGCTGAATAGGAGCAAACGTCCCGGTTGCTCATCCCACATATCATAGACAGGCAGATAAATAAGGAAATCATTATCCGGTTTACCCATTTGCAGGAAACTCTGGCAACGGGTGATATAATCGAAGAACGAAGGGGCATCGTGCCAGATACTGTTCGTCGGGTTCATATTGATAGAGGCGTAAAACAACCATCCCGGCCATTCGGCTTCTTTCGGCGAATAAGGAGTGCCGTGAAAGAACATATGATTAATGCCGGAGACGAACATCAGGTCCATATCCGGTTTGCATTGCGACAAAGAAGTGCGGAAATGCTCCGTCAGCCAGGTAAATGTTTCGGTAGAAGTATAAGGCTTCCCGGCGATATGTGCGGCAGAAGAGGCATATTTCAGCATCGACAAGTCCGAATCATTCTTTTTGGTTAATGAATCCTGACGTAATCCTTTGATATGAAATTGGGACAAACCGAATCCTTCACATTCGGGGATGTCTACGGCTGCGTAGACATCGATCAGGTTGGCAGGCGATCCGTGTGCCTGATTACGGGTGATGCTGCCATTCTTGTGTGCCCAGTCCGTCCATTGACGGGTGAAGTTCTCCAGCAATAAGTCGGAGATCGTCTCCCGATAGTCGGATACGATGCGGCGGCTGACTTCCGGACGGCTTTCATCCAGAAACTCCGGAAAATGTTCTTCCAACTTATATCCCCGTTTGCGGGCGAACTGATCCAGAAAGTCTTCTGTCCAGTCTGCCTGATAGACTTCGTAAGAGTCGTTGAAGAATGTATGCGGATAACTCGTCTTGCTGCTTTTGAAAGCACGGTCAAATCGGGAGAGATAGTTCTTGACGGCAGTCTTGGAAAGATGGTTCATCACGTATCCTTCCCCTCCGGGGGCGGCACGTTTCACTTTCTGACGTGTCTTGCTGTTATAAAGCGCTATCACTTTCCATTTTCCGGCAGGGGCTTTCCATTCCAGTTTGTCTTTCCTGACGTGGGAAGTAAGGTTGATGCAGCGTCCATTTTCGTCGTATGCCATCACACGACTTAAGACAGAATAAGGTTGCTGCTTCTTGTCTGTCACATTGATATTTTGCACGATTTCCTGGCCTCCTTCTATATCATAAGTCTGGAAGATGGCTTTGCTTGCCGCGTCTTCGATGCTGACTTCCGGTCCTCCGAAGGGCCATCCCGTTCCGGTGTTCATATCGATCTCGATGCCGGTGCGTTTTCCTTCCGCCTGTGTGTGTTTGAGGACTTCCATCCAGCGGGGAGAAAGGAACTGAATATCGTTGGCGTCATTGCCCTGTACACCATAGATAGGAGTGATTTCTACGGCGCCCATGCCGGCACGTGCGTATTCTTCCAGATTGTAAGTCAGGTTCTTTTCATCGACAGCGCTTCCCAGCCACCACCATCTGGTGCCGGGACGGGCTTCTGCCGGGGTATCCGGCCACTGTTGCGCTTGTATGCTTCCACCTGCTGCGAGCATACAGAGGAGTATCAGTTGTTTCTTGTTCATTATTCTTGGGGTGTATGATAGTATTCAATGTTTTCTGCGTCGTCGGTCACAAAGAGCGGGCGTCCGTCCGGCTGTGCAAAGTGGAAGCGGACACCGTCGAAAGTTATGTTCTTTGCGTGACGGATATAAAATCCTTTGGCGGGAATCGTACCGAACATCCAGGGTTCGGGATATACTTTCTCCTGTTCGGGTGGAGTGTGCTTGCCGTCTTCTTCGCTGTATCCACCTTTATAATATAGGTGAATATTGCGGAAAGTAACATCTTCGATAGATGCACCGGGGACACCGCTGATAATGGAAGAATACCGGCTGTCAGCGTTCCATACATTGATGTCGCTGATCAGAATACGCTTCATGGTGCCTATGGGTGTCCCTTCCGGACTGCGCATGCGCGCACCCAGCCGGAGGAAGATAGGAGCGTTGACAATATCCCTCATGGTGATATTGCTGATAACGATGTCTTCCAGATGACCGCCGTCTACGGTTTCGAGCGCCAGTCCCCGACAATGTTCGAAGATACAGTTGGTGAGGACGATGTTGCGGAAGCCTCCGCTGCTTTCCGTGCCTAACTTGATACGTCCGGTACGGTATCCGTGGTCGGGGGCCTGCGGTTCGTCGAGTTGCCAGCTGCCGTCCAGTACGCTTCCCTTGTCGAAGCCGCTGACGTAGCAGTCGCTGATAGTAACGTTCTCCGTATCTTTGAAACGTCCCAGCGCATAAGAGGCTTTCAGAACGATGGCGTCATCCCACGGGGAGTTAACCGTGCATTGGCTGATGCGTACGTTGCGGCAGCAGTCAATGTCGAATCCGTCCCGGTTGGTATCTACTTTCAGGTTAAGCAGGGTAAGGTGTTCCACACCGGTGGCAAGCAGGGCGAAGTGTCCGCAATGGAGCATGGAGAAGTCTTTCAACGTGACATTCCGGCAATCCTTGAGGCTGATCGCTTTGTTGCCTACACCCGGCAGGCGGCTTTCTTCGCGGGTCAGTCCTTTGCCGTAGATCAGTCCCGGACCGCTGATGGTGATGTTTTCCAGACCGATTCCCCAGATCAGGGAGTTCTTCCAGTGGCTGTGACCGAAGTCCTGGTATTTATTATGCTCATTGGGTTCCGCCATGTCGTATCCTTTGTCCTTTTCCGGAAAGGCTGCGATGATGCGTGCGCCTTGTTCCAGATAGAGGTGGATATTACTTTTCAGCCGGATAGAATAACAGGCATATTCTCCGGCAGGCAGGTATACGGTACCTCCGCCTTCTTGTGCGGCAGCTTCGATGGTACGGTTGATGGCGGGAGAGTCAATAGCCTTTCCGTCCGCTTTTGCTCCGAAGTCTCTGACGTTATAGATTGCTGCCTGCATATACAGGCAACCGGTCAGTAGGCTGAGTAACAGATATATTCTTTTCATCTTTGTATGGATTTGAGCTAAATGATAATCAATAGTATCTCCATTCTCCTCCTTCCCGAAGGAGGAGAATGGAGATACTACTGTTTTATTCATTTTTTACTATGTTTAAGTTCATCAATCTTTGCAAAAAGATCCGGCAACATAAAATAATTATAATCTGCTCGTGCATTTTGCTCGTAGAAACAGAAATAAAGTTTACTGTTTGCTGCGAGCGGGCAGCGCCCTGCGAGGACGGGACGGTCTGTTCGTTTCCCCGATTCATAAAGCAAGAGGGGAGTCTTGTCCTGATGGCCGTTACTCAAACGGATATCGTCGGTGGGAGTGACTGCCTGCAAGGTGCGGAGTTTCATACTTTCACCATAATAACAGGTGAAGGCTTGTCCTTCTACGCTGAACACGTTTATATCCATGTCCGGCTGACAGTCTCCGAAGCTCCAGAATAAGATGTTGGCCTGCTGCAAGGAGGTGACCGCTACTTCGAGAATAAAGCCGCGGGTATCCGGCAGGGCTTTCCACCGGAAAGCGATTCCTTTCACATTTTCCTGAGGAGCCAGCCAGTGACTGTCGGTTCCTTTCGATATTCCCAGACGGAAAGTTCCGGCGGGAGGAGTCAGTTGCTGCGCCTGTACGTTAATGAGGCAAATTGCCAGCAGTACGACGGTCAGTAGTTGTTTTAACATAGTCGAAGTGGATATTACTTTGTTCATTTTCCTTTAGTACAATAGCATCTTTGTCTTTGACGTCCAATGTTATTTCCGATAGATTAAAGTTTCTCGTATAGCAGATTTTCCCCGGTTTATTGGTCTGCGCTTCGATGCCGTAAAGATAGAAGTTTTCCAGACGCAATGTATCATTCCAGCCCGAAGCGGAGATAAATTCATCTACATTTTCCGCTTTTACCTGTGAGAGGTATATGTCACGGAATCGCGGATACCCTTTTTCGGGTGGTTCTACCGGAGTCAGCATCACTTTCCAGTGCTCCGGAATCTCCTTGCCCTCATATTCTTTGGGCAAAGTGCTGTAGCTGTAGCTCGGATTCCAGTTTAAATCCGCCGCCAATACCTGACGGACATTTTCTGCGCTGACACGGGTCATGTAGATATTCTCAATAGTTCCCCCACGGTTCATGGCACTTTTCAGTCGCAGCACGGTATACGTGCCGACAGCTTTAAGGTCATAGCCTAATACATTGCGGATGCTGCCGGAAGTTTCGCTGCCGCAGGTGATCAGTCCCGCTCCTTTGCGGGCTGTGCAGTTGCGCACTACCACATTCTCTGTCGGACGGTTCACACGCAGTCCGTCCGCGTCCCGTCCCGATTTGATACAAATATTGTCGTCGTTGCAGTCTACGTCACAGTTCTCGATCAGTATGTTGCAGGAGGAGTCGATGTCAATGCCGTCCGTGCTTGGGCCGTGGCCGCCGATGTTATTGTTGATAGTCAGTCCGTCTATGGTACAATAGTCGGAATAGAGAATCTGACATCCCCAGAATCCTGTGCGCATCAGGGTGAAACCGCTCAGTGTGATGTCCGAACTGCGTTCGACGAGGATTCCCCGTACACGTTTGCAGTCATAATCCACTATCCAGCGTAACCCTCTGGCTTCGTATTCTTTCCTCATTTCCCAGTATTTATCCCAGAAGACTTTTCCACGGCAGTCCAGTGTACCTTCTCCGCTGATGGCAGCGTTCTTCTCGTCGACAATGTTGATCACTGCTGCCGGCCATGTCATCTCTATCCCTGCTATGCGCGAACGGAATTCGGGATAATGGTGGATGTCGGGGCTGGCAAGCAGAGTCACCCCTTTGCCAATCTGCAGGTTTACGCCGCTTTTGACAAACAAGGCTCCTGTCTGGTAATACCCCGGTTGCAGGACAACCGTTCCTCCGCCGGAGACAGCGCAACTGTCGATTGCTTTCTGAATGGCCTCTGTGCTGAGTACGGTACTGTCTGCTACTGCGCCAAAGGAATTGGCGGATATAATCATCTTGTCTCCGGGAAGTTGGCGGCTGCCTACGCTGTCTGCCCACGATAAATCCGGTTGCTGAGGTACCTGCCCCCATTCGAAGCTGTTGCCGGCTTGTTTGGCAGGAGTGCACGCTATCATCAACGAGCCTGCCAGAAGTAGGGGAAGGAGGTTTTTAATTCTCATATAGTCTTTTAGTATAGGATTCTTTTAATTTCCATCCGGTTTCTCTATTTCCGTGAACGGTGAATCGTTCCAGTGGAAAGTATTCACATCGTCCGGATGTGCGGGATTGTATGCCGGGTCTATTTTCAGATGCTTCGCCAGTTCGGGAACGGCTTTCTTCATCCCTTCGATGACGCATTGGGCGATCTGATAGGCACCGTAAGGATTAAAGTGCGTATTGTCTGCAAAATTCCTGGTCTGTCCCGGATACGTTCCTGCTGGATAGTGGACGAAAGCACGTTTGGAAGTGTCCGGTCCCAGCGCCTCGTACAGGGTACGTGTCATTTCATTGAGATCGATCAGGGGAACATTCTCTTTGGCTGCCAGCCAGCGCATCGCTTCCGGATAGTCTTCGTGTGTGTCGCGGATATGTCCGTTGGCGTCGAAACTACGACGTTGGGTAGGAGTGACAAGCACCGGATGCGCTCCGCGTGCACGCGCTTCGTCAATGAATGTTTTCAGACTGGTCATGAAGGAGTAGTAAGCTCCTTTGCCCGGCCCTTTCTGCTTTTGGTCGTTGTGACCGAACTCCATAAAGAGATAGTCTCCTTTTTTGATCTGGCTTAAAGCCTTCGCCAGTCGTTTGGCTCCGATAAAGGTATTTGCCGATTCGCCGGATTCGGCATAATTGGCGATACAGACATCGGTGCCGAAGAAGTGAGGAATCATTTGTCCCCAGCTGGCCCAAGGCTCGTTGTCCTGATCGACTACCGTACTGTTGCCGCACAGGAATACGGTAATTACAGATGGGTCGGCAGGCTCGATACTGATGCTCTGACATACGGGAGCGTCACCGTTGAATTCCAGTGTCAGTTTGTCGTCCCAGTTCAGTTTCGTCTTTTCACGGGGTTTGATGCGTACCGATTCTTTGTCGGATATGCGTGGATTCCGTTTGTTGATGATAAATGTCTCCTCTGTGAACTGCCCTTTCCTGGTGGGCAGATTATCGATGAAAAGACGGCGTGATTCGCCTCGTACGGTAGTTACACCTGCCTGCTTCTTGCTTCCGAGGCGTACGGTTACTTTGTAGTTACCGTCCGGCACACGGACAGAAAAGAAGAAAGGTGCTTTGCTCCCTTTTTCGGGAGTGGGTGCAAGGTCATATCCGTAACCTGTTTCCTCGCTGTAGCGGGGGGCGTCTGCCAGTTGGAATGTGCGGGCTTGTTCCTGAGCGCTGATAGCTGTTGCTGTCAGCAGCAGAAGTCCGAGAAATGTTGTTTTCATATCAGTCATCAATTAGTTTAATTTATTTTCGGTTTTAGTTCGTCGGGTGAATCTTTGGTATAGGATTTCACGTCTCCCGCCACTTTGGTGAATAGTTCCTGAATCAGTTCCGGAGCGATATTCGCTGTCGGGCGGAAAGCATCGGAGTTCATATAGTCAAGGATGGCTTTATGCATCTGCCGGGCAACTACCCGTTTTTCCGGTTTCGAAGTGATGTCCATGCTGGTCATTATCAATTTGCCGTTCAGTACGTTGGCTTCGAACAACATTCCGATTTTCCGGTTGATAAACCAGGTGTCTATGCTCTGGATGGTCGGTTGGAATTCGGCCGGGAATCCGGTAAACTGCATGACCTGTGCTTTGTTCAGCAGTTCCCACCATTGCAGGTTGCTGTGATATTCGGTCGGGAATTCACGGAAAAGCGGATGATATTCGTTGAGGAAGATACCTGTGGTATGAGGCGGACGCATCTTGAACCAGGAAGTATTCCAGAAGACAGGAGTGAAGTATTGTTTCACTTCCTTGCCATACTGGATTTTTCCGGCTGCCGTGATCAATACGTTTCCTCCTTCTTGCAGGATGGAGATTGCTTTTGCGTCTAGTGTATCGGTGGTATATACGTCGCCCTGAGTCAGTTCTACCTGTGCGGGATATACCCAGAAGTCCCAGTCATTGACGGCATCGCTGCCTTCGATACGAATTTCCATATTCAGTTTCTGCGGTTTAGTGATTCCGCTTAGCTTCATGTCTACACTTCCTAGCGGACAAAGATTTCCGACTGGTATATTCTGAGTGCCTACAGTGCCGTGAGCGTATACTTTGCCATATTCATCCTTGATGCTGTATACCGTTTTGGCTTCCTGCAGAGGGGCTGCTCCGAAATGGGAAACTTCGATGTCGGCATGGAAAGCCTCGTCGTTGGTATATACGAATTTAGGAATACGTGCCAGCGGAACGGTCGGGCTGCAGAAACGTCTGAACTCATCTGCGTTGATATAGCCTTTTTCTTCAAAGAAGACATCCAGAAGACCTACTAATGCAGTTCCCTGACCGGAATAGTCGTTCAGTGCCAGCAACTGGAATCCTGCATAGTCGGGTGTACGCAATGTTTTCTCGATTTCGTGTTTGTAGCAGATTGCCTGAAGTTTGCCCGAAGCCATCATAAAGTCGTGCCCCATGCTGCCCATGTGATTATCATTCAGGATATCACGGAAGATTTCAAAGTTCTTGGCCTTGTTCACTCCGGTGTATTTACGTATCTCGCTGAAATTCGGGAATGCACACCATTGTCCCGTCTCATGAGAAACGTACGGTTGCTTCACGGAATCGATCTTGGCGCGGTAGTCGGACATACTTTCCGGTTGCGAGCCTGCCCAGCTAAGACCCCGTGCACCGGCTTTCACATGATATTGATTGTGGGGCTGCCATTGCCAGCTGCCTCCTACGGAAGCTCCTGTATATACATGGCGGGGGTCGGTCGCTTTCCAGTAATCAACGAATTTGCTTACCCAAGGTACCCAACGGCCCGAAGGTTCGTTGCCGCAAGCCAGCATGCAGTAAGAGGCGTAATTGCCGTATTCTTTGGTCAGAGCGATGGTTTCGTCCATCAGATATCTGTCAATCGGCTGCCCGTTGCCCAGTCTCGGACCGTGATTAGGCCAGCTGGGACCTTCGGGTTGCAGATAAAAACCAACGAGATCGGCAGCGATGAAGGCTGCTTCCGGTGGACAGAAAGAGTGGAAACGCATATGGTTTAATCCGTAGTTGCGGCAGATGCGGAAGACCCGTTCCCAGGAAGCTACGTCCATCGGTGCATAACCTGTAAGCGGGAAATCGCAGTTTTCCACTGTACCCCGGAGCATTGTCTTGCGTCCGTTGACGTAGAACCATTTGCCTTCTATCTTGAAATCACGCATACCGAACTGTACCTGTTTCTTTTCGGACTGCTTGCCGCTGTTCAGCGTGGCTGTCAGTTTGTAGAGTGCCGGATTGAACTCATCCCATGTCAGGAAGTCTTTTCCCATCGGTAGTTCCATTTCTACCCGGTTATCTCCTGCCTGAATACGGAAGGTCTGTTGAACAGGGAGGACGTTGTGGCGGGTATCCGTATTAAAGCTTTCGGCAGAAAGTGTTATTTCTCCTTTGGCAGAAGAAGAGGATTTTACATTCATGCGTACCAGCGCTTTCCCGTGACTCAGATCAGGATATACCTGTATATCGTCGAAATAGACTTTGGGAGTCGTCTGCAGTTCGATTTTACCTACGATTCCGTTCCAGTTGCCCTGTGTCTGGTCGGTGATGCTATGTGAATCCGGACCGACATTGATCTCTTTAATCCGGTTGTCAACCCGGATAGTGAGCCGGCACGGCTTGCCGGGAGTGACGGCCGAGGTCAGGTCGTATACATGAGGAACGCAAAGGCTGTTTTGCATACCGATTTCTTTCGTGTTTACCCATACGGTTGTTTCAATATGTGGGCGTTCCAGAAAGAGGAGAATTCTTTCCCCTTTCCAGGCGGATGGAATTGTCACTTTCTTTTGATACCAGGCGACACCTACATAGTGCTTGTCGGGAGTCAGGAAGAAAGGTAATTTGACTTGCCCTTCTATCCGGTATTTCTCCATGTAAGGATTGAAATAGTAAGAACTGTCATATAAACTTCCTGTCCATTGGGTACGTGCGGTAACATTGTCCCCTTTTAGCTTTTCGGGCATGGAACCGGGTAAATTGATGGATTCGTCGAGCGATTTATTGAACCATTGTTCTTTCATGCCCGCATCTTCCCGGTCGATCTGGAAATTCCATTTTCCGGATAGGCTGAAAGAGTGGTTTTGCCCTGCTACAGTCAGTACAGAGGCGAATACAATGGCAATACTTACTAAAAGTTGTTTCATGATATGTAGAATTGATATGTTTTTCACTACGTTTAAAAATCTGGTGCTAAAGTAGAGCTTTTGGGTAATCAATAAAATAGAAAGATGTACAGATACATAGAATATTGTATCAAAAACGGCTTTTATGGCGGTTGGTGTACGAAACTACATGAATATGACAATATATCCATCATCATTCATTTCTGAAATTTTGCAGGATGCCATATCTTTGCGAAGTAAACTTTTTAATCTTAAAGTGAACCATGAAAAAAGTATTTGCCTGGATGGCTTTGACTCTTTGGTCGGTAATGACAATCTTTGCAAGTGAGACTGCTTATCTCTTTTCTTATTTCATTAATGACAGTAAGGACGGTTTGCATCTTGCCTACAGTTATGATGGTCTGAATTGGACTCCTCTGAACGGTGGACGTTCTTTTCTGACTCCGGCTGTCGGTAAAGATAAATTAATGCGAGACCCTAGTATATGCCAGTCTCCCGACGGAACATTTCATATGGTCTGGACTTCCAGTTGGACGGACCGGATCATCGGATATGCTTCTTCCCGTGACTTGATTCACTGGAGTGAGCAACAGGCTATACCCGTGATGATGTACGAGCCGAAAGCTCATAATTGTTGGGCGCCGGAACTCTTTTATGACGAGCCTTCGGAAACATATTACATCTTTTGGGCGACCACCATCCCCGGACGTCACAAGGAAGTACCTACCAGCGAAAGCGAAAAAGGGTTGAACCACCGTATGTACTATGTCACAACGAA
Source organism: Bacteroides sp. AM23-12 (assembly GCF_003434395.1). Taxonomy (NCBI): domain Bacteria; kingdom Pseudomonadati; phylum Bacteroidota; class Bacteroidia; order Bacteroidales; family Bacteroidaceae; genus Bacteroides; species Bacteroides sp. AM23-12. The sequence goes on from NZ_QTLF01000001.1 coordinate 113,195, forward strand.
GGATTTCCGTACTTTCTCAAAGACGAAGATGTTTTTCAATCCCGACTTCAGTGTGATCGACGCGGCTATCGTGAAAGACCCTACACAGGGAGATCTGATTATGGTCGTCAAGAATGAGAACTCCAATCCTCCGGAGAAAAACCTGCGTGTGACACGCACGAAGAATATAGCCAAAGGTTTTCCGACAAAGGTATCTGCCCCGATTACGGGAAAATATTGGGCGGAAGGACCGGCACCTCTTTTTGTGGGTGATGCGCTTTATGTGTATTTTGATAAGTATCGTGACCATCGTTACGGAGCTGTCCGTTCGCTGGATCATGGTGAAACGTGGGAAGATGTATCCGATCAGGTTTCGTTTCCGAGGGGAATCCGCCACGGGACTGCCTTTGCGGTGGATGCTTCCGTCGTAGAGTCTCTGATAGCCAATCGGAGTTATAATCCGTTAATTCCTGATAATCTGGCAGACCCTTCGGTCTCCAAGTTCGGTGATACGTACTATTTGTATGGCACGACAGATTTGGATTACGGTTTGGGACGTGCCGGAACTCCGGTGGTATGGAAGTCGAAAGATTTTGTAAACTGGAGTTTTGCAGGCTCCCACATTCGCGGTTTCGACTGGGCGAAAGGATATGAATATGAAAATGACAAAGGTGAAAAGAAGAAAGGATATTTCCGGTATTGGGCTCCCGGAAAGGTGATTGAACAGGAAGGAAGGTATTATTTGTATGTAACGTTTGTAAAGCCGGACGAGAAGATGGGCACTTATGTGCTTGTTGCCGATCGTCCGGACGGCCCTTTCCGGTTTGCCGAGGGGAAGGGACTTTCCTTGCCCGGAACAGAGGAAGCGGATAGCCCTGCTGTTGTACCAGATATTGACGGAGAACCGTTTATTGATGAAGATGGTAAAGGCTATATTTTTTGGCGGCGCAGACTGGCCGCCCGTCTTTCGGATGACAAACTACACGTGGACGGGGAACCGGTAAGTATAAAAACTGCCCGTCAGGGGTATTCCGAAGGGCCGCTGATGTTCAAGCGTAAAGGTATTTATTACTATGTGTATACATTGAGCGGTCATCAGAACTATGCCAATGCTTATATGATGAGCCGTGAATCTCCTCTGACAGGCTTTGTAAAACCGGAAGGCAATGATATCTTCTTATTCTCGGCTCCTGAAAATCAGGTCTGGGGACCGGGACATGGCAATGTGTTCTATGATGAGGGAACAGATGAATATATCTTCGTCTACCTTGAATATGGAGACGGTGGTACTACCCGTCAGGTATATGCCAACCGGATGGAATTTGATGAAGACGGAACAATAAAAACGCTGGTGCCGGATATGCGGGGAGTAGGCTATCTGACTACCCCGCAGGAAACGAGGAAAAATGTGGCGCTTCAATCTCATTTTTATGCTTCCAGCGAGAAAGCGCCGCGCACTTCAACGGTCAGTATCGAGACACAGCCCAACCAACCTTTGCCGGACAAAGGTTCAGTGAAGAATTACACCCGTACGCATACTTATCAGGCTGCTCATGTGGCAGACGAATCAAACGGAACCCGTTGGATGGCGGCTGATACCGACAGTAGTCCCTTTATCACAGCGGATTTGAAAGAAGTACGAAAGGTGAGTGAGTGTCATTTCTTCTTTACCCGTCCCACAGAAGGGCATACATGGAAACTGGAAAAATCTGTAGATGGGAAGAACTGGCAGATATGTGCCGAACAAGGGAAAGTACAAGCCCGCTCTCCACATATTGCCGATGGTATCGGTGAAGCCCGTTATCTCCGTCTGCACATTCGCCGGGGGGACGCAGGCTTGTGGGAATGGAAGATTTATGAATAACTAAAACAGCGTAATAACTATAATGACAGAGAATATGAAGAGCAAAATTCTGACAGTCTTTTGTGCCGGTCTTTTGGCCCTTTCCGGGGGAATGCAATCCGTAAAAGCACAAACTTCTTCCTGGTTCAACGATAAAGACCTGACATTGACAGGAGTTTACTATTATCCCGAACACTGGGATGAAAGTCAGTGGGAACGTGATTTCAAGAAGATGCACGAGCTGGGATTTGAGTTTACGCATTTTGCGGAGTTTGCATGGGCGCAGCTGGAACCGGAAGAGGGACGCTATGATTTTGCCTGGCTGGATAAAGCAGTAGCTCTTGCCGCCAAATATGATCTGAAAGTCATTATGTGTACTTCGACTGCCACGCCTCCGGTATGGATGAGCCGGAAGTATCCCGAAATCCTGTTGAAGAATGAAGACGGTACGATTCTTGATCATGGTGCCCGTCAGCATGCCTCATTTGCTTCGCCGCTCTATCGGGAATTATCGTATAAGATGATTGAGAAACTGGCACAGCATTATGGCAATGATTCCCGTATTGTCGGATGGCAGCTTGACAATGAACCTGCCGTACAGTTCGACTATAATCCGAAGGCGGAACTGGCTTTCCGTGATTATCTCCGTACAAAATACAATAACGACATTCAGCTGCTGAACGACGCATGGGGAACCGCTTTCTGGAGCGAAGCTTATTCGTCTTTTGATGAGATAACCCTCCCTAAGCGTGTCCAGATGTTTATGAATCATCATCAGATTCTGGATTACCGTCGTTTTGCCGCAAAGGAGACCAATGATTTCCTGAATGAACAATGCCTGCTGATCAGGAAATATGCGAAGAATCAATGGATAACTACCAACTATATTCCCAATTATGACGAAGGTCATATCGGTGGCAGTCCCGCACTCGACTTCCAGAGCTATACACGCTATATGGTGTATGGCGATAACGAAGGCATCGGCCGTCGCGGTTATCGGGTGGGGAATCCGTTGCGTATTGCATGGGCGAATGACTTCTTCCGTCCCATACAGGGTACATACGGTGTGATGGAGTTACAACCGGGACAAGTAAACTGGGGCAGTATTAATCCGCAACCACTTCCGGGAGCTGTCCGTCTGTGGATGTGGAGCGTATTTGCCGGTGGAAGCGATTTTATCTGTACATACCGTTATCGGCAACCTTTATACGGCACGGAGCAGTATCATTATGGAATAGTGGGAACGGACGGCGTAACCGTTACTCCCGGCGGAAGAGAATATGAAACTTTTATAAAAGAAATCCGGGAACTCCGGAAGCATTATGCTCCCCGCGAAACGAAACCTGCCGATTATCTGGCCCGTCGTACCGCCATTCTTTTCAATCCCGAAAACTCCTGGAGCATCGAACGGCAGAAACAGAACCGTACATGGGATACTTTTGCACATATCGAGAAATATTACCGGACTTTAAAGTCATTTGGCGCCCCTGTTGATTTTGTCTCCGAACAGAAGGACCTGACAGAATATCCCGTGGTGATAGCTCCTGCTTACCAACTGGCTGATAAGGAATTAGTAAGTAAATGGATTGCCTACGTGAAGAATGGCGGTAATCTTGTATTGACCTGTCGTACAGCACAGAAAGACCGTTATGGCCGTTTGCCGGAAGCTCCTTTCGGTTCAATGATCACTCCTCTGACCGGAAATGAAATGAACTTTTATGATTTGCTGTTACCGGAAGATCCGGGTACTGTTGTCATGAATGGAAAGCAATATATGTGGAATACATGGGGAGAAATACTGATTCCCGCATCAGATTCGCAGGTTTGGGCGACGTATGCCAATGAATTCTATGAAGGTGGTCCTGCCGTCACGTTCCGCAAGCTGGGCAAAGGCACGGTGACATATGTCGGAGTGGACAGCCATAATGGTGCATTGGAAAAAGATATCTTGAAGAAATTATATGCGCAACTGAGTATTCCCGTGATGGATTTGCCTTATGGAGTTACGGTGGAATACCGGAATGGTTTGGGGATAGTGCTGAATTATGCTGATCGTCCTTATACATTCAACTTACCTGAAGGAAGTAAGGTTTTGATAGGGACGAAAGAGATTCCGACAGCAGGGGTATTGGTATTTTCATTATAAATAGTGGTTGATAAGATTAAAAAGATAATATTAGGTGATGAAACAAATTGTTGGATTAGTGTTAATGCTGTGTTGTACACAGATGTTGGCTCAGGAGGTTTTTCCTGATGGTAAAGCAATCCCTGACTGGTTCAGGGAAAATAAGGAAGTGAATGTGAATGCTTTGGGAAAGAAATATAGCATTACTAATTATGGAGTAGTGAATGATAGTACGATTGTACAGACGAAGAAAATACAGGAAGTCATTGATCTGGCTGCTCAGAATGGTGGTGGAGTTATAGTCATCCCTAAAGGTACCTTTTTAAGCGGCTCTCTTTTCTTTAAGAATAATACTCATTTACATCTGGAAGAAAATGCAGTATTAAAGGGAAGTGATGATATCAGTCATTTTCCGGTAAAAATGACTCGTATGGAGGGGCAAACCTTAAATTACTTCATGGCTTTGGTAAATGCAGACGGACTGGATGGATTTACTATTTCGGGAAAGGGGACATTGAATGGAAACGGACTTCGGTACTGGAAATCATTCTGGTTACGGCGTTCTATAAATCCGGATTGCACTAATATGGAAGAGATGCGTCCTCGCATTATTTATTTGTCCAACTGTAAAAATACTCAGATTGAGGGGATCAGGATTATGAATTCTCCTTTCTGGAGCACTCATTTCTATAAATGCAGTTTTTTGAAGTTGTTGAATCTTCGCATTACTTCGCCTGCCAGTCCTGTAAAAGCTCCCAGTACGGATGCAGTGGACCTTGATGTTTGTAATAATGTGCTGATAAAGAATTGCTATATGTCTGTCAATGATGATGCGGTAGCACTGAAAGGTGGAAAAGGACCTTGGGCAGACAAAGATGCCAATAATGGAGAAAATTATGATATTATTATTGAAGACTGCACTTATGGATTCTGTCATAGTGCCTTTACTTGCGGTAGTGAATCTATCCTTAGCCGAAATGTGATTGTTCGTCGTTGCAAGGTAGATAAGGCACGTGCTCTTCTAACCTTTAAAATGCGTCCCGATACACCACAAAAATATGAATATATTCTGGTAGAGGATATTACAGGAAATGTGCAGAATTGCCTGAATATAGCTCCTTGGACACAGTTCTACGATTTGAAAGACCGCAAAGATACCCCTCTTTCTTATTCTAATAACATTACGATGCGGAATATAGACATTGATTGTAATGTGTTCTTTAATGTTAAGAAGTCCGATCAATATAAATTGTCTGATTTCTGCTTTGAGAATCTGACAGTGCGGGCTAAGAAAGGAAAAGTAGATCAGAGTATAATCGATTCATTTGTGATGAATAATGTGAAGATAAACCAATAAAACGACAGAACAATGAAGATCTTTTCACTCTTTATCTTGAGTTTATTAATCACTAGTAACAGTTTGTCGGGAGCAGACTGGAATGTGTATATTGCCAAATACAAACAGGATAAGGCTTGTGCTATCAGTTATACTTTTGACGATGGATTGGCGGAGCATTATACACTTGTCGCTCCTCAATTGGAAAAAAGAGGTTTCCGGGGAACATTCTGGATCTGTGGTTCCAAAATTAATAAAGATAGTGAAACCATTAGCGACACTACACGAATGACCTGGCCACAACTCAGGGAAATGTCAGATAATGGTCATGAGATATCCAATCACGGTTGGGCGCATAAAAACTTTGCACGTTTTCCTATAGAAGAAATCAAAGAAGATATTTTAAAAAATGATAGTGCGATATTTGCCAATATAGAGGTAATTCCCCGTACTTTTTGTTATCCCAATAACAATAAAAAAGCAGAGGGAAGGAGAATTGCTGAACAGAATCGTGTAGGAACGAGACTCAAACAACGCTCTATTGGCAGCAAGTCTACTCCTGAAGATTTAGAAAAATGGATGAATACATTGATTGAAACAAATGATTGGGGAGTAGGGATGACACATGGATTAACTTATGGATATGATGCTTTTCGTAATCCCCAGCGTTTGTGGGATCATTGGGATCAGGTAAAGGCGAAAGAAGATAAAATATGGGTAGGAACATTTCGTGAAGTAGTATCTTATATAAAAGAAAGAGAAAATACGCAGCTGAATGTACTAAAGAATAATAATAAATTACTTATTACCCTGAAACTTGAACTCGATAAAGAGATATTTATTGAACCATTGACTATGGTAATAGCAGGCCAAAAGGTTAAGAAAGTTATTGTTCGGCAGGGAAAGAAGAAATTGCCGGTACAGATATCAGCTCATAAAGTAACCTTTGACTTTAATCCGTATGGTGGACTTATAGAGGTCTTGATTAAATGATTTTTGAGTAGTGTTAGTGTAATTGTAATCTTTAATTATAATATATCATGCAGAAAAAACTATTTTGTATTATAATTCTCTTTTTGTCACAGGTTAATTATATCGTTGGACAGAGCAAAGGAAATATAGTAGAGGGAAAATTTCTTCATATAAAAAATGATGTATTTTGGAATACTGAGAATCGGCAACCTATTTATAGTCAGGGAGGAGGTATATTTAAATTTGTCGATCCGAAGACACAAAAAGAAAAATTCTATTGGTATGGAGTACATTACAAAGAAGCAGAACTTTACCGCCATGACTCTTCTGTAACATATTCGGACAATCATTTTGAATCGGTCACCTGTTATAGTTCTATGGATCTGGTCAACTGGACTTTTGAAGGAGATGTATTGACAAAGAAGGAGGTAAAATATGACAAAGAACCAACTTGGGTAGGGCGGTTAGGAATAGCTTATGTTCGGGAACTGAACAAATATGCGATGTTTGTCCAACATGGAAGTCAAGTGTTAATCACTGTGTCGGATACTCCTGCAGGAGAATTTAAATGGTATCGGCAGATTAACATGAAGAATATGATTGGCACTACTAATACTGGTGACCAAACCGTGTTTATTGATGAAGACACAGGAAAATCATATCTGATTTATTCGTATGGTCGTGGCAGGAATAAAATTTATGTTTCTGAGATTGGAGTAAAAGAGGGTATGATTGACTTATTAGACTGTACACAAATTTTTCATGGCGAAGGTCGTGAAGGAAACTGTATGTTCAAATATAAAGGTAAATATTATATGTGTGCTTCTAATTTGTATGGCTGGGATTCTTCGTATGCGTATTATCTGATGGCCGATGATATAAGGGGCCCTTATATGCCGTCTAATGACATGAAAATAATGGATGGATGTACTGCAGACTATGCTCATGTCACGCAAACAGGCTTTTTTTACACAGTAAGAGGAAGTAAAGAAGAAACTGTCATTTATTGCGGGGATAGATGGGCTAATTTTGCAGGGAACGGACTGGGATATAATCAATGGTGTCCGTTGTCATTTAATGGAGATACTCCATATTTTAATTCACTTAGTTCATGGCATCTGAATATAGAAACTGGTGAGTGGAGAGTTGCCGACGACAATAATTATGTGAAAAATGGTAGTTTTGAGGCTGATAGAAAGTATATCCCAAGTGCTCGTAAACCTGTTCAAGAGCAATTGTTGGGTTGGACTACTACTATAATCGAAGGTAATCAGATAGCTGTTGGAGATTCTTGTTCACCAGTGTTGAACTACATGAACAGTAAGGATGACCGGAAAGTTGTTGTTGGAGAGAAAAGTATGAATATTAGTGATCATATTAAATTCAAAAGAAAAGTATCTCAGGTGATAACTTCTTCACCTTATGTTCCTTTACAGGATGGCTATTACACATTGTCTGCAAAAATCAGAAACAGTAATGGTTTTACTAAACTTGAAATGTATGCTGTCAGCAACGATAAAGTCTATAGTTATAGTATCAAAGAGGAACAGGCGGCATGGACGACTATTGAACTGAAGAGTGTGCTTGTAAAAGATGGTAAAGTTGAGATTGGGTTTGTTGCAGAAGGGAATGCGAATGCTTATTGTCATATTGATGATGTAGCGTTGGTTAAACGGGGACAGCATGTATATGAACTTTCAATTCCGGAAGTAGCAAAGAAAATATACAACGGACATTTGAAACTGGGAGGAACTTCTCCAACAGGAGGAAGCATTGAAGTAAATAGCTTTTATATGATGGAGAATGGAAAACCTGTAATTCCTATTATGGGAGAGTTTCATTATAGCCGTTATCCCGTGGAGCAATGGGAAGAATCCATCTTAAAAATGAAAGCGGGTGGATTAACTGTCATTCCGACTTATGTGTTCTGGAATGTTCATGAGGAGAAAGAAGGTGTTTTTGATTGGTCGAGAAATAAAGATTTGCGTAAATTTATAGAACTGTGCCATAAGCATGATATGTCTGTAATCGTACGTATAGGTCCCTTCTGCCATGGTGAAATACGAAATGGAGGTCTTCCTGATTGGTTGTTTGCAAAACCGCTGGAAGTTCGTTCCAACGACGCGAACTATCTGAAATATGTAGGGCGATTATATAAAGAAATAGCTGCTCGGTTAAAGGGGTTATATTATAAGGATGGTGGTCCGGTCATTGGTATCCAAATAGAAAATGAACATCAGCATTCGGCTGCTCCATGGGCTATTTGTTATCCGGGAGAAAGGAAAGATTTTACGTCAGCTACGTATGATTCATCTATTACCATGGTTGGTGTAAGCGCTCAGGAGAAAAAGATTACAACAGCTGAGCTAGGTGAATTACACATGCGTACTTTGAAGGAAATGGCGGAGAAGGAAGGTATGATAACTCCTTTGTATACAGCTACCGGATGGGGAAATGCTGCGGTAATAGGAAATGAAGCCATACCTGTAACGGCCGCTTATACATATCCGTTTTGGGCAGAACCATTTATGTCGCAATTCTGCTTGTTTAAGGATATTCAACGTAATCCGGACTATGAACCTGTTCGTTATGATACGGAGAAGTATCCTTCTTTCTGTGCTGAAATGGGAGTCGGGATTCAGATGATTTATGCCCGGAGGCCTATAGTAAAAGCTAAGGCGGCAGAAGCTTTGATGGTACGGACTTTGGGAAGTGGAGCGAATGGTATCGGCTACTATATGTATCATGGGGGCTCTACACCCAAGCGAAGCAATAACAGTGGATTCTTTAGTGATGAACCTATGGGAGTACCTAAGATTTCTTATGATTTTCAGGCACCTATCGGAGAATTTGGATTAATACGTGATTCATATCAGAATCTGCGGGTTCTTCATACATTCTTAAAAGACTTTAGTAGCTTGCTGGCTCCTATGGAAACCGTTCTGTCTGAGGGGTATGACCGGATAACTCCGGATAATAGAGAGACGTTGCGATATGCTGTCCGTGTAAAGGATAATTCAGGTTTTATTTTTATGACTAACTTCCAGGACCATGATACAGCACGCATTGATCAGGAAAATATACAATTCAAACTGAACCTTCAGAGTGAGAAACTGATGATTCCTGCCAAAGGTACTTTCACCTTGAAAAAAGATGTAAGTGCTATTCTGCCTTTTAATTTGCGTATGGAAGATGCGGTTTTGAAATATGCGACAGCCCAACTGTTGACTAAGATAGAAGATAATGGTTTCGAGCATTATTTTTTCTTTGCACCTGAAGGACTTACTCCGGAATATAGTTTTGATAAGAGTACTTTGAGATCGGGCAAAGCATTTTATACACCAATGCCGGGAACAAAAAGTACATTTACGGTTACTACTAAGCAAGGAAAGAAATTGAAAGTTACAACATTGACTCGTGAGCAAGCCTTGAACACCACAAAAGTAAATGATCATATTTTGATTACCCGTGCTACTGTCCTGCCGGAAAAAGATAAATGTACTCTGCTTAGTCTGGGAGAGAATCGTATTGATTATATTCTTTATCCTTCACATGTCGGTTGGAAACAGCAGTCTGCTGAGGTGGAAGCCGTTCATGTCACAGCTGATTGGAAAAAAGTTGGCGTACGTAGAATGACTGTACATGTTGAGCAGCCTTCTTTGCCTCAGGTTAATGAATATTTCTTGCGCATTCATTATGTGGGAGATGTAGCAATGGCATTTATGAATGATTCGATGATACTTGATCATTTTTATTATGGTGCTCCATGGACAATTGGTCTGAAGCGTTTCCAAAAGGAGTTGAAAGAGCATGATATGAATTTCTATGTCCGCCCTTTACATAAAAAAGCTTCTTTCTTGAATGATCTTCCAAGTGAAGTTATTCCTGATTTTACACAACAAGAAGAAATTTGTAATATTAGTCATGTAGAGATTGTCCCCGAATATAAAACAACAATTAGGTTCTGATAATATTTGTAAGGCAATAGCCTTATCTTTGTCACACTTGAATAATTAAAAATAAAATAATATTATGGCAACAAGTTTTATTAAATGTATGATGAGTATATGCTTTTGTTTGTTAACTGTACTTTCCTCTTTGGCAGGTGGGAACTATAAGACAATAAAAGTAAAAGCTCCTTTCCCCATGCAACCGATTAAAGTGTTTATTTATCCGGACAGGGATTTTAAGATAACAGATTTTGGGGCTGTAGCAGGCGGAGAAATTAATAATACAAAGGCGATTGCTGCTACTATTGACGCATGCAACAAAGCGGGTGGCGGGCGTGTCGTTGTTCCGGCAGGTACCTGGCTGACAGGTCCTGTTCATTTCAAAAGCAATGTGAATTTGTATCTGGAAGAGAATGCCGTTCTGAGTTTTACGGACAATCCGGAAGATTATCTTCCGGCAGTAATGACTTCATGGGAAGGGTTGGAATGCTATAATTACTCACCGTTGCTTTATGCATTTGAATGTGAAAATGTAGCAATCAGCGGTAAAGGCACTTTGCAACCGAAGATGGGAACTTGGAAGGTGTGGTTCAAACGCCCTCAACCTCATTTGGAGGCGTTGAAAGAACTTTATACCAAGGCGTCTACCGATGTGCCTGTTATTGAACGTCAGATGGCGGTAGGTGAAAATCATTTGCGTCCGCATCTGATACATTTCAATCGCTGTAAGAATGTGATGCTGGATGGATTTAAGATTCGTGAGAGTCCGTTCTGGACCATTCACCTCTATATGTGCGATGGCGGGATCGTCCGTAACCTAGATGTGCGGGCACATGGGCACAATAATGATGGTATTGACTTTGAAATGAGTCGTAATTTTCTGGTAGAAGACTGTTCTTTTGACCAGGGTGATGATGCTGTTGTCATTAAAGCCGGTCGTAATCAGGACGCATGGCGTCTGAATACCCCTTGTGAGAATATCGTGATCCGTCATTGTCAGATATTGAAAGGACATACCTTACTGGGCATCGGCAGTGAGATCTCCGGTGGTATACGGAATATCTATATGCATGACTGTACAGCACCTAATTCAGTGATGCGTCTTTTCTTCGTGAAAACAAATCATCGCAGAGGAGGATTTATAGAGAATATCTATATGAAAAATGTAGCGTCCGGAACAGCCCAGCGGGTACTTGAAATAGATACGGAGGTGCTTTATCAGTGGAAGGACTTGGTCCCGACTTATGAAAAGCGAATCACTCGTATCGATGGCATCTATATGGATAAAGTAACTTGCGAATCGGCAGACGCTGTATATGAACTGAAGGGAAATGCTGAACTTCCTGTGAAGAATGTGCGGATAAAGGATGTAAAGGTCGGTTCGGTTAAGAAGTTTGTGAAGAAAGTAAGTAATGTTGAAAATGTGGTAGAAAAGAATGTAACTTATCAAATGGAGGATAATAAAGACTAAGCAAAAAAGTTCATATATGAACTTTAATTTGTTTTTGAGTTCATCCCTGTTTTTTTACATGTAAACTGTACATAATTCCAGTTGAGAATGTGGATGATTCTGTACTTTTGACCATCGCTGAACTACTAATCTGAAATAAAAAGGATACTTTTCGAAGTGTCGGCATTGTGCACTTTTTATGGAAGCTTGGTGAAAGATCAGCGATGTGTTTTTTGTGAACTTACAGATCATTATTTGTTTAACTAAATTCTTTTAAAATGAAAAATGCCTTGTTTTTTCTGGCAGCAATTTTGTTGCTTACAGTTTCGTGTACTGACAATCAAATCCAGTTGAATGGTGATGAACCTGAACCGACTCCTCCGGCAGAGCGGGTCGAGCCTCCTTTGAAACGTGCATTGTGGGCTTCGATTAACGGAAGAAAAGATGCTTCTTACTATCCCGAATACAATAATAAGATATTAGTGAGCTGGCGTATGTTTCCCACCGATGATTCTTCTACAGGCTTTGACCTTTATCGGAAGAGCGGTAATGAAGAAGAGGTGAAACTTAATGAAGAACCGATTACTTTGTCGACAAACTTCCAGGATATAACTGCCGACCGTAATAAGGATAATACGTATCGGTTATGTTTTGCCGGTTCTGATGAAACGTTGGATACTTATACCATAACGGCAGTACAGGCATCGGCCGGACTGCCCTATATTTCCATACCATTGGCCGGTACCACAGGTGTCAGTTCAGAGTATTATTATGATGCCAATGATGCCAGTGTCGGTGACCTGGACGGAGATGGGGTTTATGAGATTGTACTGAAAAGGCTTTTGAGAAGCAGTTCTTCGACAGAGGACGAAGAGGATGAGTCAGAAGCCGTACAGATGGGACCTTGGCATACTACCTTGCTGGAAGCATATAAATTAGATGGTTCGTTCTTATGGCGTGTAGCTTTGGGCCCGAATGTCCCGGTGGGTAATCTGACCTCTTTTGCTGTCTATGATTTTGATGGTGACGGAAAATGTGAAATAGCGGTTCGTACCGCAGAAGGCACTGTCTTTGGAGATGGAACAGAAATAAAAGATACGGATGGGGATGGTAAAGTCGATTATCGTGTCGAAGGCTCGGCTCATATTCATGGCGGACCGGAATTTCTGTCGGTATTGGATGGTATGACAGGAAGAGAGTTGGCTCGTACTGATTATATCGCGTTAGGTAAAAGCGAAGACTGGGGAGATAACTATTACAAACGTTCTGCCAGTTATCGTGTAGGAGTGGGATGTTTTTCGGGTACTACCCCCTCTATTCTGATTTGTCGTGGAGTATATGGAAAGATGGTATTGGAAGCCTGGGATTTTCAGGGCCAAGAGTTAAAGAAGAGATGGAGATTTGATACTTCAGACGGTGTGCACGGTGATTATGCCGGACAAGGAAATCATAGTTTAAGTGTGGGAGATGTGGACGATGACGGGTGTGATGAAGTTGTATATGGAGGTTGTTGTATAGACCACAATGGTAAAGGCTTGTGGAACTCCAGGCATGGACATGGAGATGCCTTGCATTTAGGTAAGTTTGACCCGTCAAGAAAAGGACTGCAAATCTGGTCTTGCTTTGAGGCTTGTCCTTTTAAAGTAGGTGCTGCTTTGAGAGATGCGAGAACGGGAGAGACTATCTGGGATTTTCCGTATAGTGGAGATATGGGACGTTGTCTGGTAGCCGATATTGATCCCGATAGTCCGGGCTGTGAAATGTGGTGGTATAAAGGTAATGCACATTCCTGTACGGGAGCTGATCTCGGATATGGAGCCGGTTCTAGCAGTATGTCTTACAATATGGCTGTCTGGTTCTCCAATTCGTTGAATCGTCAATTATTAGACCGGAGTAAGATTGATGCGCCCAAAGAAAAACGTGTATTTACTATTTATAGATATGAAGTGACTACTATCAATAGTAGTAAAAGTAATCCCTGTTTCTATGCGGATATCTGGGGAGACTGGCGCGAGGAAATTATTCAGGTAACAAGTGATCAGACTAAACTACGCCTGTTTACGACTTGGTATCCGACAGATTATAAATTTCCTTATTTGATGAGTGATCATGTTTATGAAATGAGTGCTCTCAATCAAAATATAGGATATAATCAACCTACGCAGTTGGGTTATTATTTAGGGTCTGATTTGTATAAAAAGTAAGTAATCATATTTAAACAAAAGTCTCAGGTAGTTTGTCTCTACTTGAGACTTTTTTTGTTTTACGGGTGATAAACGATAAATAATCTATGTAAATGTACAAACTTCTATGTACTGATATTGAAACCGGGATTATCTTTGTGCTACTATGAAACTATTAATATACACAAAATGAAAAAACTGATTTTATTATCTTTATTGACTCTTCAATTTGGTTTGCTCGCTGCACAAAATGCTGATGGGCAGGGGCGTTTGTCTCGCTTGTTTAATTTCGGATGGAAATTTCATGCAGGTGACTTGAAAGATGCCTATTCTGTAAACTATGATGATAGTAGCTGGCGTGTATTGGATCTGCCTCATGACTTTCAAATAGAACAGCCGTGGGATAAGGGTGCAGGGGGAGCTCGTGGTTTTAAAGCGATGGGAACCGGTTGGTATCGTAAAACATTTAAAGCCGATCCTGAATGGAAAGGAAAACGGGTATTACTCGATTTTGAAGGAATTATGTTAATAGGTGATGTCTGGGTAAACGGTCAGAAAGTAGGAAGTACAGACTATGGGTATATTGGCTTTGAAACGGACATTACTAAATTACTAAGATATGACGCAGATAATGTGGTAGCTGTCAGTGCTTCTACCGGCAAAAAAGGAGGATCACGCTGGTATACGGGAGGAGGTTTGTTCCGGGATGTCCATTTGCTGGTTAAAGACTATGTTTCCATAGCCCGTCATGGCGTGTTTATTTCTACTCCTAAAGTAACGGAACAAAGTGCAGATATCAATGTACAGGTTGAGGTGGAAGGTATTTCCGGGAAACAGCTGGATGTGGAAATCAATGCCAGAATCTTTTCTCCGAAAGGTGAATTGGTGACGGAAACAAAGGGAATGGCTCCTAAAAAAAATAAACTGGCTACTGTTGAAGTCCCACTTCCGGTAGTTGCAGTTTCCAATCCCCAGCTATGGTCTTGTGAAACACCGAATCTCTATAGAGCAGAAATAACATTGGTCCGTGATGGAAAAGTTATCGACAATGTAACTGAGAAATTTGGTATTCGCACACTTGAATACTCTCCGGAGTTTGGCTTTAAACTGAATGGTAAGAAACTATTCTTGAAGGGTATTGCCAATCATCATGACTTAGGTGCTGTAGGAGCAGCGGCATTCGACCGTGCTATTGAACGGCAGTTCGAATTGCTCAAGAAGTTCGGTTATAATCATGTGCGTACATCACATAATCCATATTCGAAATCCTTTATGGAGTTGGCTGATAAACATGGTATTCTGATTGTAGATGAATTGATTGATAAGTGGAGCGACAAATCATATTGGGGTGGACGGGTTCCTTTTACTCAATTGTGGTATAAGATGATTCCCGAATGGATTAAACGCGACAGAAATCATCCTTCGGTTATTATGTGGAGTTTAGGTAACGAATTGCAGATGAGGGAAGATCTGGCTGGATTCCCTACCGGTGATTGGGGTGTTACGACTTATCGAATTTTCGATGTGCTTGTAAAGCGATACGATTCTACACGTAAGACAACGGTGGCTATGTATCCTTCGAGAGCTGGTGCCATCAGTAGAAAAGATGCAGATTTCAATAAGAAAGTTCTTCCTCCCGAATTGTCTACGGTGACCGAAGTTGCCAGCTTCAATTATCGTTATCCTGATTATGCGAAGTATCTCGAAGCTTGTCCCGATTTAATCGTGTATCAGAGTGAAGCAACAAGCAGTGAACTTACTGCTCCTTTTTTCGGTATGGACCGGGATAAGATGGTAGGACTTGCCTACTGGGGAGCTATTGAATACTGGGGGGAATCGAATGGCTGGCCTAAAAAAGGGTGGAATTATTCATTCTTTAATCATGCTTTGGAACCCTATCCTCAAGCGTATTTGATAAAGAGTGCTTTCAGTGATGAACCTTTAGTTCATATCGGGGTAGTCGATAGTGAGAAAGAAAGTATTGAATGGAATGATGTCATAGTAGGTCGTATGCCTCTTTCATCTCATTGGAACAGAGTTGAAGGAAGTAAGCAGAATCTGTTTACATATACAAATGCTGATGAAGTGGAGTTATTGGTTAATGGGAAATCTTTGGGTATTCAGAAAAATAAACGTGATGATATACAAAGCCGCAATATGATTTACTGGCAAAATATACCTTATGGCAAAGGAGGAAACATCATAGCGATTGCACGTAACAATGGAAAAGAAGTTGCTCGTCATATGTTGGAAACGACAGGCAAGGCGAAAGCTCTGAAAATAGAGTTGGAGAATGCAGACTGGAAAGCAGATGGAATGGATTTGCAGTATGTAAAGGTATATGCTGTTGACAGTAAAGGACGGGTGGTACCTGCTACTGAAGGTGAAGTTACGTTTGAAGTCTCAGGTGAAGCCAGACTGATTGCCGTAGATAATGGTGATCATATGACAGATGAGCTTTTCTCAGGAAACCACAAGAAGTTACATCAAGGATTTGTAATGGCTATATTACGTTCCAGTCAGACTAGTGGAAATGTGAAGATCAAGACTTCTCTGAAAGGATTGAAGAGTGCGGAAAAGAAGATGATGACTAAGTAATAAATGAAATAATAAATAAGGGGCTGTTTTAATCAAATAGCCCCTTATTTATATGCTATAGATACAACGCAAACAAACTTAAGTTCCAAGAACAATTTTCAGTTCATCGTTTTATCTTTATTTTAAAGTGTTTTTACTCAGGATTACCGGAAGTCAAACATCAGATTCAGATGTAATCCTTCATCTCCCGATTTGATTCGGATATTTCCCGGTTGACTGTTAGGACCTTGTTGCTCGATCGGCTTGAACGAGCAGATTGCCGGAATATCAAGCAAGAATGAAAGATCACCTTCAGGGAATGCAGGCATGGTATCTTTTACCCGTCCTGCCGGTTCTTCCGGAGTGAATACCCGGAAGAAAGTTCCGTCATTACGTGAATAAACGGTAAATGAAGTCTTCTCGCCCTCCAGTGTAGCCCAATAGAGATTGGCATGGTAACCCTTGAACTCAGGATATATCAGATTCTCAAAACTTTCTCCGGTAATGGTGTTGTTATAATCTTTGTGCCAGATACCGTAGTTCGTTCCTGGAATTCGGTTTTTCCATACTCTGTATGGCCCGCGTCCCATCCATTTCATGCCCGAACAGTTTTGTTCCGGATAAGAGAAGCTAAGTCCGAGATTGAAAACCTGTGCATCCATGAAAGCATCGTCGAAGCCACCGCCACCGGAACCGCGATTTAATAAGATTGCATCCATATAAAGCAAACCTTCGTTTGTCAGACGCCACACAATGGAATCTGCCGCACCTTTATATTTGGTACAATAAATGGCGCCATCGGAGGAATGACGAGTATAGCTGAGCGAAGGTTCATATCGCATCTTCATACCTACTGCTACCGGACCATCTTTGAATGGAATCTCAGTCTCACCGGATTTAATGTGACGGATCATACCGGTTGCCGCATCGAAGGTTATGCTGACTATGCTGCTCTTTAGTTCAATGGCGTCAGACGTTTGTCGGGCTTCTGCTTTTTGAGGAGCAGGCGTGAGTGTCGTTTGTGACAGGTTACGTTCAAAATATTGTTTTGCCAGATGAATCGGATAAGTCCAGTTACAGATACTTTTTCCTTCTCTATCAAAAGCCTCCAGTTCAAGAACATCACCTTTCCGGAATGAATCGGGCAGTTCAAAACGGGCAGTACCTGTTTCTCCCGGATTAATGGATGGAAGTTGCACTTTCCCTTCAGCGATTACCTTTCCTGCTTCTGCGTCTCCTTTGAGCGGAGTGCCGCACGATAAAACCTTATAAGTCATACGACACTCTTTCAGATTGGTAAAAGTATATTCATTGGTCAGAAGGAAACTGCCGTCGAAGTGGTTAGTAATGAGAAGAGGTTTCAACTGGATAGGCGACCATTGTGCACGGATGGCATAATAGCTTCCTTCTTTCTCTCGACGTGGTCCTACTACTCCGTCGGGTGCATTGGACTTGTCAGAGTCGAGTATTCCTCCTTTATCACTGCGTTTGGGAGCCTCATCGCAATATACCCAGATGAACCCTCCTGCAAACAAGGGATTGGTACACCAGCGATCCCAAAAGTCGCGCAGGCCGGCTCCTCCTCCCTGATCGTACATGGCGTGCATAAATTCGGTCGGCATGAATACTTTATAACCATTGGTGAAACGTGCTACCCCTGTCAGATAAGTAGGATAGTGATGCGTATCCAAGTCGTTAAAGTCAGCCCAGGGATGTACCATATGTCGTTTTTGTAATCTGTCATATTGGGCAAACAAAGGATCGGTTTGCGTATTCCAGCCTCCTTCGTTTCCGTTACTCCAAAGAATGATGCAGGGGTGGTTAACATCCCGTTCAATCATTTCTTTTACGAGTTTTGCACCGACTTTGGAGTCGTAACCGTTTTGCCAGCCTGCCAGTTCATCCATGTAGACAAGCCCCAGTGAGTCGCACATATCAAGAAAATGTTCATCGGGCGGGTAGTGCGAACGCACTGCATTCATATTCATTTCTTTGATGAGCAGGGCATCCATTCGGCTTAATGCAGCACTGGTGGTACGCCCTCCGTCTACAGAAAATGAGTGGCGGTTGATTCCTTTGACCACTAGTTTGGTACCGTTCAAATATACGCCGTCCTGGGGAAAGAATTCTACGGTACGGAAACCAGTGCGTGTTTCTCTGGTTTGTACGATTTTACCTTCGGGATTCTTTAATTCCAATTTGGCTACATACAGATTGGGATTCTCTGTAGACCAGGGAATGATGCTTGCCCATTCACCGCTAATCATCTGCTCCTTATCGGAGTTATTGATTGGATGAGTGATTGTTGTTTGTCCGTTGGAGGTATATACGGTTTTCCCGTCTTTTAATGAACGGACAGATACGATGATTTCATGTCCTTTGGCATCTCCTGCCATATCTACGGCGACCTGTAATTTCCCATGGTGATCAGCATTTAGTACGAAATGTTCCATGTGTACCTGTGGCAGAACTTCCAACCATACAGGACGGTATATACCGCCAAACAACCACCAGTCAGCTTTCCGTTCGGCGGCATTGATCGATCTGTTGGCTGATTCTTTGGCAACTTTCACTTCAAGCTGATTCTTTTTTCCAAGATTGAGTAATTCGGTAATATCATAATTAAAGCGATAGAAACCTCCTTGATGCATCTCACCTGCCGGCTTGCCGTTTATCATGATTTCTGCATCAGTCATCACTCCGTCAAAGAATATCTTTACCCGTTGCCCTGCCCATGATTTGGGGGCGTCAAATTTATAGCGGTAAATTCCGGTTTCATCACTGGGGCGTTGTCCTTTTATGGTATACCATCGACCGTAGGTATATTCTCCGAATCCCTGTAGTTCCCAGTTACAGGGAACCTCGATCTTTTTCCATTTGCCACTATTCTGTCCCGCAGAACAGAAAAAATCCCAGGTCTTGGTGTCGTCAATGCCTGTTCCCGAAAGATAAATGCGTTCGGGATGGGGAACTTGTGCTTGTATGGTAGTCCCATTCCACATTGCTGTGAAAATCAGAGATACCAGTAAGCATCTAAATTTCTTGTTCATTCTATAATTGATATTATGAGGAATTTATTGTTTGGATACTGTAAAACGATCTATATCCGGTGCCCATCCGAAGTCATTTCCCATTCGTACCGTATTGTAACCTTGTTTTAAGCTGACAGGGATAGTCACAGATTTCACTTCATTGTTACTGTTCAAATCTTTGAGTACTGTTTTCGTTCCATTGACAGAAACTTCCAGTTTGCGGTTTTTGTCGCAAGAGTAGAAAATAGTCATTTCATAGTTACCTCCCTTTTCGCTGTATACTTCGCTCCATTCGGCAAAGTTCTCTTCCCGGCCGCCGAGTCGGGATATTTTCATTCTGCCGGAACAATCGGAGGCAGGTACATAAACAATTGGTTTGGATTTCTTTCCCAGATCGTCGTAGCAGGGAAGATATGCCCATTCAGCCTCATAAGATACGGGTTCCAGTCGTTTTTCAGCTTCCATTTTGCATATCATTACGCTGTGTGGCTGAACAGTCTGCCGTATTTCTCCTTTCATTTTTCCAAGATCCTTCTGTTTGATTAAGTCCCGTACTTTTACGTTACCACCCAGTTCAAGGGTTTCAAAAGGAACGATAAAGTCACATGGCTGGTCGGAAGGGTTATACAATGCTACCGCTCTTGTCAGTCCGCGTTTCTGTTCGATGTCCTTTACCAGTACATAGCTTTCATTTTCATGTTGAACGACGTGTGCCTGAAGCCCTAATACATCCTGATTCAGTGCGATCAGTTCTTTGTTTTTGAGTAGCTTCAATGAGAAATCGGGAATCGTATTCATATCACATCCGATTAGCAGGGGAGAACTCATGATGCACCACATTCCAAAATGGACTTCTTCTTCGTTGGGTTTCAGTCCACGTCCGATTTCTAGCATATCCATGTCGTTGTAATGTCCGTCGGTAGCATAGGCGGAAAGATATAAGTTCTTTTCTATAATACCTTTTACTGAATTCCATCTGGGACGGATATCAGGACTGATACGCCAGGAACGTGTCAGTCGTTTTGCCCAGGTACCGGGAAAAGCCCATCGGCAGATATTGATAGATACATCCGTTCTTCCTGTATTGGCAATAGCTTGGCAAATCGTGCTGTAGCGCTTTTCTTCGTCTAGCCCCAGTTCGCGTCCGCCACAATAATCGATCTTGATAAAATCATAGTTCCATTCTTTAAGATATAAATCCATATCCTGCTGTTCATGGTCGTATAGTCCGGAGCCCACTCCATTTGCGTCGTTGTCATAGATAGAGCCGCAGGTGTTGTCTCCTGCATCCGAGTAAATTCCGGCTTTTAGTCCCAGCGAATGGATATAGTCTGAAACCACTTTCATTCCGTTGGGAAAACGGTCGGGATGCGGATGCATTTTCCCCGTTTCGTCCCGATGCCCGAAGAAGCCGTCATCTATATTGATATAGTTGTAGCCTGCCTCTTTCAGTCCGTGATTGATTAATGCGTCAGCTTGCTGTTTTATCAACTCTTCACTGATATTTACATGATAGGTGTTCCATGAACTCCATCCCATAATAGGACGGTCGATGTCTTTCTGGGCAAAAGTATTTGCCATAAACATGGTAGATAAAATGCCCCAGGCAATCAGATGTTTTTTCATACGTTTGTAGTCTTTTGTAGAAATGGATAACTTTCTTGGCAAAGATATGCAAAGTCGTAGCTTGCTCCAATGGCAAATAAGTATAGAAAGATGGAAAATCGTCCGTTTCTTGGAGAATTTGGGCGTAAAAACCGGATTAAAGCATGAAAAGTGTATGAATTTAATGGAAAACGTATGAATTTACATGTACTGACATTACAACTACCCTTATCTTTGCTAGCAAATGAAAAATACATAAAGTGATGACACATTTAAAAATCTTTTTATTGTTAATCGTTTGTGCGTTATCCGTTTTGGATGGGAAAGCACAGACTGGTATAGCGCTTACTGACGAACTTAACGGCAAGCGGATCGGAGTAATAGGTGACAGCTATGTGAGAAATCATAAAGAGCCGTTTGAGAACACATGGCATTATAAGTTTGCAAAGAAGCACGGTATGGAGTATTTTAATTATGGAAAGAATGGGAATAGCATAGCTTATTCCAGCCCGCGATGGGGAAAAGCGATGTATCTGCGATATGCGGAGATGGCGGATAGCCTCGATTATGTCATTGTCATTGGCGGACATAATGATGCATTTAAATTGGACTCTATCGGAGGTATTGATAACTTCAAGGATAAAATGGAAATTCTGTGCAAAGGCTTAGTCGAGAAATATCCGACAGCGAAAATCTTTTTCTTTACCCGCTGGAACTGCAAAAACTTTAAAGGAAGTGACTCGGAGAAAGTAGTGGATGCTATGATTGAAGTCTGCGGCAATTATAGTATTCCTATTTTTGATTGCGCAAGAAAAGGAAGCATCTATGCCGATAATGATACTTTCAGAAGAATCTATTTCCAGAAAAGCAAGAATAATACTGATACGGCACATCTGAACAGTAAAGGACATGACCGTTTTCTAAAAGTTGCCGAGAGTTTTCTGCTGCAATATTAATCTAAAAGAAAATAGTCCTCTTTAATTTTAATATGATGAATAAAAGATTATTTTGTATTCTGCTGTTGGTACCAACTGTTTGGTTGGCCTATTCACAAACATGCGATTATATCCCCCTGCAGAAGCAAGTAGGTCCTGAACATACAACGGAAAATATTGCACCTGTACAGGCTCCTTTCGCTATGCCCGAAATGAATCGTCCGGTCTTTAAAGATGTTGTGTGTTCTATTGTGGAAACAGGCGCCAAACCTGAGAAAATGGTTACGAAAGCGATCCAGAAGGCGATAGATAAAGTCAGTCGTGACGGAGGAGGAAAAGTGGTTATACCTGCCGGTATTTGGAAAACGGGTCGCATAGAGTTGAAGAGTAATGTAAATTTGCATTTGGAAGAGGGAGCCGAACTGCATTTTAGTGGAAATATAAACGATTATCTGCCTGTTGTCCTAACTCGTTTTGAAGGAGTGGAAGTCTATTCATTAGGAGCTTTGGTCTATGCTAATAATCAGGAGAATATAGCTCTGACCGGTCATGGAAAGCTGGTAGCTCCGACTACCGACTGTGAAATATGGAAACGACAATGTTATGAGTCGATAGAGAAATATGTAGAGCAATATCCGGATGTAAAAGAACGTATTGCAGATGGTAAAAAAGGACGTTCAGTCTTTCTCCCTCTGTTTGTTTCTCCGACAAACTGCAAGAATGTATTAATCGAAGGAGTTACACTGGAACGGTCACTTTTTTGGAATATAGTTCCTGTATATTGCGATGGAGTGATTATACGTGGTGTGACGGTAGACTCTCACGGACATGGGCGTACAGATGGCATTGATATCGAGTCTACACGAAATGTACTGATAGAGTATTGTTCGCTGGATTGTGGAGACGACTGTTTTACGATGAAGTCCGGACGCGGAGAAGATGGAATCCGTGTCAATAAACCCTCTGAGAATATAGTAATACGTTATTGTCTTGCCAAAAGAGGATGGGGAGGCATTGTTTGCGGAAGTGAGACAGCTGCGATGATTCGCAATCTCTATGTACATGATTGTGTATTTACAGGCACTAAAAGTGGATTGCGTTTTAAAACCCGTCGTAGTCGTGGTGGCGGGGGCGAGAATCTGACTTTCGAACGTATTCGGATGAATCTTACCGGTGCTGCTTTCTGGTGGGATATGTTGGGTGAAGAAAAGCATGTCGGCGATTTGGCAAAGCGTTTGCCGGCTCGTCCCATAACACCTTTGACTCCGTCTTTCAAGAATATTACCATTCGTGATATCATTGTTGAATCAGCTTCCTATTTTATAGACTTGAACGGTATTCCGGAGACCCCGGCAGAAAATAATCTGATAGAAAATTTAGTGGGGAAGACCAATAAACTGATACGGATGACAGATGTGAAAGGTTTTACGTTGAAGAACATAACCATTCAGAGTAAAGACCCTTCCATCTTTATTAACGATGGACGCGATGTTCTCTTTGAGCAAGCACATTTCCTGCTACCGGGCGGAAAAGTAAAAATAAAAATGCAAGGTGACTTGACGGAAGAACCTCGGTTGATTCGTTGTTTGGTGAAAGAGTATTGAGAAAAAGGATTATATTCATTTTAAATTTAATATCTATGTTACAACGCACTATCTTTTTTTTGTTCTTGCTGGGAGGCGTCTTAGTGTCTTTGGTTGCTAAAGCTGATGATAATCCGCGTACTTTTATCTTGCTGGATAAGGGATGGGGATATAGGCCTGTCAGTGATACGGGATTAAAATCTTCTATGAAGCAAGTAACTGTCCCTCATACATGGAATGCCAATTATATACCGGGTACCCGCTCCTACAACAGGGAAATGATGGTATATAGACGTGATCTTGAAATAACCCCGGATATGAAGGACAAACGGCTTTTCCTTTATTTCGAAGGAGTGAATTCATCGGCCACTGTTTTGGTGAATAATAAATCCGTAGGATCGCATAAAGGAGGGTATACGGCATTTTGTATGGAAGTGACAGATTATGCAAAACAGGGTACTAATAAACTGGAAGTATGGGTGACTAACGCATACAATCCGGAAATTCTGCCTATCAGTGGTGATTTCAATATATACGGTGGTATTCATCGCCCTTGTCATTTGCTGGTGACGGAGCAGGACTGTATTTCACCTTTGTTTTATGCTTCCCCCGGTGTCTTTATACATCAGGATAAAGTGTCGGAAAAGCAAGCTCAAATAACGGTGGAGACAATGCTTTCACTTAGAGGAAAGAAGCAAGGATTAAAAGTCCGGACTACGATTGAAGATGTCAAGGGAAATATTATTTCACAGAATATAGAGCAGAATGTAACCAATGAAAACGTAAAGCAGCCGTTTGTGATTGATCATCCTGTATTATGGAATGCCAAACAGAATCCCCATTTATATAAGGTGATAGTCGAATTACTGGATAATGGTAAAGTGATAGACCGGGTAGAACAGCGAACCGGTCTGCGCTATTTTTCAGTAGATGCTGATAAAGGCTTCTTTTTGAATGGTAAATACCTTGATTTATACGGTTTTTGCCTGCACGAAGAAGTAGAAGGCAAAGGTAGTGCATTGTCTGCAGAAGATCATGAGCGGGATATGGAATTAGTCAAGGAATCCGGTGCGACATCGTTACGGTTAGTTCATTATCCTCATTCGGAATCTATCTATCATCTTTCGGATGAGAATGGAATCGTATTGTGGACCGAGATACCGATGGTAGGTCCCGGTGGATATGATTTTTGTGGATTTATCAACACCGACGGACTTAAAGAACATGCCCGGCAAGTTTTGAAAGAGTTGGTTTATCAAAAGTACAATCATCCTTCCATATGTTTCTGGGGTATTTTTAATGAGATAAGAACCAATTATGATAATGCCGAACCGTTTGCCCGTGAATTGCATGAGCTTTATAAAGAAATCGATCCGTCCCGACTGACTACCTTAGCCAGTTGTGATGATCCTAAATTTTATCAGAACTGTTCCGACCTTATGGCATGGAATAAGTATATCGGATGGTATGGCAGCCGCAATGCTCCCGAAACAGCCGGCAATTTCTTTGATAAAGCGAAAGCAGCTTCCAATGGAAAGCCTGTGGCTATATCGGAATATGGTGGCGGGGCTAATGTGGAGCATCACTTTTCGATGAAGGAAAATGATGTAAAGCCAAGTGGGCAATTCCATCCGGAGGAAGGGCAGACCTATATTCATGAAGGTAACTGGAGTGCATTTGCGCAACGCCCGTATATGTGGGCAAAATACATCTGGGTATTTGCCGATTTTCAGTCTTCCATTCGTAATGAGGGTGGTAAACCCGGTATAAATGATAAAGGACTTGTCACTTATGACCGGAAAATTAAAAAGGATGCCTTCTATTTTTATAAAGCGAATTGGAGCACGGAACCAATGATTTATATAACGAGCCGTCGGTTCACCGAACGTCCGGAAGCGAATGTCCAGGTGAAAGTTTATAGTAATCTTCGTGAAAATACACTATATGTAAATGGAAAGAAAATAGGTAAACAGAAGAGTGACTCTCTCCATCGTGTAGTGTGGCAGAATGTGACTTTAAGTAAAGGGGAAAACCGGATTCGGGTGGAAGGAAAATCCAAAACCGGTGTGATTGAAGATACTTGTGTCTGGTATTTGAAGTAGAATTTCACCTTACCGTAGCAGATATAAATGATAAAGACAAAGTAGTTGTTTATCATCTCTTAATTTAGTGAACTTGGAGGGGTTACCGACAGTTCCATTTTTGATTGATAAAAATAATAAAAAGTAATAAGCGAAAGATGAAAAAGTTCTGTGTATTTTTGCTCATAATCACCCTGTGCAGTAGTTTCAACTTTGCCCAAAGTAAAAAAGCCGTTTCTATTTTGGGTGATTCCTATTCCACATTTGAAGGTTATCTGCAACCTGATACAAATAGTATATGGTATTATACCCTTCCAAGACATAAGACTGACGTTGTCTCTGTACGTCAAACTTGGTGGCATCAATTGATCAGAGAAAATGATTATCGGCTTTGTGTCAATAATTCTTTTTCGGGAGCTACTATTTGTAATACAGGATATCGTAAAGCAGATTATTCCGACCGTTCCTTTATAACTCGTATGGATGAGCTGGGATGTCCGGATATCATTTTTATTTTTGGTGCAACGAATGACTGTTGGGCAGGTGTTCCGCTTGGTGAATATAAATATGAAAGATGGGCAAAGGAGGACTTGTATCAGTTTCGTCCTGCTATGGCTTATATGCTCGACCATATGATTGATCGTTATCCTAATGTCGAAATCTATTTTCTATTGAATTCCGATTTAAAAGAAGAATTTAATGAGTCAGTCAGAACCATTTGTAAACACTATGATATAGATTGCATTGAATTATACAATATAGATAAACAAAGTGGCCATCCTTCAGTCAAGGGGATGGAACAGATTTGCGATCAGATAAAAAGGTATTGTACTAAATAGGCTACATTTTCATAAAGCCATTAAAACTTTATTGGCATTTATTGAAAGTGTATCAAGCATTTTGTCAGATATGATATGTTCGTATTATTTACGTAAAGCATTACGTACCTTTTTCCCTGTTTGTTATCATTCACTCATGAGGGATTGATTTACTTTTGTCGTAATACTAATAGTATTAATCAAACGAACTATCAAACTAACTAACAGAAGAAAAACATGTACGGAAAAAAACTTAAATTAGTATTAATGGTAATGTTGCTACTTGTGAGTAAATCCACTTTCTCTCAAGTAACAGAACGCGAACGTCCCAAAGAGTGGAGTCAACTGGTGAAAGGTGCCCGGTTTATGGATCGTTTTCTGCCGATGAAAGGCAATCAACTGTCATCCGACACATGGGGAACCTCCGATGTGCGTCCGCGTTATGTTGATAATGGTATTGAAGACCGTGTCTGGTCCTATTGGGGTGGAAATATCCGGAAAGGAGAAGACGGTAAATATCATCTGATGGTTTGCGGATGGCTGGAAGCCTCTCCTAAAGGACATATGGAGTGGAGAAATTCATGGGTGTTCAATACCGTGAGTGATAATCTGACCGGTCCGTTCAAACCGGTTAATATCATCGGAAAAGGACATAATCCGGAGATGTTTCAGGCAAAAGACGGGCGATATGTTTTGTATGTCATAGACGGACGTTATGTTGCGGATGATATCAACGGAAAATGGGAATATGGAAAATTCGACTTCAATGCGCGCGATCGTAGAATCATCGAAGGATTGTCCAATCTTTCGTTTGCCCAACGGGAAGACAGTTCATATGTAATGGTCTGTCGTGGCGGTGGAATCTGGATCAGCCGGGATGGTTTGTCGGAATATAACCAATTGACAGACCGTCGTGTTTATCCGGATGTGAAAGGACGGTTTGAAGACCCTGTCATCTGGCGCGATCATATCCAGTATCATCTGATTGTCAATGACTGGTTGGGCCGTATTGCCTTTTATCTTCGTTCAAAGGACGGAGTCAATTGGGTAACTGATCCGGGAGAGGCCTACATGCCGGGAGTTGCCGTACACGAGGACGGACATTCTGAAGGCTGGTTCAAGTATGAACGTCTGAAAATGTATCAAGATAAGTATGGCCGTGCTATTCAGGCTAATTTTGCGGTCATTGATACTTTGAAACATGAAGATAAGCCATTTGATAATCACAGTTCAAAGAATATCAGTATTCCATTGAATCCGGGACTATTGCTGACAGTGTTGAATGATAAGCCCATTACCGCCGGAACGAAGACTATCCGGCTGAAAGTACAGGCAGAAGAAGGTTTTCATCCACAAACCGATATGGATATCAGCTCTTTGCGTTTTGGCGCTTCCGAAGAAGTGAATTATGGCAGAGGAAGTAAAGTATTGAAAACAGAGAATGATGGAAATGACCTGATCATTACTTTCGACGGAAAAGGAAATGGGATTACCGAGAATGAATTTGCTCCTAAATTGATAGGCAGATATAAAAACGGAAAGATGCTTTACGGATATGCGCGTTTGCCGTATGTTGATTATGTGGAACCGATTCTTTCTGCGCGTGCCCCTGTATTCTCTGAATCGCAAAAAGGCTGGAACGGGAATATTGAAGTACAGAACTTCGGACAAGTTAGCTCACAAAAGGCTTCGGTCAAGATAGAGTATAAGAAAGAAGGCAAAATGGTCAAAGTGGCTTCTGCTGCCGTACCTGCTTTGAAACCCTATGAAAAAGCTGACATCCGCTTTGCGACAAAGGCTGATTTTGAAAAAGGTGAGGACTATAACTTCCTTGTGACTGTTTATTCCGGCAAGAAAGTTCTCTCTACTTTCCGTTTGAATCGGAAGGTCGTTGAATAATTGAAAGACTAACAATTGAAAGATTACCATGAAAAAGAAGATCACATTTTTATTGATGTTTGTACTGTCGTTGTCAATGGTTTCAGCACAAGGTACTTTCCGGTTTGGGACATCTGCAACACCCGAAGGCAAAACTCTTCTGGTGGATAGCAAGGGGCTTATCCTTGACGGCAAGCATATCATTCCCGTCATGGGAGAGATTCATTATTCCCGCGTGCCGGAGTCGGAATGGCGCCGTGAAATCCGTAAAATGAAGGCCGGTGGTATCAATATCATTTCTACATATATCTTCTGGATTCACCATGAACCGGAAGAGGGAAAATGGAACTGGAGCGGCAATCATAATCTGCGCCGCTTCGTCCGGATCTGTGCAGAAGAAAATGTGATGCTGGTGTTGCGTCTTGGTCCTTTCTGTCATGGGGAAGTGTATCAAGGCGGAATTCCTTCATGGGTACATGAGAAAGCCGGGCAGAATCCTAAGTATAAGATACGTGCCCGTACTTCTGGATTCCTTGAAGATTGTACGGAGCTTTATAATACTATATTTGCTCAGGTTAACGGACTTTTGTGGAAAGATGGCGGTCCTGTGGTCGGCGTGCAGATCGAGAACGAAAGTCGCGGTCCTTGGGATTATCTGGAGGCATTGAAAAATATTGCAGTGAAGGCGGGATTTGATGTCCCGTTCTATACACGTACCGGTTGGCCTGCACTTCGGGGAAAAGAGGTTTTCGGGCAACTGTTGCCGCTTTATGGTGACTATGCCGACGGATTCTGGGACCGGAAACTGGAGGATATGCCGGGCAGTTATGCCGATGCTTTCATTATGAGAGACAAACGTATGAGTAGTGCTATTGCCACAGAGACATTCTCTAAGGAGGAATTGTCGGAAGATTCCCCCTCTCTCAGTTCAAAATTGTCATATCCCTACTTTACTTGTGAGTTGGGCGGTGGTATGATGCCGGCGTATCATCGTCGGATAAATATCAATGGAAGGGAGCTTAAACCGCTGGTTATATGCAAGCTGGGTAGTGGCTCCAATCTTCCGGGATACTATATGTATCATGGTGGCACCAATCCATACAATCCTCTTCACACTATGGGAGAAACGCAAGCCTCTCCGGGTACTAATCATAATGACCTGCCTCATATGACCTATGATTTTCAGGCTCCTCTTGGCGAAGTGGGACAAGTATTCGAGACTCCCTTTCATGAAGGACGTTTTATCCATCAGATGTTGACAGACTGGGGCAGTGAACTCTTGCAGATGAATGTTGACTCATTAAGCAGGCATTATGCCCGCCGGGGTGCTTTCGAATTCTATAATGACTATGTGCGTATCAAGAATGAGAGCGGGACGTCCCATGTCACTTTTAAAGACTATCGGACTGAGGGTGCAACCATTGACTGGACTACTGTAGAACCGTTCTGCAAAGTGGATGGCCTTATCTATTTCATCGAAATCAGGGGTAAAAAGCCTCAAATCTCCGTTGACGGCAAGGTCTATACTTGTAAACTTAACAAGCAGCAGAAGGCGGGCAAGCTCAATGTCTGTGTGCTCTCATACGAAAAGGCAAAGACTGCCTATAAAATTGACGGTAAACTGCTTTATGCCAAGAATGGCGGTATTCTGTATAAGAGTGATTCATGCATCGTGGAGGAGGTATGGACAAAGTCTCCTGTCATTGCCGCCACAGTCACGGAAGTGAAAAAAGCGGATGCTCCCCGTGTTGTCCCCATGGGGCGTCAGGCAGTGGCTGCGCAACCTGTAGAAGAGGACTTTGCAAAAGCTGCGGTATACACTATTAACTATGATACATCTGGAATAAATAATTATGATAATCTTTTTCTCCGTATAAATTATCGGGGTGATGTGGCCCGTGTGTATGCTGACGGCAGGCTTGTAGCAGATAACTTCTGGAATGGAAAGGAGATGTGGGTCCGTATGGCAGATCTCGTCGGCAAAAAGGTGGAACTAAAGATTTTACCTTTACGTAAAGATGCCCCTGTCTACTTTCAGAAAGAACAAAAAGCTATGATTGAGGCGACCAAAGGTGACTATATGCTTGGGCTCGATTCGGTAGAAGTTATTGAGCGTCACACACTGGAGTTTAATGATACTTTTTAATGTCACTTGTCACTTTGTAGAACTAACCGGTTCATTATCAATGAAAAACGGGTGACAATAGATGGTGATAATAGGGTGATAATAGAATAGTAACCTCTTTTCTATTATCACCCTTATTGTATCTTTTGCTGATTTAATCTACTGATTATTAGGCTTTAAATACACCACCCGGTTCCCATATCCGCGAGTGTTAAGAACTCCGTTTTCTACCAGAAGATTCAATTCCCGTAGTGCTTTTCCCTTCAATAAACCCGTAATCTGAGAGTATTCTCTTCGAGTGATGAAGTGATTCTTTGCTAAAAAGGCTTCCAGTCGGGAACGGCGTGTCTCTTCCGGCAAGTTCGATGATTCTTGAAATCCGAATTTGGCACGGGTGACCGTCCCCGAACTGCGTCGGCGAAACCAGGGAGTAGCTCTGAAATTTACGTTGTCGAAAGAGATGGAGACCGAACGGATCTCTTTCTTGTCCATCACCGGACGTGCTTTCAAACTAGAGGAGAAATATCCGATTTCTCCCAGTTTCACATGATACCCCTCACTTAAATAATAGGATACCTTCTCTTGAAAAGCTACCATGATACCTGCCAAATCTCCCTCGGTGAAAGAAGAGGCTTCGGCTATTTCACGAAATAACCGTTTGCTGTCAATGGTTCCTTTGGATACAATTCGGGGATACAGAGGCTGTACTTCTCCGTCTCCCTTTTCATTCGGTTTTCGCCGAAAGTCATAATCTGCTGCCATAGCGTCACTTGTTTTTTGTTGGTTAATAGGATTGTTACTCAATTGATACCGCGTGTGTTAGTACAAACACTAGTAACCTTAACATGTAGACAAGGCTCGACTAATATATTTTGTCTGTTTCACGTTTTCGTTCCACGTACGTGAACCGTTCGGACTATGTACGTGAACCCAATAGTTCACATACGTGGACCGATGGGACCATGTACGTAAAACGATTTCTTATCACTACAAAGATACATTAATCTAAGCTTCTAAACAACTTAATGAACGTTTTATTTACTATTAATTCAAGGAGCTTCCGAAAGAATGGAAAGGCGGATAAATAATCTGTAATAATAATGAATAGAAAGGTTGTTTACTGTCTGTTTTATGCCTACCTTTGAGGGATATACATAAATATTTAAGAAAAGTAATGAAGATAACACAAATCAGGGAGAAAGATGGAGTCGAAGTATTAAGTGTATTAGATTTTAACTTGTTGATAGAGAAGATAAAAACAGAGATTAAGACCCGTCCGGTGACCGGATTGCGCCAAGCCCTGCATTTTGTTTTACCCGGAGAATCTTGCAGTTTTGCCGGGAAACTTCCCAAAGTAATACCCGCTGCTGTTTTCGGACGTGTGAATGGCGTGAAGCGGATGAAAGTATATAATGGCATCGTGGAACTGACCGTAGGTCCGTTGGCGGGAAAAGTAGAAGTGGAGATGGTCAAGAAGAAAGCGGCTGAATTGCCGCAGACTATGTTTGCATATATGGGATCAAGTGGAAATTCCGTGAAGATATGGACTCTTTTTACCCGTCCGGATGGTACGTTGCCGCAGACGCAGGAAGAAGCTGAAATTTTTCAGGCGCATGCGTATCGTTTGGCGGTGAAATGCTATCAGCCGCAAATCCCCTTTGATATTCAGTTGAAAGAGCCGGTTTTGGAGCAATATTCACGGCTGAGTCACGATCCTGAACCTTTCTATCGGGAAAATTCCGTGCCGTTTTATCTTTCTCAGCCCTTCGGGATGCCGAAAGAAATGAATTATCAGGAGAAGCTGCCCCCGGAAAAGTCTCCGTTGAATCGTGCTGTTCCGGGATATGATACGGAAGATGCGTTGGCATTGATGTATGAGGCTGCCTTGCGAAAGACTTTTCAGTCGATGGAAGAGGGGTGGAGGCGGAATGATGATTTGCAGCCCCTGGTAGTCCGGTTGGCGGAAAATTGTTTCCTTTCCGGTATTCCGGAAGAGGAAGTGGTGAGGAGGACTATTCACCGATATTATCATTCGAAGCAGTCTGTGCTGGTTCGCGAGATGATAGGCAATGTGTATCAGGAATGCAAAGGCTTCGGCAAGAAAAACGGGCTGACAAAAGAGCAATATCTCAATATGCAGACAGAGGAGTTCATGAACCGGCGTTATGAATTCCGCTATAATACACAGATAGGTGAAGTGGAATACCGGGAACGATGCTCATTCTATTTTCGTTTCCGTCCGTTGGATAAACGGGCGCAGAATAGTATTCTGCTGGATGCGCAAAGTGAGGGTATTGCGGTGTGGGACCGGGATGTGGACCGTTATCTGCATTCAAACCGTGTATCTGTTTATAATCCATTGGAAGAATTTATTTTTCATCTTCCTAATTGGGACAAAAAAGACCGCATTACGGAACTGGCAGACCGTGTGCCATGTGCTAATCCGCATTGGACGATGCTTTTCCATCGCTGGTTCCTCAACATGGTAGCTCATTGGCGTGGGTATGATCGGCAGCATGCGAACAGTACTTCCCCTTTGCTGGTAGGTGCGCAGGGGACACGCAAGTCTACCTTTTGCCGGGATCTGATACCGCCGGGGCTTCGCGGATATTATACCGACAGTATTGACTTCGGCCGGAAGCGGGATGCGGAAATGTATCTGAATCGTTTTGCGCTGATCAATATTGATGAATTTGATCAGATTACTTTGACGCAGCAGGGTTTCTTGAAGCATATTCTGCAAAAGCCGGTCGTCAATCTTCGCAAACCGTATGGCAATTCGATACAGGAGTTGCAGCGTTATGCTTCGTTCATAGCGACCAGCAATCAGAAGGATCTGTTGACTGATCCCTCCGGCAGCCGTCGTTTTATGTGTGTTGAGGTGACGGGTACGATTGATACGGCTCGCCCGATAGATTATGAGCAGTTGTATGCACAGGCTATGTACGAGATTTATCATGGAGAGCGATATTGGTTTGACGATAAGGATGAGGCTATCCTGACACAAGGGAACCGGGAGTTTGAACAGACTCCGCCGGCTATCCAGTTGTTTTATCGCTACTTCAAAGTTGCCGGGGATGATAAGGAAGGGGAATTCCTGTCTCCGGTAGAAATATTGGATTATCTGCAAAAAAGAACGACTATCGCTTTATCTTCCGGCAAGGCATACCATTTCGGAAGGCTGCTTCAGAAAGAAGGGATACCTTGCAAACATACGAAGAAAGGGACGGTGTATCGGGTGGTTAAGCTGTAAAGAGGGTGTGGTGAAGGTGACAATAGAAAGTTGAAACTTTTTATTGTCACCTTTATTATCACCGGTTATTGTCACCCTCTTTGTGTTGATAATGAGTTGGTTATCCTGAAAAGGTGACAAGTGACAATAAGAATGGAATAATATAAAGTATGGTTCTATAAAAGTATAATAACTGAATGTTGGTTTAGCATCTATTATCTACTCTTGTGTTATAACAGGTATTCCTTTGTCACTCAGGCCCTCCGCACTAACCTTCATCCGTCGGCATGTGGTATTGTTATAGAAACTAATTTGTGCTTTGCCTTGGCTGTTGGTTTTTACATTCGGATTCCAATACAAGGTACGGCGAAAATCAATATCGCCGGGTACACTGTTGCTGTGGTTAATATGATAGAACTTTTTCACTTGTGAATAACCGTAATAGAAAGTATGACGGATTCCTTTCTGATAGCCGTCATGTAAACCATCATTGTATGGATGAACCATAATGATGACAGGAGTGTTGGACAAAGAAGCTACTGTTGCCAGATCTATATCTGACGGAGAGGCGGCTTCAATTCCCTCTTCTTTGATTTTCTTGACGGCCCAAAGTTGTGCGTAACGATCATAAAGGGTTATCTGCCGGATATTCTCAATAGGCATTTGTTCCGGAGATAACCCTCTTGCCGGGTAGCGAGTCGCTCCTTTCTCTATTTCGAAAAAGTAAACGATGTTTTTACCGGCATATTGAAAGGGACCATCTGCGCTGTCTCTTCGCAAATGTGGAATGTAATTTTCCATATATTCTCCCAGGGTTCCGGGATAGTTCTTACCTAAATCAATCAGTTCGTTGACATCTTTTTCCACATCATAAACGAACTCCGGAGATAATTCTTTTTTGATTCTCTGTTTTTTAATGGTGACTTGCGGCAGATATTGCATTTCATCAACAAAATGTTGTTTTAAGCTGTCCTCATACTCGTCCGAGAGAACTGTAACCGTATCTTTTACCAATAAATCAGAGTAGGAGTAACTACGTGGAACAGGACTGAAATGACGGTCCAGCATAATCCGGCAGTGTTTCAGCTTTTTCTTTTCTGTAACAGACAGGCTGAGTTGCCATTTACCTTCAAGTTTGGCACTGTCCGGTAGCATGAAATAGAAGAGACCATTAGCATCTGTTTTGCAATGGCTGTGAAAGCTGGACTTGTCTTGGTTCATCCAGAAGATGACATCCGCATATGCTTTTGTCTTGTTTCTGAGCATCTCCATTATTTTACCGTTTATCGGAAGGGCTTGTTCGATATAATGTTTTACTCTGAAAGGTGATATATCTGCCATCGTCTGCCAGTCATAGCGACACCAACCTTGAACCATCATCAATAAATCTAACTTCATTCGGGTGGCGCGATCGTCTTTCTCAAAATATTGCATAGGATTGGCTACATATCCTTTTATATCAGAAGAAAGTAGCAAGTCGGTCAATATATTGTCTTGATACGAAGTGTAAATCTCCGTACCGGCATCACGCACAGAGATGGAAAAAGTACTTTCAACCGGATTCCCGTCGGAATCGTTGAGTGAAAGGCCCATATTTACTTTTTCGAGAGGTGCATAAGTCGGTTTCTCTGTCTGGGCGGACAGCTGATGGTATTTTAAAGGATGTGTATTGAATGAGAGGCGCTCGGCAAGGATATTCCCTTTTTTGTCGTATAAGGTGAATTGTATACAACCGGCCGGAAGACGGGATTTGGGCAGTTGGAAAACGTAAGGAGCATCTGCCAGCCTCATAGCCTCTACTGCATAGACTGTTCCACGACAAGATACGGATACTGCGATGGTGTCACGGGGGAGGACAGGGGATTTGGAGATTTCTATCTGGTATGCTTCTTCATTGCTATCATTTATGCGCATTACATAGCCAACTGGAAGTATGTCCGAGAAATTAAAGTCATACTTTTTACCTTCATGTTCGACAATTACTTTGTAGGAGGTCGTTTCCGGTAATAGCTCAAAGAAGCCCATGCCTTGATTATAGGTTGACAGGAAGGAAACTGAGTTGCCAGATGAATTATAGACAGCGCCTGTTATATGAAGATCTTCCCCTTTTTCTCCCCATGCTTTAAAGCCGATGCGTGAAGCTAATCCGACGACTGCATTACCGCCTTCGGGAAAAAAAGCGATATTAACTTTATCTCCTTTCTTTTCTATTTTACGCTTATTCTTTACTCCAAAGCCACTGTCCATTGCTTTTTCGGAGTAGTTACCGTCCTTTTCCGGTTCATCGTAAACTGGGAAGACGCGGGAGAAGACACAATCATCTCCAAAGTTCAGCATACCTCGTGTATAAGCACGAACTTCGTAGAAACCACTACGGTAAATCCTTTTTAATGGAAATTCGCCATGACATTGACCATTTTCTATCATTAGTTTCCGATTGGCTATCACTTCTCCCTGTGGGGTCAGAAGCTCGACATGCAGTACCTTACTTAACGGACTGAAACGGTGGTGTTCTGCTAAAACATTGTATGCTTTAAACCAGATGGTATCGCCTAAGAAGTAGCCGGTATTATCGAAATGCAGATATACTTTTTCCTGAGGGTTGCGTTTGTTGAATTGATTGATCTCTTTGATATAGTCAGACAGGACCTTTGTCGATTGGGATTGGGCAACTAAAGGCAACACTAATATATGCGCCAGTAATAGTAAAGCAGATATTTTTCTCATATTCCAATAGTATTAGTGTTCGTTTTCTTGCTGATTGCTTTGTTTGTATCAGTTCTTATGCTTGCAGTATTTAATAGAGTGGGGCTGACTAAAAAGTCAACCCCAGCTATAATTAAATTAATGAGTAGAAGAGGTACTATCAATGTCCCAATGAACAAAATAGTCGCCACTTTCGATCTTAGCACGAACTTTGGCAGCTGTTGCTGCATTTTCTTCGCTATATTTGGAACAAACTAAATCAGAGATGATAGTAGGGTCATTATAGCGTTTTGCCATACGTATCATGACCGGAAGCGTTTTGCCTTCACATGGCATTTCCAGACAGATTTCTTTCAGGAGCTCGATATCATTATGACGTTCATTACCCGGTTCTTTTTTCATGTCACGGCATAATAGACCTTTACTTGTACTGGATGCTCCCCATGTTCCACGCATGCCGGTATCAGCATAAGCATGTGTGACGGCACCACCTACACGTGTCCAGTCATTGGTGAATCCCGGATAAGTAACTCCTCCGTCCGGATAATAGCTGCTCACTCCTTCGTTCATTAACACATATCTTTCTTCAGAACGTTCGGGAAGATGGTTGAATGCTTCGATCAGCATGAAGTAAAGTTCTACGTTACGATAAATATAAATAAAGTTATCGGCTGCGTAACTCCATTTCTGCATTCTCCAGTTGCCATATGAATCCTGACTGAAGTGAGTGTTGAATCGTCCGTCACGGGAATCTTCCGAAGTGAAAGCGTTCGGATTAAAATTCTTGTCAGAATAACGTGCTATGCCTAATTCTGATGGTCTCAGGATAGGAGCGGAATAAAGATTCTGCTTGGTTGCATTTGTCTGATTCTTTTTGTATTCATACGTGATTACTGAAACTGCCGCTTGTCCATTAGGATTATCTCCTCTGAACACTTTTGAATAAGCGTTGTGGTAGTTGGCCTGGCACATCCATTTGGTGTAACTAGAGGCAGAAGCAAATGCTTCATTCATTTTAGGCAGAATCAGATCAATGACATCTTGCCATCTTCCTTGCCATAAAGCGAGTTCTGCTGCCAATGCGAAATATTCCGGGGTCATAAGGTCCCAAAATGTATAGTCACCTGCTGAAAGTGAACTGTCTGAGGCGATCCATTCTGTCCATGGCATGGTATGATTTCCGTCAACTCCGTCGAAGCCTGTTTTCAGATATTCCACACATTTGGCTATTGTCTGGTCTAAGTTCAGTTTGGGATATTGGGAATAATCTTTCATTTCGTGCATCGGATCGTCAAACCAAACGACTTCGTTATAGATTTTCGCCATAGTAAGATATACCCATGCTTTTACTCTTACAGTGCTGGCAACTAATCCTTTGTAGTGCTCCATATCGATGCTGTAGAGATGTGCCTGTTTGAATTCATAGATTTTCTGAAGATAATCGTTGCATGAGATGATCAAATCATAATATTTGGCCGGATCGGCATATTTATTGCCTGTCAGGTCCGATTCATAATTGGATAACGCATACATGTCGACATCTCTGTCAGTAGGAATCATCATTTCAGCCCGGGAATCAGTCAGGTAAATGGCTTTGTCGCCAATAGCCTGCATTTTCGTTGCGACTCCCAGAAAGCCTGCATACATTTCACTGGCTTCCTTTATATAGTCATCTCCTTTCAGCATTGTGTTGTTGTCCGGTTCAAAGAAGTCGGAGCAGGCACTAAGCCCCATCATGGCTATACCACACAACATGCTTTTTAATAGTATATTCTTTTTCATTGTCGTTAGAATTTCAAATTAACACCAAATTTTACAGATTTCGGTTGCACCATCTTTGCATAATCCAGTCCTTGAGACGTTTCGCTGTAAGAGTAAGAGAATTCCGGGTCTAGTCCCAGGTATTTCGTTGCTGTCAAAAGGTTTTCGCCTGATACGTACAAGGTACCTGAACGGAAGAAATTAAGTACGGTTTTATCAAAACTGTAACTCAAAGTCACGCTTTTCATACGAAGATAAGAAGCATCTTCCAACCATCTTTCAGAGAATGAAGTACTGCGATAAGGGTCATTGTGCTGTACGCGTGGCATATCGGTTACTTGTCCGTCCAGTGACCAGCGATTCAGTACGGCGATACTTTGGTTGCCCAGGGTATTCATGCCTTCCAGCTGATTTCGTACGGCATTGTATGCCATATTGCCTTTAGAATAGCTAAACTCGGCACCAAGTGCAAATCCTTTGTATTTAAATTGAGTATAGAAACCTCCGAAGAAATCGGGAGCTGCACTTCCTAGAGCGACACGGTCTTTGCTGTCGATTCTATGATCTCCATTCTGATCTACATAATGCATATCTCCGCCCCGGAAATAGTTACCGTTATCTGCCATTAAATTAGCAGCTTCAGCTTCTGCCTGTGTGGAGAATACGCCTACTACCTGATATCCATAGAACTGATAGGGCGACTTTCCGACTTCTGTTATCCAGTTTCCGTTAATGATTCTTTCTTCACCGCCCAACGAAGTGATCTTGTCGTCGTAATGAGCGATATTACCTCCTACAATCCATTCGAAGTCGCGGGTGCGAACCAATGAGGCTTGCACGGAAAGTTCCACTCCTTTATTGTCCATTTTGCCGACATTAGCGTAGTAAGGTGCGGAACCGTATATGGACGATGTAGGCTGCATACAGATCATATCACTGATCTTATTGTTGAAATAATCAAAAGATACATTTAAGCGGTTACGGAACAATGACAGATCCAGTCCTAAATTAAGGGAAGCATTCTTTTCCGGCTTTAAATGTGTGTTCGGTACATTGACGCGTGCAATGGCGGAGATATCCTGGTAAGCGGCTGATGAGTAATAGAACGTACCCATGTTGCTTGCGAAGCGGGTATTACCGGTCAAACTATATTCAGCACGTACATTTAGCTTGTTGATCCATGCTGAATTTTGAAGAGGCTTCCAGCCTTTGCCCAACAAGGTTACTCCTGCAGACGGATACACATAGAAACGATTGGCACTTGTTCCTGTAGACGATGCTCCGTCTACTGATACATTGACAGATGCCTGTACCAGATTGTTGTAAGTATAGTCCGCATGTCCGTAATAGCTCATCCAGTTCCACTTATTCAAGTAACCATAAAAACGACGTCCGTCGGCTTGTGTATTGCCCAGTGTCTGATAAAAGTCATTATCCGTGTTACGTCCTTCACCCACATCAAACTCGTTTTTGGTGGTGAGGATCTGTGCACCGGCGATGGCATTCAGCTGGTGGATACGATTGAACATTTTAGAATAACGCGCATTCAGATTCAAATACATATTGCTGGTTTCACCCACACCGGAACGAACCATGTTGTTTGCTGTACCATAAGTGTCTGATATGGGAACGATTGTTTTGTCCGTCAATCCGGGGATAAACATAGACTCATTGTCATAGTTATAGTACATTCCTATCAATCCGGTGAATACCAATCCGGGCAGTGGGGTATAGTTTACACCTGCTCTCAGAGTTAAATCATATTGGCGGTTGTGCGCATCTAACGTATTGACGATGGCCAATGGGTTGCTTATTGCAAAATCCATGGTTGTACATTTACCGAAATAGTAAGGTGAATACGTACTTAATATATTTCCATCCTTATCCTTGTTGTACGGACTTAGTACCGGTGATTGTGCATAGGCGGCCAGGATAGGGTTGGTTTTGATGTTCATCCCTTGTTCCTGAAAATGTCCGTTTAAGTAAGCCAGTCCGATAGTGGCAAAGATATCCACTTTCTTGCTTACGAGGATATTACCGTTCAGTTGGGTATGGAAACGTTCTGTACTGGTGCTTTCATATAGACCGTTTTCTTTGGAATATCCTAACGAAAGGTCATATTTGGCAATTTCGTCACCACCTTCTACACGGAAAAGATGATCAGTCGCATACCCTGTGTTGTACATCAAATCCTGCCAGTCTGTTTGATTATTATAAGTGTTGAGATACAATGGGTTATTAGGATCTTTCAAGAAAGGAAAGTTGCTATAGAATTTATCCATATCACTATAATATGTCATACCCGCGTCTGTCAGGTAGTTCAAATAATCTTTTCCACCCAGCAGAGGAATGCGTTTGTCACTCCAGGTTACACCGTATTGTCCGTAATAACTAACTTTGGTTTCCATGTCGTTGGAGCTGGCACCATCTGTCTGGATTAAAATAACTCCGTTCGATCCCATTGAACCATACATGGCGGCTTCTGCTCCCTTCAGTACTGTGATATTCTGGATATCATTGATATTGTATGCCTGAAAGATATCACGTGTTAAGCCTCCGATGATCGGTGATTCATTTTTGTCCGGCAAGTAGGGTACACCATTGACTACGATCAATGGTGCGTTGTCACCTGTCAGTGAACGGATACCCCGGAGATTATAATAACTGCCTTCGCCCGGCATACCGCTACCGCGTTTCACTTGTAAACCCGCTACTTGTCCTGTCAAAGCCCGGTCAATCTTAGCACTTCCTAACAGGAAATCCTTCTTTGCAATATTCGTTGCAGCAGTATAATCGGAAATCTCTGTATTATCTCCCCGGAAGGGTAGCACAACTTGTTCGTTGTGTTTGTACTGATTGTCTGAAATCATCATGATCACCACTTCCGTTCTTCCGTTCAGCAATTGCCGAACGGGAAGGTAACCGGGTGCCCAAACTGATATCACTCCGGATTTGTCTCTTAATTTAAAAGTGAACTCTCCATCGGCTTTAGTAGTCGCATTCAAGGTATCTTGTACAGACACTACAGCATCTGCTATAGGTTTATTAGTGGCAGAGATAATCTTACCTGTCAGTTTGTAGTTTTTCTGTCCGTACATGCAAGTTGCAAACAACAATGGTAATGCAACTGCAAGTATTCTTTTTATATTTTTCATATCATTCCTTATCTAGATTAATAACAATTTGCAGTCGGGCGGATGCACCAATGTTCGGGATTAAATGATGTTCCTCCATTGTGTGTAGCCACAAATTTTACATGAAGTTCAACAGGTTCGTCTCCTTCAATTGTAAATGTTCCGACTTCTCCACCATCTCTGTCATACTTATTATTTAAGCTTGATGGGTAGAATTCCGGAGCTCCACCGCCGCCACGATCGTGAGAATAACTACTCCACTTGGATCTTACTATCGTTCCTAAAAGTTTCCCATTGATATAAATGTCGCAGTCATTTTTCATGTTTGTATTCTTACCTACACCAAAATGAAATGTGTATTCACCAGGAGGTATTATGTATGGTTCAACGTCATAAGAGTTATCATTATGCAAATCAAATTTAAATGCAGTGAAATCTAATATAGTAACTTTATTATTGGGGTCTTCAGCTGTAAGCCATAAATATTCGTTACTAATTTCAGGCCATCCATATCCTGGAGTCCATGGTTTAACTTCTACGCGCGTTGTTCCTGTATATGGGACTAAGTTAGTACATGCGAAATATCTGTTTTTATCTTCTTCACTCATATATTTATACCATTTGAAGAGATCTTTGAAACGCCATATTAATACATCTTTTTGTGGCAATTTTAAAGAAGTGATGTAATAAGCAATCCCATTACTCATTCTTATTGGATTGTTAAGATCTACTTTATTAACAGTAGTTCTCCATTGCTTGCCAAAAGCGGAGGTAAGATCAGGTTTTAGGGGATTTTCGAACACCTCTTTATCGTATTCTACATCTTTGAAAAACATTGCTTGAAAGCACCAGTTTTCCAAAATAGAATCCGGACGCTCGATTTTCCACTTTTTAAGTTTTGCTTTACCTTCATCTAAAGCTTTTTTTATTAACTCATCAGATGGAATAAGAACAGTTATTTTTTTGCTTTCAGATGCTAAATCCAACCCCTTATCTAAAAAATAAGGGTTTTTTATAGTGAACACAGAGTCATAAACTGTATTTCCTGATTCATCTACTCCAATACTAAGACTGTTGTTCCTGTCGAAAATCTTTATGTTTCTTGAGAGGATTGCATTTTTGAATATGGAATACTCGTCTGATAAACCTTCTATGGTTTCCAACAATGATTTAGGAGTAACAATAATGTTATCTAATTCATAAACATAGCCATTGTTCACCTTTACCACTTTCTTTACTTTACAGTTGCTGTTGAAAATAATTTCCTGTGATCCGTTTTCTTCTGATGTTGTTTTGTTAATCATCACATATTTTCCGTTCCACATCATCAGGCGTTGACCGTCTTCGATGGTATTTGGAGAAAGGGAGGCAGTCGTTATATGACTTTTTGCCATGTAGGCTTTCTCTTCGTCGATGCCGTCGTCCGAGCTTCTCATAGTAGTCATTAGCGCATTGTCAACGACAAAAAGTGTGTAAGATACTCCGGCAGCTTCCATTTCTTTAAAGATACCTGTCTCTTTGAACAGATTGCATATAGAACTGTATGATTGTTGTGATTCTAAATATTCAATAGCTGGTGCGTCCACAATAGTCATTTCCTCATTATTGATGACAGTTGCCTGCTTATTGTAATGGTTATCCCATTCGTCCGTACAAGAAACCATCAATCCTCCCCATATGATTGCAGCGGATAAGATATATTTATATACTTTCATAATCTGATTCAATTTATTGGTTCAAACAAAATATAATCGACCTGGATGCGGAAGTCTTTTGAAATACTGGCCGCCGGATCATTTAAGGTGATTCTCATCGTATATTCCTTCATATCGGGAATTTCTATTACATCGTATAATACTGTATCAAATAACCCCATAGTTACCAGATAATTGCCATTAACGTCTGTGTCGCTCGGAAGGCTGGAGTACAGAGGGTAAGATACGGAACTTACATTCTCCATTTCGGGAAATTCCACATCTATTTGTCCTCCATTACTTCCACTACCGTAGGAACGGAAATTCTTCATACTGTTAGCATAAAAATAACGTAAGGTCACTTTATATTTTCCGGGAATCATAACAGGAGATTTCATTTGTACCCATCCTTTATAACCCAGTGAAACTGTCAGTAAATCACCATGTAAGAATCTTCTAGTTTTATCTTGATTATCATAGTTTGCATTACTGCGCAGAGTTCTGTAGGCCAGATTACCAAAGTTACTAACCGGCATTCCTTGAGAACCTACTTTATATTCATAACATGCCAGTTTGGCATCTTTCAGTTCTGTTGACGGTTCTGTTTTTGCATCTATTTCTTGTTGGAAGATCTGTCCATCTACTCCGTTAGAACCAATATAGTTGGCTACTTCCGGATAGTCGGCTAAGTCCCAGTAAATGATAAATGGCTTAAGATCCTTGCAAATAGGAAGCAGGCCTTCCAGCTGTTGTATATAACCGTTCTTTGTCTGATAGTCGCAGTCGCTTTCACGGAAAACGGTTCTCATTTCACTGCCGCCATCATAATTTAAGTAATAATTGTCATCTGCTTCCTGAGATATTTTAATAGCTGCATTTTCGCAAGCGGTTCCCCATATCTTACAAGTTGCTACTGTATCTACATCAAACTTTTTGAGATTATCGACCTTGTAACGTCCGTTCAGAATGTGATAAGCTGCATAACGATTCAGTGTATTGTTCTTATTCTCATAGTCTTCGCCGGCTCCCAACTTCTTTACCAAGTCGTCACATGAAGAAATCCCTTTACTTTGGAAAACGTCATCGGGCACTCCCAATATAGTATAGTTCCGTCGTACTTCCTGTTTGGTCCCGTCGGGCATCGTGATGGTGTCAGCAATGATATTCAAAGTGTCATGCCATCCGGTTCGTTTCAACGCTTCTGCAAGAATGTTATTCTTATTGTTCTCGAATAATTTCTGATAAACACTTTCAACCATCGGACGCATTACATCATCCAA
This sequence comes from Bacteroides sp. AM23-12, assembly GCF_003434395.1. Taxonomy (NCBI): domain Bacteria; kingdom Pseudomonadati; phylum Bacteroidota; class Bacteroidia; order Bacteroidales; family Bacteroidaceae; genus Bacteroides; species Bacteroides sp. AM23-12. The sequence continues at coordinate 157,474 of NZ_QTLF01000001.1, forward strand.
TACATAAACAAAGCCGTTGGAAGTATGTATCGCCAGTTCTTTTACGTGCGCTTCTCCATTCATATACATAGCGTTAAATCCTCCTTCAGACGCATCGTCTGCATTAAAGGTTACTTCCAGTATATCATTGGACAGAGTCTTGTCTTCCAACTCTCCACCTTTGGAAAATTCTTCCAATGTGATCGTATCATTCACCAAATGGTATTGTACCAGCTGTCTTACATAGACTTTTCCTAATTCTTCTACCGAAGAAACTTTCTTTTCCTGATAGAAAGCTTCCATAGCCTGATTGGTAGGAGCGAATAGGGTTAATTTGGCAGTTGCTTGATTCACTGCATTATACATATCTGCATATTTCATAACCTTGATCCATTCTGAAAAATCATCAGGGCGGGTGCTCAGGTAAGATGAAATAGGTTGCATGTCATATACTGCAAAAGTTTCATCCTTATAAGGATCGTCGCAGGAATAAACAGCAGCGACAATGATCAATATACAAATTCTAATCAAATTTTTCATAGCAATATAATTAATCGGTTACACCCGCATAATACGGATTTTGAACTAACAATAAATTGGCATCAATTTCACTTTGACTGATCGGCAGATACCAAGCATATTCATTACTCAATACAGAACGCAGCCAAGATACGTTGGCCGTTGAATTGTAGGTTACAATCATTTCAATAAATGAATCTTTATACCTGTAATTTTTCATTTTACCGAAGCGAACCAGGTCATACCATCTTTTTCCTTCTGCGGCAAATTCTATATTACGTTCATGCAGTACGGCTTGCAGCATTTCTTCTTCTGTTGCAGATTCAGCAGTTAAGTCCAGGTCTTTTAACCGGGCACGGTTGCGTACTTTATTAATGATTTCCAATGCCTCTTCATAACCGGCAGCGTCTTTCCAGATGAGTGCTTCTGCTTTCATTAATAAGATTTCGGCCATACGGTAAATGATGTAGTTGGCATCGTCATTCGGACGTACCTGGCTTAAATCCTGATATTCCGATCCTTTGTATTTCCAGACGCAATACTGTTTTTTATCTGCTGTTCCTGTTGCATCCAAGTCTGCATATGCTCCCCATTTAGCACGTACGGAAGCGGTAATATCACCAGCGCCATTCTCGATACTTTCATTATATAAATCTTCGCACATGGCTTCTGTATATAGATATGGTGCGGTAGCGCTGAGTGTAAAGTAGTAAGAAGGTGAGGTCCCTTTGTTTTCTTCCTGTTGGGCAAAATTCTTTTCGTCCCAATTGATCTCAAAGATGGATTCATTACTGTTTCCTTGAGTAAAGATAGTGATCCACTGTTCAGGAACTGCCATGAATACGGGGCGGCGTGTAGCTGTCGCATTAATCAGCTGATTGGCATATTCTATACAGCCGTCGTAATCTTCGCTCCACAAGCAAACATCTGCCATCAAAGCGTACAACGCCCATTTAGTAGCACGCCCTTTACTGGCACCTTCCCATTGGTCATCTTCAAAAAACTCTTTAGCAGCTCCGCTATCCAGTGCGGTTTGAATGTCCGACTTAATCTGAGCGATCATATCTTCTTCTGAAGATTTTGCGATATCGTAAGGAGCAGAATCATCTACATAAGGTTCTGTTACAATCGGAGCTTCTTTAAAGTTGCGAACCAAGTAGAAATGGCACAATCCGCGTAAGAAATAAGCTTCGGCTAAATGTGAATTCATGGTGACTTCCAGATAGGTTTTATCTTTAGCTTGTACTTCCGGTGCATATTTAATCACAGAATTGGCCATATTCAGTATTTTGTATATGGATGCCCAACTGCATAAAGCGTCAGAAGCCGTAATCTGGAAATTCTGCAATTTCTGTTTTTTAGTATCACTGTAGGCGTAGATAGAAGCACCTCGTAGCTCTCCCCAATCAACCAGTGTCCGGGTACAGGCACGCAAAGATGAATATCCTGAAGCTAATACCGCTTCTACATCTTCTTTAGCTTTCCAATAATTAGCTGTTATCTGCTCATTTTTAGGATAAACTTCAAGCCAGTCACTACAACTGCCACAAAGTAAACTCCCGAAAGCGAATAAACATATTAATATCTTTTTCATATCTGAATAGTATTAGAAACTCATATTTAAACCGAAAGAAAATCTCTTAGCGACAGGGGTCGTAGCTGTATCTATGGCCAGATTATCTTTTACAGATACTTCCGGATCCTGTCCTGTATAGTTAGTCCATGTAAACAAGTTATATCCCGTTACGAATACACTTAATGAATTTACATTAAATCTATTACAAATCTTTCTTGGGAATCCGTAACTTAATGTCATTGATTTCAAACGTACGAAAGAAGCTTTTTCTACGAAGCGGTCTGATCCCAGATAGTTTCGTCCTTCATTGTACAAAGCACGAGGTATATCCGTATTATCCCCTTCGTTCTTCCAACGACGAAGTACAGCTTTGCTTTGATTGCTTGAGCCATACATGGATTCGTTGTTCATACGAGCCATATTGACGATAGATTGTCCAAAACGTCCATGGAAGAAAGCACTTAGAGTCACTTGTTTGTATTTGACAGTTACTCCTCCACCTCCGGTTACTAATGGTTGAGTATTGCCGAGGTAAACAATATCGTATTTGTTAATAACACCGTCATGATTAATGTCCTCATACATTGCATCACCGGGATAGCATAGATAGGAACCGTTTTTCATCACAATGGGGTTACCTTTCAAGTCATTCATGACATTACCTTCTGCATCTCGAGCATAAGTAGCGTCTTTATTCTGATAAACACCCTTATAACGATAACCGAAGAATGAACCGATAGGACGGCCAACCTGTGTAATATATGCATATTCTCCATTTTTCACTTCATCGGCATTCTTTATTCCTTCTGTTACACCAGACTGTAATTCTGTGATTTTATTCTTGTTGCGTGATACATTAAAATAACCACTTACGCGCCAATCTTTATTTTCAAAGAAAACCAAATCTGTACGGAATTCCCATCCTTGGTTTCTGGTAGCTCCCGAGTTGAAGTAGGCAATATTAGAAAATCCTGTTGTAGAAGGTATTCTGTAATTTTTGTTCAAAATGTCTTCTCTGTCCCTCCAATAGTAATCAAAAGTAAATCTCAAACGGTTGTGTAAGAAACCGAAATCAGCTCCAATATTATATTCCTTAAGAGATTCCCATTTTAATTGATCCAATTGCATACGGTTGGGAGCAATGGAAGACATATTCATATAATTATCTCCTGTTGATTTAAATGCCCCCATATATACCGAATTTCCTTTAGGAGGTGTACCACTTTCTCCATAGCTCAGACGTATTTTTGCCAAATCCAACCACTTTTCTCTTGCAGCAGCAAGAAAAGGTTCGTCCTGAATATTCCAGTTTACACCAAATGCGGGAAAATAACCCATGCGTTGGTTGCGTCCCATTGCCGAACTGCTTTCTATGTTTAACAATGCCTGGAATACATAACGTCCTAACAATGTATAGTTAATCATTCCCATTCCAGAAATGCTGCGACCTTCGGATTCGCCTGACCCCATACTCTGTACAGATGTTCCTACTATTGGGTCGGATAACCCGGATGAGGCCATTCCGGATGTTTTACTAGCGTAGCTGGAACTTGTAGACTGGCTGGTATTCCAACGCAGGTTGGTGATCAAATTGTGTTTGCCATTCCAGTTTTTCATAAACTGAAGTTTGTTTTCTGTTTGTATAGACAAACTTTCGGACATTCCATCATAAGCTTGATTGGCAAAAGCGTTCATCCAAACTGAACCTGTTACAGATTGTGGCAGGAACTTGGTGTTTTTAGATGTATTCATCTTGATAGATACATAACCGCTGTAAGTGAATCCTGGTAATATTTTATAATTGGCATCAATAATAGCTCTGGTTTCCCGTTGAAGTGTATTATTCTTTGATTCTTTTGCCATAGCTACCGGATTGTAGTTAGTTGCATTACTTCCTGTATCATTACTTTTGAATACGCCCTCCCAATCAGTGGTTTGGCGAGTGAAATATTGATCCAGCGGAAGATGAGTTGCATCATCAATCACATAAGGTGACTTATTAGGCATCTTTTTAAAGGCTTCAGAACGAACGGTGGTAGCCCAGTTTGCATCTTTATCGGTTTGAGTATAGGTAACGTTAGCACCAAATCTCAATTTCTTCGAGAAATTATAATCAATACGCAATGTAGAGTTAAAACGATTCATTGAAGTACCGATTGTTGTTCCGTCATCAGTTGCATAGCCCAAAGAAAGACGATAAGTTGCTCTGTTGCCACCTCCACTCATAGAAAAACTGTTATCGGAAGATAAAGCATTTTGGCGTACTAAATCTAACCAATCGGTATTCTGATGGTATTCATCATAATATTGCCAATCCGGATTATCTCCGATTTCCGGTGTGTTGAACAACAGACGGAGGTAATTAGATGCATGGCTTACACCTACATAATTGGCACTGTTCCAAATAGCATCCTGCATTAAGGCGACATATTCGTCTCCGTTTAACATCGGGATTGTCTTGGGCTCTACTTTAGCAGTCCACTTGGAAGAGAAAGAGAAACGAGTTTTGCCTACTGATCCTTTTTTGGTAGTAATGATCAATACACCGTTGGCTCCTTTGGTTCCCCATACAGCTGTAGCTGAGGCGTCCTTCAGTACTTCTACCGATTCGATGTCATTCGGTGAAATGTTTAAGAGTGCTCCTAAATCTTCCTCATTGGCTGTTGCAAAATCAAAATCACTGGTGTTACTATCTGAGTAGGGTACACCGTCAATAACGATCAAAGGGTCGGAAGAGGCATTCAATGTACTGGCACCACGAATAAATATAGTACTTTTTGCTCCCGGATCACCACTTAATGTGATATCCACACCTCCTAATTGTCCTTGCAAAACTTCTTCGACAGATGTCACAGGAGAGGTAGCTACCAGATCTTCCATATTAATTTTTTGTGTAGCAGAAGTCTGTTCTTTCAGTCCTACTCCCAAGTCATTACGGTCTTTACGTTCAGCCACAATCTCAACCTGGCCTATTGCCTCAGACGTCGATTCCATTGTGACATTCAGTGATTTTTGTCCTGTATACTTTATTCTCTTTGTTTTCATTCCAATATAAGAAAACACGAGAGTCAGATTTTTCTCTTTTTCAGGAATAGCCAATCTGTACTGACCGTTCATGTTGGTAACAGTACCTCCCAATGAACGTTCCTGTGAGTTCATAATATTAATATTAACACCAATCAAAGGTTCTGCACTTTTCCCAAAGAGTTCCGTCACATTACCGATGATAATCTGCTGTGTCTGTGCCACTACTTCTCCTACAGTACAAAGAAGTATGACTACAGAAAAATATAATTTTGTTAACTTCATAATTCTTAAAATTCAAATTACATAAGAAGAGATTCGATAAAATGGAAACATCCGTCGTTATAACAGAATGGGAAATAATTATATTTTCCAGACACTTGGACTATTTTGGTACCGTCCTTAAGTTGGATTGAGAGAGAAGTTCCCAAATCTTTATAAACAATTGTATTTCCGCTGTAATTGACATATTCGCCGTTTTCCATCTTCGAACCCGGATAACAAGCTGAAGGAACGGAAGAGGCTACAAGGAAATAATTACTGATGTATTTCTTTAGCTCAATCTTTTCGTCACTGGTCAGTCCATTGCCGGAATCAATCAAACCTAATGAACCATCTTCATAGACCATCAGTTTGTCTGCTCCGGGAATCTCTTTGCCTGCCAATGCATTCTTTAATGTTTCATTGGTCGGAATAAAAGCAATGGTACGACCGGCCAGTCCTGCTATTGTTTCTCCGGAAATCATATCAGCTTGTTTCAACAACTGGGCAAAGCAATAATAAGGATAACGTGTATCCTGGCAGATAGCTAATGCTTTTTGCAGACTGCTTCCCTGACCGTCCTCAGTTTCAGCTTCAAACAATCCGGATATAGCGTTTGCTTTATACGTGTAAGTCTTTCCATTAGCCCATGGTTTACCGCTATTGGTGACTTCTTCAAATCCGACAAACGGGTCAATGGTACTGCCCGGCTCCAGGACACCATTGAAATGATTACTACATGTTATCTTTCCATCCTTTACAAACCAGTAGCAGAAAGCGGACTGAATAGGTACGATCTGTGTTCCCTGCTTTTTAAGTTCTACTTCCTCACTCATTACAGTATGAGCTCGTATGATGCGTTGCAATTCGTCAGAAGAAACAGCTTCCCATTCTCCTTCGGGTTTCTGTTCCAGTTTTCCTCCTTCAGCATAATAATTCAGGAAGATGCCGTCTGCTTCGAATGCGGAGTTGTCTGGAATCAGTAATGTGTATTTCTCGTTTTCTGCTCCGAATGAACTTAACAGATTAGCGCCATTCATTGCATATAGGAAATTCAGGAATCTTTTTTCATGAAAAGCAGGACCGGATACGGAGTTGAAAAGAATCGGAGTCTGTATCTTGCTTAAACCGTAAAAGCTGCCATTCACACACATCTTTCTGTTTACGTCCGATGCATAAGGGTCAAAGTTGTATTTTGTACCCGAAGCGGTAGTAACTGTGCCATTAACAATTTCTTCAGGAAAAGCTACTGAACCACTATATACATATTCATTCAAGAATAAAGTCTGGATCAACGGATCAAGAGAATTGTAGTCTGCATAACCACTGTTTTTCCAGTATGAATTGAAGAATTCACTTAATGCCGTATTATTGGGGGCAAATAAACTATATGCACGATAAGCTAATGTGTCCAGGCGTTGATAGTCATATTTATACCATTCCATTGCAATAGGAGCTAATGGAGATCTGTGGCTATGCAAATATAACGTATCCGCGTTCAATGCGCTACCATATTTTTGGGTAAGTTCATCGTTGGGCGTATAGATGGAGAATTTGTCATACATAGCCAGAAAATCAGAGTATTCTGTATTAGATTTAAGTTGGTCGTAAATAGATCCCAAAGGTTCCAAAACTTTGTTGATCGTGTGGATGTAGCCATTGTTGGCTATTAAGCCATATTCTTTCACAGATGCTTCCGAAACATTAAATCCGTCATTACCGGTCCAGGTTGAATTAGGATAGAAAGCTTCGTAATTCTTTTTTGCATCTATTTTCTTAGATGAGAAAAAATAATGTGAAAAGACTGGGACAAATCGTTCCAGATGATAAACTGTGACTGATTTGCCTGTTAAAGGATCAACTTCTCTTGTCGGTTCCCCTGAACTGCGTGTCCGGAATTTGTAGTATAATCCCGGATCAAGAATTTCGGTACCTTCATCGTAGGCTCCTTCACCTTCAGGACGGAAATTTTCCATACTACCTTTATTATAAGAGTAATAAAGTAGGTGGAATCCGATTAGTTCTTTCAGTTCCCTGGCAGGAACATCTTGTACTGTCGAATAATTATGTTCTGACAGATAAGCAGTAAAGGCATTGTTGTCCGGTGCCATAACGGTCATTAATCCTCTACCGTTCATGATTTCATAATAACCGGCACGTTCTGCTGCTTCAAGGAACATGGAAAATTGTCCGTCCATGCTTTCATCCGAAAGTAATTCCCAAGCGCTTCCTTTTACCCACCCGGGAACTTCATAATGTTCATCCATCTTATCCTCACAGGACCATAGGAAAAATGGAATAAAAGACAGCCATAGCAGCCTTCGCATAATCGTTAAGTTTTTCATAATACTAAAAAATAAATATTTCAATAATAACTAAGATGTTTCTCACGTACTTATGAAATTAATATTGCACACAAATGTCACAGTTGATACAAGTTGCATCATCAGAAGAGATTTGTGTGCGTAAACAAGTTGTCACATTGGTTGCTCTTTTCATATAATCCAATTAAGTTAAACAAAAGTTAGATTCTGTTTTCGAAAGGTACTTTATTATAAATACCTGTGAAAAACTGTTGCAAACATAAGGAGTTAGTGAAGAAATACCAATGAAGAATCGTACAAAAGCATGGAAAATACCGTCTTTTGCACGAAAATCCATGCAATGAATCCATTTTTTTATTAAGAAAGAGTGTTCAGAGAGGATTTTATTCCTTTTTCGTTGTATGGAGAATAGTTATTTATAAAACAAAACCCTAAAAGCAATATGGCAAATTTTTCAATTGTAATTGTGCCAACTAAGAAGTTGGCAAATGGCAGGCATCGGATAAGGATAGCAGTAGCGCATCGGTCTAAGACCAGATACATTCCTACTCAATTTACATTGGATTCCGCAAGTCAGCTAAAAAATGGCAGAGTAATAAGACACGAAAATGCAGCAAACATAAACTCATGTTTGCGAAGAATTATCGATGAATACGAGGAAATTCTTGCTTCCATCGGTTATTTGTCTACAATCTCGTGTACTGAACTAATACATATTATTACCTATGAACAGAAAAAGAAAGGAATAACTTTCCAGACAATAGCAAGAGAATACTTAAGTTTTATGGCAGGGGAAGAAAGACATAAATCTCATAGCCTATATAAAATAGCAAGCGAGAGGTTTATTAAATATATGAAGGGCGACTTTCCGTTAATCCAACTCACCCCTCTTCATGTACAAGAGTTCGCAGAAAATCTGTATAAGGAAGGGTTAACTGATACGACTATAAGAATCTATCTCACTCTGATAAAAGTTATATTGAATTATGCAAGTAAAATGAACTATGTGACTTATCATATTCATCCCTTTGTTCTTTTTAAAATGCCGGAATGTAATATTAGGGATCTTGATTTGTCAGTAGATGAACTGAAAAGTATTAGAGATACAATGTTTCTGAAATCTTCCTTAAGTATTACCAGAGATATTTTTATGCTTACTTATTATTTAGGCGGGATTAATCTGAAGGATTTATTGGAATACAATTTTAAAGATAAAGATTATATAAGATATGTACGCCATAAAACTCGTAACAGAAAAAAAGGAATAAATGAAATAGCATTTTCTTTGCAGCCTGAGGCAAAAGAGATTCTTAATAGATATTTGACGAAGGAAGGTGAACTGAGATTTGGAAAATATTTATCTTATAAACAGGTATACAGTTTAATTTTTCGTAATATAAATAAGGTAGCAGAGATGTCTGGTATAAAAAAGAAGGTTACTTATTACTCTGCTCGAAAAACATTTGCACAGCATGGGTATAATTTGGGGATACAAATTGAGAAAATAGAATACTGTATAGGGCATAGTATGAAAAGTAATCGCCCTATTTTTAATTATATAAAAATAATGCAAGAACATGCAGATAAAGTATTCAGGGAAATATTGGACCAATTATTATAACTTTACTCTGCTGCAAGGTATATCGATTTGATTTCAGAATAACTACTTCCTATCATTTTAGTTGCTTTTTAATTGTCTAAAGGCAATCTCACGCTTTTTATAAGACACTGTCCAAAATTTTGTGTAAATGGAAACAGGATTCAGTTGTAAGTTTCTTCTTATATCTGGATTCTGTTTTCAAAAATAAGCATAAATTGATTCATAATCAATCCCCAGTTATGAATAGGCTGTGTCCATTTCTTCTCAATCTCCATAAGTGAAAGATAGACGGTCTTTTTGACGGCATCATCCGAAGGGAATGAAAGCTTTGATTTTGTATACTTCCTGATTTTCCCGTTCAGGTTTTCAATGAGATTTGTGGTATAGATTATTTTTCTGATTTCCAGCGGGAACTGGAAGAAAACAGTCAGGTCATCCCAGTTGTTTCTCCATGAAAGTATGGCATAAGGATACTTTCCTCCCCATTTCTTTTCCAAATTGTCAAGTTCCGCTGCTGCAACCTCTTTGTTGGGTGCATTATAGATATTTTTCATATCCGCCGTAAACTCTTTTTTATCCTTATAAACGACATATTTACAGGAGTTTCTGATTTGATGTACCACACAGATTTGAGTGGATGATTGTGGGAATACGGTACGGATGGTATCCGTAAATCCATTCAGATTGTCGGTGCAGGTAATCAATATATCCTGTACTCCACGTGCCTTTAAATCAGTCAGGACACCCATCCAGAAAGAAGAACTTTCCGATTTGCCTACCCACATGCCAAGAACTTCCTTTAGGCCGTTCTGTTTCAGTCCTACACAAAGATAAACGGTCTTGTTTATGATCTTGCCGTTATCCCGTACCTTGAAGACGATACCGTCCATCCAGACTATAAGATAAACAGGATCCAAAGGGCGGTTCTGCCATTCCTGAGCAGCCTGGTTAACCTTGTTTGTAATAATGGAAATGGCTGACGTAGAGAGTTCTATTTCATAAATCTCACGCATTTCTTCTTCTATATCAGAAACACTCATCCCTTTGGCATATAGGGAGATAACAAGCTTTTCTATCGAGAGTCCACGGCTTTCATGCTTGGGCACTGCTATCGGCTCAAACTGGCCATTGCGGTCACGGGGAATAGAAATGACAGCTTCTCCATGTTCGGTTTGGATTTTCTTTGGATAATTGCCATTGCGTGAATTACCACTGTTATTACCGGCTACAGAATTCTTTTCATAGCCCAAATGAGCATCCATTTCACCTTCAAGCATCTTTTCCAATACCTGGGCATGCAACTGCTTCAGGAACTTGCTTACATCGGCTTCTGTCTTGAACTGGCTAAGGAATTCCTTGCTTAACACTTCATCGGGCACTACTTGATTCTTTTCTTTCATAATTTTCTTCATTTTGCAAATGTATAAAATAAAAAATACGAGACTCAAACTTGAATCCCGTATTTCCATTTACACAAAATATTTTATAGTGCCTTTTATAACATGCTCACAAACAGACTTTTTACTCTCTATCATTAATCTAACTTTTGTTTAACTTAATATTACTATATCATTATGAAAAACTACGGAAACTATATGAATGTATATGAATCTATGCAGTTATTAACATCGAGCGCAAGTCTTTTTTTGTTAGCCACGATACCAAACTTCTTTTTAGCAGATTTTTAATTATAACTTAATATAATTTTTAGTATTATGAGAAATGCAATGATTCGAAAGCGGCATTTGCTGCTACTATTGTTCCTCTCTTCCTTTTTCCTGTCCTGTGAAGACAAGATGGATGAACACTATGAAAAACCGGCATGGCTGAAAGGTACGGCTTGGGAAGTTCTTTCTTCCGATGAATACGGAAGTAAATATTCTATGTTTCTGGAGGCTGCGGAATTATCTGGTTTTCGTCCTGTACTTGATGGGAAAAGTATAGCTACGGTTATGGCACCGGATAATGATGCCTTTGCTGACTATCTTGAAAAGAAAGGTTATGTTTCGGTGAAGGATATACCAACAGACGACTTAAAGAAGTTAATTGGTTTTCACTTGATCTATTACTCTTATAATAAGAGCGACCTTGAGAATTTTCGCCCAGAAAACAATTCGATGGGGGAGGATGAAGAAGAATTAGGAATGCTACAACCGGGAATGTACTACAAGTTTCGTACGCATAGTACTAGCCCTGTAACAACAGAAGTCGACCAGATAAATAAGAAAACAGTAACAGTTTATCATTTAGAACGTTTTCTTCCGGTTTTTTCTCATAACATATTCAAGTCAAAAGGTATTGATGCCAAAAAGAACTATGAATATTTTTATCCAAACTCCACATGGACAGGGGATGACGGTTTCAATGTATCTAATGCAAGCGTTACAAATTATCAGATTATAGCCAATAATGGCTATATATATACTATTAATAAGGTATTAGAACCACTTGAGACAATTTATGATGCAATGAAGAAAAAAACAGAATATTCTGACTTTTTAGACTTCTACAATACATATAGTACTTATGAATACGACCAAGATCTGTCTAATAACTATAGTAATGCTGTAGGAGTAGATAGTCTCTTTCTGCATAAACACCAAAACTATGGTTTGGCTAATATTGCTCTGGAATGGCCTGTTTCTAATTACCGTCTATTTCCAGAATTGGCATCTATCTCATATAGTGTTTTTGCTCCTTCGAACAATGCTTTTGATGACTTCCATAAAAAGTATTGGTTGCCGAATGGTTATCCGACACTATCCAATGTAGATCCATTGCCTGTTAAACTCTTGATTGATCAATGTGTATATGGTGGTTCAATTGTTTTCCCTGACGAAGTGAAAACCCTTAAAAACAATTATGGTACTTCTTATTCGTTTGACCCGTATACAGTAAAAGATAAAAGTATTTGTGTGAATGGTAGTTTTTATGGGCTGGATAAGTTAGAAATGCCGGATATGTTCCAATCTGTCATAGGTCCGACTTTCCTTAATGCAAAGTATGTTGACTTTTTGTATACTTTATATCAAGCTGGTATGTTGCAGATTTATAGTTCGGATGTTACTAAGTATACCTTCTTGATAACGAGTAACGAAAATTTTGAAATCAGTGATATGAAATTAGTTCCTAACGGAGTAGAATATATGTTAGGAGAGCCGGGTGATGATGATAGTTATAAAGCCGTTTCTACGTCTACCTTGCGGCAAATCTTGAATGTACATACTGTCGCCGGTGAAATAGACCTTAAAAAACAGACAAGAGGTGTGTTCTCGACTCAAAATTCTGCTACATATTGGTTCGTGAGGAATGGAAAGGTTGCTACAAATGATAATTTTAACAGTATTTTGGGATTAACTCCGGATGAAACAACCCTTTCTTCACTTTTTGTTGATGTAGAAGAAGTGAAAAATGATGGAGCTGACTGGAATAATGGGAAAGTGTATGCATATGCAGCAAATGATGCAGGTGTATTCGGCTATACTACAGGAAAAACGATGAAAAGTCTGTTAACTTCTGCAGTTGAAAAGAAATATCCTTATTTTGTTTTTGCGCAATTGATGAGAGTAGCTGATATGTTCCATCTTATGGAGGATGGCAAAACGTATGCATGGTGGACAGAACTGTCAGGTCGTATCGTAGCTTTTATTCCTTCTAATGATGTATTGGCAAAAGCTTTGCAAGAAGGAGGGATTCCGGGAATAGAAGGTTCTGTCGGTGCTGATGGAGTTCTAAATGCTACTGTTACCGATGCCGATGCTTTGAGGACATATCTGACGAACTATATTTTCAATTCTAAATCTACTCCGCAGGTGTCCGGATGTCCTTATATTGGATCGGATACGTGGTTGACAGGAGCATATCAGGCGATAAACGGTGCGACTGTAAATTACAATGACAATGGTTCTTCTTTGTCTGTGCAGTGGAAGGGAGGGGCAGTGCGTAATGTGGTGCCTGACTATGAATATTTCCCGTTTGCATTCAGCGACGGTGCCTTCCATATAATAGATGGTGTTTTTAATTAACTGAATATCTGATAGTATGAAACAGATAAATAAAATCTTTTTTGTATTGATAGCCATTCTTCTATCCAGTGTGATGGAAATGGCAGCGCAGACGCGGAAAGTCGTATCCGGTACTGTTATTGAATTGTTGGGTACATCTGCTGAGCCTTTGGTAGGTGTCAATGTGAACATTGTTAATAATCAAAACCGCTCTTTAGGTGGTGGAATTACTAACTTAAATGGGCAGTATAATGTGACTATTCCTGAAGGAGAAACAAATCTTACGATTGTATTTTCTTATATTGGGATGCAAACCAAGCGTATAAAGTATACAGGTCAAACCTTATTGAATGTCCGTATGGACTCGGATACTAAGTCCATAGACCAGGTAGAAGTTACTGCTCGTCGTATTGAGCGTAATGATATGGGAATCACAAATAAGGAGATGGTTTCTGCTACTCAAAAAGTTAAAATGGATGATTTGGTGGCAACTGCCCCGGTTGTATCTGTGGAAGATGCTCTTCAGGGACAGTTAGGTGGTGTTGATATTGTGCTTGGGGGTGGTGATCCTGGAACCCGTAGTGCTATTCGTATCCGTGGTACCAGTACTTTGAATGCTTCATCCGATCCATTGATTGTCATTGATGGTGTACCTTATCCAACAAGCATTAGCGATGATTTTGATTTTTCTACTGCCAATGAAGAAGATTTGGGAGCACTTTTGAATATCTCTCCCAATGACATTGAATCCATAGAAGTATTGAAAGATGCTTCTGCCACTGCGATTTGGGGTACACAGGGTGCCAATGGTGTATTGGTCATTAAAACCAAAACAGGAACTACGGGGAAAACAAGTTTTTCATTCTCTTCTAAATGGACTTTAAAGGAAGAACCGAAAACAATTCCGATGCTGAATGGAAAGGAATATACTTCACTCATGCAGGAAGCACTGTGGAACTCTGCCAGATATATAGGATTGCAAAATGGAACGAACTCTTATTTGGATAAACTGACTAATTCGAATGCTATTGGTGACAATCCGGATTGGCAATATTATGACGAATATAACCAAAATACTAACTGGCTGGATTACATACGTCAGGATGCCTTGCTTTCAGACAACAGTTTTTCAATGAGTGGTGGTGGTGAAAAAGCTACTTATCGTTTTGCATTAGGCTATCTGAGTGATGTTGGTACTACTATTGGAACGTCTATGAAACGTTTCAATACTTCAATGAGAGTAGACTACAAATTCTCTAACAAATTGAATTTTGGTGCAGACTTTTCTTATTCACAAACCGGTAAAGATGCCAACTGGACAGATAATGTTCGTGCCCAGGCATTGAGTAAGATGCCGAATAAATCTCCTTATACAGTCAATGACAGAACAGGAGCTTTAACAAACGATTATTTTACATATCACGACCCTGAATTTGAAGGTAATTTTAGTGTAGGCAGTAACTATAAAAATGCTCAAAATTATAATCCTGTGGCCATGGTTTATGAAGCTATGAATAACACTGTACAACGGGAAAGTAAGGTCAACTTTCGTGCTGATTACACTATTTTGCCGGGATTTGTTTATAAAGGGCTGGTGTCTATTAATATGCGTACTACTAAAACACGTCGTTTCTTGCCGCAAGTTGTGACAGGAGTGAAGCAGGACAGTGAATATAACAACCAAAGTGGAGACGCCTATTCCGATAAACTTTCACTTCAGACTGAAAATAAGTTGATGTATATTAAAAACTGGAATAACAAGCATAATTTGATTGCCAATGCGGTAGTGCGTACTTCCCAGGACCTCAATTCCAGTTATAATAGCATTACTTATGGCAACGCCTCTTCAAGTCTGTCGGATCCAACAGTGGGAACTGCTGTTTATAAAATGGATTCAGGTGAGTCGGAAACCCGTAGTGCAGCTTTTATTGGAGTAGTGAATTATACGTTGTTGGATCGTTATGTATTTCATGGTTCAATGAATGCTGAAGGTAATTCGGCAATGGGTCGCAATGAGCGGATGGGCTATTTCCCGGCTGCGGGGTTTGCTTGGAATATTCAGAATGAACCAATTTTGGAGAAAGCTAGAGATCGCTGGTTGGATGAAGCAAAAGTACGTTTCAGTGTAGGACAGAGTGGACGTGCACCTAGTGGTTCAGGTGTTTACTTGGGAGCTTACAAAAAAGGGGATGACTATATGAATATGTCAGCTACTAAACAAGATCGTATGCAGTTAGATAATCTGAAATGGGAAACCTCGACCGAATATAACTATGGTGTAGATGTGTCTACATTTGGAGGACGATTGAGATTTACATTTGATTACTACCGCAAATATATCGAAGATCTGTTACAGAAGGAATATAAATTGCCTTCAAGCTCAAGTTTCGGGACTGTGAAATATTCCAATTCTGGAAAGATGGAAAACAAGGGGTGGGAATTCCGTGCAGACATTATAGCCTTGAGAACAAAAGATTGGACCATCAGTGGTTATGTAAACTTTAGTCGTAATGAGAATCGTATTACTGAATTGCCCGGTAATATGAATCAAGAGAATTATGAAGCAAAAAATGGTACTTATGCTGCTCGTGTGATTGTGGGACAGCCTATCGGTTCATTCTATGGTTATCGTTATCTGGGAGTTTATCAGAATACAGATGCTACGTATGCACGTGATGCAGAAGGGCAGGTGATGAATGATGCCAATGGTAAGCCTATTGTTATGAAAAATCTGACAGCTACTTGTCAGCCGGGAGATGCCAAATATGAAGATGTCAACCATGATGGTGTTATTAATCAATACGACATCGTTTATTTAGGAAATTCAAATCCTGTGGTAACAGGTGGAGCAGGATTGACTGTTAAATGGAAACAATTGTCACTCAGTGCTTTCTTCCATGGACGCTTCGGTCAATCCATTGTTAATAGTACTCGCATGAATAACGAGGCTATGTATAACGCATCTAATCAAAGTACAGCAGTACTGCGAAGATGGAAAAATGAAGGGGATGAAACGGATATTCCACGTGCACTCTTTAATCAGGGATATAATTACTTGGGATCAGACCGTTTTGTAGAAGATGCTTCATTTGTCCGTCTGAAAACACTGACTTTGAATTATGCATTCCCCAAAAAGATATGCAACAGATTCGGAATTAACTCTCTGAGTATTTTCGCAACAGGCTACAATTTGTTTACGTGGACTAACTATACCGGTCAAGATCCGGAAGTCTCTATTCCGTCAGAACCAACGAAACTGGCAACAGACGGCTCAACAACTCCTGTTGCAAGAAAATATACATTTGGTATAAATTTAAGTTTCTAATGCGATTATAATGATGAAAAAGATATTTATAAGTTTAACAATTGCCGGAGCAAGTCTGCTGCTTTCCGGTTGTAATGACTGGCTGGACGTGGTTCCCAACAACGAGCAGGTGGCTGCGGATTACTGGAAGACGAAAGAACAGGTTGAAGAGGTACTGGCACAAGGCTATTCAGAAATGCGAACAACAGTTCCATCCCTTGTTTATTGGGGGGAACTCAGAGGAGGTTCAGTTTATGCTTACCAGGATACTAAGATGCAGGATTTACAGAACTTTCAGATAACAGCCTCATCTACTCTTTGCAAGTGGGGACCGTTTTATAATGTTTTAAACGTTGCCAATTCTGTTATTAAATATGCACCGGACGTACAGGCTATCGATGAAACCTATAATGAGGCTGTAATGAACTCCAATTTGGCAGAAGCATATTTCATGCGTGCATGGATTTATTTCACGCTGGTGCGTAACTTTAAGGAAGCACCGCTTATTTTGGAACCTTATATGACTGATGATTATGCTGTTTCTGTTCCGAAGTCTTCTGAAGAGAGAATCGTTGCCCAAATCAAATCGGATATTGAGACGGCATTATCTACTGGGGCTGCCAAAGAGTTTTATGATGATGATAACTGGAGTGGCATGACAAAAGGACGCATAACAAAGTGGGCATTATATGCGTTGATGGCGGATGTTTGTCTGTGGAGTGAAGATTATGAAAGCTGTGTTGAATATGCAGATATGTTGATTAATTCAACATCTGCTTATCGTCCTGCATTTGTGGAGGATCCGACTCAATGGTTCAATATGTATAATCCCGGCAATAGTAATGAGTCTATCTTTGAAATAAATTTTGATGAAAAAACTTATGCGCAAACAGCCAATAGTCCATCTACTGTTTACCCTTGGGGGATCTCTTCAATTGCGAAATTCCAGTATTCCAAAGCGATGTGCCAGCGTTTAAATCAGGAATATACGCACTATCCGGCTTCAATACGTACTTATCTGGGTGCTTTTAAACCATCTGGAAACAGTACATCTGTAGAAGGATATTGCATTTGGAAATTTCAGGGATCTGGTTATATGCTGGATGGTGACCGAGGTACGAAAGATGCCAATTGGATTCTTTACCGTATGGCTGATGTTTTGTTAATGAAAGCGGAAGCTTTGATTTGGCAAGGTGGTGAGACAAATTATACTACCGCCTTGGAATTGATAAATAAGGTGCGTACTCGTACTCAAATCAACAAACTGGATGATGATGTTAAATCCGACGAGGAAAGAATGCTGAAAGCTTTATTGGAAGAACGGGATATGGAACTTGCTGCTGAAGGAAAACGCTGGTATGATCTGGTGCGTTTCGGAAAAGCGAAGAACTATAAGTATAAGACATCGTTTATAGATTTGATTGTAGCCAATAATTCTTCTATTGGTTCTAAATGGCTACGTTCAGTGTTGAAAGACAACAATGCTTGGTTCTTACCTATCCATCAGGACGAAATAGACCGTAACCCGGTACTGACTCAAAATCCTTATTATGATGTAACTGCAAATTAATTAATTGCTATGAAAAATATAATAAAACTTTGTTTATTGCTCGGATTCGTTGCTTATTATTCGTGTGATGATCCGTATAAAGACACGGTATATCAGGTGTACGATGTACAGCCTGCGGGCAGTTATCTTCAAAACCGTTCGAATGACTTTTCCGAATGGATAAAGATACTGAAATATGGAGACTTGTTTAATGCAATCAATCGTGCCGACGATGCTTTTACCGTACTGGCACCTACAAATGATGCTGTACAACGGTTTTATGAAAAGAAGAATATTTCTTCTATAGAGGAACTAGGACGTGAATATGCGCGTACTTTGGCTAAGTATCATATTATCAATGACTCTATTGATCAAGAAGAATTTGTGAAGGGGGGCGAACTACCTGGTAGAACACTTTCGGGGGATGCATTACAGATTACTTTTGATGACAATACTGTTGAAGGTGGGCTTAGTTCCGTGTTTGTAAATCAGGAAGCCCATGTGAGTGAATTTGCCATAACTACTGCTAATGGACGTATATATGTACTTGATGATGTATTAAACCCTGCAATAGAGACCATTTATGAACGTCTCTCAACAAAAACAGATCACAAGATTTTCTGTCAGGCATTGGAACGGACCGGATGGCGGGATACATTGAATATTGTAACATCTTTGCTTAGTGGGCCCTCTGGAATGCAAGTAGAGCAGAAACGAAATTTTACAGTACTTTCAGTATCTGATGAAGTATTTGCTGGAGATGGAATTTCTTCTTTCGATGACTTGGTTGCTAAACTGAATGCTGGCTCTGATTATGAAAATCGGGAAAACGCCTTGAATAGTTATATTGCTTATCATATACTGAATGGGGCGCGTACACTATCTGATTTTCAGGCATATGACAATATCTTGGAGAAGAAAAAACTGTGGGGTACCAGAGCTGACAGCCTGATTTTAGCCTCTGAAGTAAATCAAATCTGTTATTTGAATGATGACGGAAATGGTGCAGGCGTAACATTTGTTACTGAGAAAGCCAATGAACTGGTTAAGAATGGTTATATACAGCCTATTGATGGTTATTTGCCTATTGTGTCACAGGAGCCTGTTGCTTTCGCTTTTGACTTTTGTGATTTTCCAGAAATTGCTGCCTATGTTGCTGCTTATGGGAAAGCGCAACCTTATCAGCAACGTTCTCGCGATGAAAGTGAAGAGTATACGAACTTGGCGAAGCTTGTTGGAAGAACAGATATCGTTTCTCAGGTGGAATGTTATCAGATGACATTGGGTCCCAGTGGAGCTAAAACTTCAGAATGGAACTATTTGCAATATGGCATAGCTCGCGGATCTGAAACATATGACTGGTGGAAGCTTTTGAACTATGATATGCTTGTTATTAATATCGGGTATAATGGAACGTTGACTATGACCACACCGGTCATTTTGAAAGGAAAGTATAAAGTCACTTTGTTCTTTGCCTATGAACCTACCATGAAGTTTATGGGTGAAAGAGCCAATAACAGTAACGGAGGGTTGACTGCATTCTCATTTGATGGTTCTAATTCAAGCTCCAAATCTAGTTCTAAACGTGTTTATGACGGTAAAAAAGATGATACTAATCATACTTACGAAAGTATTACACTGTTCGATGCTATTGAGTTTGATAAAACGCAGTCACATTCTTTGAAACTGACAATACAAGACCCGACTGCAAGCACAAATGCAAATTTCCGTTTAATGTTGGATTATTTATTATTTGAACCTGTAAATTAAGTGAAGCCATGAAAGATTGTAAATATATCATAGCATCTGTCGTTGTTTCTATTGGACTGTGTGCCTGTTCGGATGATTGGAATTCACACTATTCCAAGCAGGAAACAGTTGTGGAAAACATGAACATTCAACTAGTGGATAAACCGGTCAGTGAATTTCTACAAAGTGAACCTGAATATCAGGACATGTATAAGTTGTTTGAAGAAACCGGTGTTATTGAAACAGTGAAAGAAAAAGAGTTATTATATACCATGATGGTAGTAAATAATGGTAAGGAGGTTGATGCCGAAACAGATAAAGCATTCCTTGCACAATCTCACATAACTGATGCCTATCTTTCGCCAAGTAGCCTGCAAGATGGACAGCGACTACTCATGTGGAATGGAAAATATGTGAATGTATCCAAGCCGGAAACAGATGTTACCCGTTCTTCAGTTCAGGAAATTTATTTTAATGGAGCTAAGGTGAAAAGGGTAATTCAGACTAATAATGCATTTATATATGAGTTGGAGGAATATATTAATACTCCTAAATCATTGATGGAATATTTGGAAACCCTTCCGGATGAGAATTATTCGATTTTCAAGCAAATGGTATTGGCTCGTACAGAAAAAAAATTTGATAAAGGTTCTAGTACACCGATTGGAATTGATCAGACTGGAAATACTGTTTATGACTCCGTATTTACAGTACAAAGTCAATATTTCAAGGATAAGAAGCTTGATATATATTCTGAGGCAATTCATGCAACATTGTTGGTTCCTAACAATGATTTGATAACGAAAGCGTTGAATGAAGCACATGCTAAATTAGACAAATGGGGATTACAACGAGAAGATTCTATTTTAGAGAATTGGATTTTCCAAACCGCTTTCTTCAAAGAACAGTATGAGAAAGAAGTCTTTGAAGACGAAAATAAAATAGACCTATACTCTATTTTTGATCAGCAATGGCGAACAACGGTTAATAAAGTAGATGTTAATAATCCTGTTCAATTAAGTAATGGAGTGGCTTATAAGGTAACCTCACTAAAGATTCCAACAAATAAGATTCTGATTTGGAGGTTTAAAGAAAGATTTGAGACTTTGGATCAGTTAACTGAGGATCAGATTAAAGAGTTTTATTATCCCGAATATAAATATATCGGTCAGTATGACAAAGATTTTGGTGAGAATATAAAGCTGAATAGAGTGAAATTTAATTGTTTTCCTAGTCCTGGATATTTTCAACCTAATCCTAATTGGCCGAAACTTCAGTATGGAATATTGATACTTAATGCACGGGATTCTACTAAACCCGGCAGGTTCAAGTTCAGATGTTATCAAATGGTGGATGATCCATCATCTCCTACTGGTAAGACTCCGAAAGCATATCTTTTCCCTCCTGGAGAATATACATTCTATATGGGATTCCATGGTGCTCATTCAAAAGTTGATGCTACTTTTTACATTAATGGTGAGGAAATAGCGAAAATGACTAAATCCCAAATAAGCGGAATTAATTTTGACCGTTCGGGTGGAGGCTACAATGAGCTTTATCATCACAATAACTATGATCGCGACGGAGGTGAAATTTGTAAATCATTCACTATCCCGGAAGGAGATCCAATAGAGATTGAAGTTACAATTGAATTGCCTATAGGTACTACTGCAAGTATGGAACCGCTATGCTGGTGTTTCCGTCCGACAGAAAATAATTATTAATCTTGACAGGTTAGAAAATGAAAAAGATAAATGAGATACTAAGCATTTCCGCACTGCTACTGTTTGGAGTAGCAAGTGTGTGGGGACAAGAAAGCCATAATCTGACGGGAAAGATTCTTTCGAACAAGAATAAACCCGTAGAGGGAGCTATTGTCACTGTTATGGATACAATGAACGTAACGACAACAAAAGATGGAACATTTCAGTTCTCTCTGAAAGACCCTTCGAAAGCAAAAGAAATCAGTGTGTGGGCACCTGGATATTTTTCAGTCAAACAATTGGTAAACGACCGTCAGCATATCATTATTATGATGACACCGGAAGATCGCTACAAATATAATGAATCGATGATACTTCCTTTCCGTCGTGAAGGGGAAATGGAACTTTCGGATTATACATCAGCTACCAATATCAACAAAAAGGATTTTATGCCCGGGACTAGTAAAATAGATCGTGCTTTAGCGGGACAAATAGCCGGTTTGCAAATGAAGCGCAATAGCGGTATGCCTGGAGAAGGTAGTTATTTTAACTTACGGGGAATACGTACACTGACTGGTGATAATGCACCGTTAGTGGTTATCAATGGGGTTCCCTATATGCCTGACAAGACATCTTCAGAACTGATTGGTGGCTTTACTCGTGACATCTTCCAATTCTATCATTTGCAGGACATACAGAACATTACAGTGCTAAAAGGAGCAGAAGCTGCTATGTATGGTTCGATGGGCTCGAATGGGGTAATTCTGATTGAAACTGAGGGTGCTGCATCCAATGATATGGAAACTCGGGTAAGTTACTATGGATCATTTGGAGTAAACTGGAATGAGAAAAGAATGCCGTTGATGGGGGTAGAAGATTACAAACATTATTTGGCAGATGTAGGGATGACTATCTCTTCTGATCCGCAGAATTTCTATAAGGATTTCCCTTTTATGCAAAATCCAAATGATCCGCGTTACAACTATCTGTATAACAATAATACAGATTGGCAAAATGAGATATATCGAAATAGCATTGCTACTGATCATTTGTTTCGTGTAGAAGGTGGTGACAATATTGCTAAATATGACCTTTCACTAGGATATTACCGTGAGAATGGCTTAATGGATAATACCAGTATGGAGCGTTTCCATACATTACTGAATGGTAATGTATTGGTAAGCCAAAAAGTGAATATCTTTGCTACTCTTGGTCTGGCATATTTGAACGGACATTATCAAATGCAAGGTATGGATATTGCCACCAATCCGATTTTGGCTGCTTATGGAAGATCTCCTATGTTGAGTCCGTATGATAAAGACCGGGATGGAAATACATTAAGTACTTATGCTCCTCATTATTATGGTAGGAGTACGAATCGCAGTTACAGTGTAAGTAATCCGCTTGCCATCATAAATACACTAAATGCTAAAAATCGTCAGTATGATTTGAATATGCGGGCTGGGTTACACTATAATCCTTTTCGTGAACTGACTTTGACAGGAACTGTAGGCATGTTTTATAATTATAACAATGAGCACGTTTTTATTCCTGGACAGAGCGATCCGACTATAGTACCTGTGAGTGATACATATGGATTACGCGAGAATGCAGTGAGTGAAGGAGATGTAGAAATGCTTGAAGTGTTTGTGAACCTGAATGCTAGTTATAAGAAGACATTCAATTATGTGCATCAATTGAACGCTATTGCAGGTTGGCAGATGCTGACATCGAAGTATGAATATGATGCCGGAAACGGACGCAATACAGGTAATGATTTCTATCAGACATTGGGAAGCACTAACACTATAGGACGTTATTTCTCTGGATATACTACTAATTGGAACTGGATGAATTATTATGCACATGCTGATTATACTTATAACAATATACTACAGGCATCTGTGAATATGGCTATAGATGCTGCTTCATCTACAGGTACAGATGTCTCCCGTTTCTATGTCTATCCATCGGTAGGAATTACTTTATTGGGTAAAGGCTGGAAGCTGTTTCAGAATGCTGACTGGATGAATAAATTGAATGTGCGTGCTGAGTATGGATTAACAGGTAATACTCGTTTCTCGTCTACAATGGGAGGATTTTATTATTCTACCGCTCCTTATATGCAACTTTCAACTATTGTTCGTTCTAACATACCGAATACTTCATTGAAACCGGAACGTAATGCATCGTTGAATGTAGGGCTGGACTTGTCAGTACTCCGTGATCGTTTGAGCATGTCTGTTGATTATTACAACAATCAAATCAGTGACATGATTACCGCTATGCCTACAACTTCCGTTCACGGTTCAGGAATGTACTATGCCAACGTTGGCAAAATGGAGAATAAGGGAGTTGAATTCTCTTTACAGGCATCTTTGTTACGTACACGCAATTTTGAATGGATTGTGGGTGGGAATATTGCCAAATCTACAGCTAAACTCAAAGCACTAGGTGGTGAAAAACAAGTAATACTGGATGGTAATTATAATGGCATGCAACTCGTGAATCGTGTGGGTGAGTCTCCTTACCAATTCTATGGTTATCAAGCTGATGGAGTTTTCTCGACTCAGGCTGAGGCTGATGAAGCAGCTCTTGTCAATCGTACAGGTAGAAGCTATAGTGCTGGTGATGTCCGTTTTGTTGATCAGAACGGTGATCATAGAATTGATGATAAAGACCGTGTATTGTTGGGCAGTGCATCTCCTGACTATTTCGGAGGTTTCTATACTCAATTGAAATATAAAGGTCTAGCTCTTTCCGCAGAATTCTCTTATTCAAAAGGTAATATGGCATATAATGCTGTAAGACAACAACTAGAATCCATGTCAACTACTAATAACCAGAGTTTATCTGTGCTGAACCGTTGGACAGTAGATGGTCAAAAAACAGATGTACCACGCGCAAGATGGAAAGATCCTGTAGGGAATAGTTATTTTTCTTCACGTTGGATTGAAGACGCTTCTTACTTGCGTCTAAAGAACGTGACATTGAGCTATACTTTCTCCAAGACAGTGTGGAACTTCTTCCGTTCAGGAACCCTTTATGTTACAGGTGAGAATTTGTTGACTTTTACTGATTATTTGGGAATGGATCCGGAATTCTCCTCTTCATATTCGGAGAATGTTCAAGGATTAGATTACGGTAAATTGATGCAGCCCAAAACAGTAAAAGTGGGCGTTAACTTAAAATTCTAACAATAATGAAACGAATTTATATAAATATAATATTGATAGGAGTACTAGTGTTTATAAGCACTGGATGCAGCGACTTCTTTGAAACGGATAATGATACGCAGTTGAGAGGAGACGATTACGTTAAGGAAGTTGGGGAACTTTATTCCGGTTTTTTGGGTATTGTCACTAAGATGCAAGCTATTGGCGATAAGGCTATTTATCTGACTGATATACGTGCTGAATTGTTGGAACCGACAGAGAACACTCCGAGTGAGTTATATAGTCTTTATAATTATGACGATGATTTGAGCGGAAATTCATATGCTGATCCTGCTAAATATTATGATGTTATTATTGCATGCAATGATTATATGCATAAAGCGAAAGAATACAAGGATGCTCATGAAACTTCTATTGATGCTGATCACTATAAAGGACTTATCAGTAGTGCAGTTAGAGTTAAAGTATGGATATATCTTACTTTAGGAAAGATATATGGGCAAGCTGTTTGGTTTGATGATCCGGTATATGGTATGGTCGATTTCTCAAAATATGAAACAAAAGATCTGACGGAAATCATTGATGCTTGCGATAACTTGCTAAATACTGGATATGATGGAATAGATGGTACCTATCTGATGAAATGGGGGGAATGGTTGGATCCGTCAGAAGGCTCCACATCTGTTTCCGACGAATATAAAAGATGGGATATGATGGTTCCGGAATTTTTTGTATTGAAAGCAGAAATAGCATTATGGAAGAATGACGGAGCTACAGCAGCCAGTCTGTTGTTGTCGGAAATGAATAAGGCATTCGAAGGATGCGCTAATAATTCGGGCGAAGTGAAGTATATGCGTTCAGGAAGTTATTCTACTCAGTATGGAAGACAGTATGATAATGCTACTCCGGTGAATGCTGCTACTGAATCGGTAATTATGTATGATTATAAATATAACCAGAAGAATTCATTGTTAAAGCATTTTGATTACAGCGGTGGGTATATGTTGCGTGCTGCGTTACCGGCTGTGAAACGTTTTAAGGATGTAACTTTCAATCCTCCTTCTGACGACAAAGCCAGAGAGACTTCAGATGGGCGATTTAAGGCGTTCAAAGAAATTGTAGTAGATGAAGAATATTCTATTCAGAAATATCGGGGCTTTAGTAAATCCGGACATAAAGTAGAGAACGATGATGTACATATTAATATTTATCACACTGCAGATCTTTACTTTATGTTGGTGGAAGCATTGAATCTCCAGAATCGCTATACTCCGGTATCTGTATTGATGAATAAAGGTGTGAATACTTATTTTAACAACGGTGACGTTACCTTAGGTGACCCGGTGATGTGGCAAGGATTTACCAACCAATGGACAAAATTTGATG
Source organism: Bacteroides sp. AM23-12 (assembly GCF_003434395.1). Lineage (NCBI taxonomy): Bacteria > Pseudomonadati > Bacteroidota > Bacteroidia > Bacteroidales > Bacteroidaceae > Bacteroides > Bacteroides sp. AM23-12. The sequence continues at coordinate 183,628 of NZ_QTLF01000001.1, forward strand.
GACGCGGATATCCGGATGCGGGTATCCGGGGAATTTTTGGAAGTTTGGGAAACCGTGAAATTTGGGAAACAGAGGATGATATGAATGCTGCATTGGAAGAAAAACCGGAACTTGAGGAAGAGTATAATTTGAGTGGACTGTCTGATGCTCAACAGAAAATAAAGAAACATAACGATATTGAGTTGCTAAAGGAAGCATTACTTGAATTTCCATGTGAAGGTAAAACTTATCCTCTCATGATTCGCATTGCCAAACGTTGGAATGATTATTCACTTATTTCCCGTTTTGTATGTGAGAAATATCCAGAGAGCAAGCAGGCTGAGATAAGGAGCAAGATTGAAAATAGTAATGCTTATTTTGTACCTTGGGATTTGACTAAGACAGCTTCTTCTCATTAATTCAAACGGTTTAACTTCATTAAAAGAAAAGTATGAAAGATATGACAAAAATAGCATGTTTGCTTTTGGGACTGATGTTATCAGTCCCCTTGGCTGCGCAAAAGACATATTATATGGATCCGGAAGGAGAGGATACCAATCCGGGAACGGAAAGTAAACCTTTTGCTACAATAATGAAAGTACAAGAGGTGGTAGCAGCAGGAGATGTAGTTTATATTAATCCGGGGATCTATGTGGTTCCTGCTGATCAACCCCCAATGACAACCACTACCAATGGACTTTATCATTGTGTGTTTGATATGAGTAAAAGTGGAGAGGCCGGTAAACCTATTTCTTATCTGGCAAATCCTAATAAGTCCGGTAGACCGATATTCGACCTTTCTCAGGTTAAGCCAGTGGGGCAGCGTGTCACTGTGTTTTATATAACTGGTTCTAATCTACATTTTAAGGGATTTGATGTGATTGGAACTCAGGTAACCATAACAGAACATACTCAGTCTGAATGTTTTCGTGTTGTACAAGGAGCCAATGATAATTTATATGAGGACCTAAAACTTCATGATGGTATGGCAATCGGATTTTATCTGACTGGTGGAAACAATAATCATATTCTCAATTGTGATGCATATAACAATTATGACACAGTTTCCGAAGGTGGGAGCGGAGAAAATGTAGATGGTTTCGGATGCCATATCAACGGGCAAGGCAGAGGTACAGGCAATGTGTTTGAGGGATGTCGTGCTTGGTATAATTGTGACGACGGATTTGATTTAATCAACTGCTTTGATGCTGTGAAGATTATCAACTGTTGGGCATTTTATAACGGATATAAGCCGAATAGTCTAGATGCTGCCGGAAATGGTACGGGATTTAAAGCCGGAGGCTATGGAATGAGTACAACTACATTGCCAAAATTGCCAAGTGTGATACCTCAACATGAAGTACGTGGTTGTCTTGCATATTATAACAGAGCCAGAGGCTTTTATGCTAATCATCATTTGGGCGGAATTATTTTTGAAAACAATACTGTAGCAGCAAGCGGAAGTAACTTTGACATGAGAAACCGTAAAGACGGTATTACTTTACCTCCTGAAGATATTTCCGGCTATGATCATATAATCAGGAATAATCTGTCTTTTGCAGGTGAAAGAGGGAGTACTATTTTGGAAATGTTAAACAGAGGTAAGAGTACCGTAGAGAACAATTCATTCGATTTAATAGACGTATTGGCGGATACTGATTTTTTAAGTTTGGATGAAACGGAGTTGCTGAAAGAGCGTAAGGCTGACGGAAGTCTGCCTGATATTAATTTTTTGCGGTTGACTTCTGATGCTGAATTACGTTTTTGGGGTATGGGATGTTTTGCCTCGAATGATGCAAGCAAACTCAAATTCGATTGGTTGAAAAAGCCGACTATCGTTGTGGTGGGTAACAGAGCAAGTGTCGTTGGACCTAATGCTGACCAATTTACGAAGATATACGTCAATAAGAACGGGGAAGAGCAGGAAGATGCTTATGATAAGACGGCCGATCTGTCGTCATATAGCGGTATCCTGAATCTGAAAGCTACCGTGGAAGATGCAAATGGAAACGTAACAAGCAGTATTACATTGAAAATAAAAAGATAATAACCGAATAATCTTAAAAGGACATGAAACAGTTTATAAATGCTCATATACTATGTTTTGTTTTGATCCTGTTGCAGTTTAGTCTCTTTTCTTCCTGTAAGGATGATGATACTGTGGGAGAACTAAAGCTTGATCGTGCAGCTATCCAAATCAAGGAAGGAAGTGAAGGTATATTGAAGATGGAAAATGGGAGTGGTGGATATCAGTTCTCTTTTTCTGACGAGGGGTATGCGTCAGCTAAATACCGTGAGAATCTAATTTATATCAAGGGAGAGAAATACGGAAAGGTGACAATGAAAGTAACCGATATGGAGGGACATATTGCTACCTTAGATATCGTAATTGTATCAAAAGTATTGAATACTGATACGCAGCGATTTGTCTGGGGAGATATGATAGAACTTAATAAGGCTAACAATTGGGCGATAACGCAAGAGGTATGTAGTATTGCTGTCACTAATTTGATGGAAGGAAAACAATTTATACTGTCATGGGATGGTGACTCTTCTGTAGGAGCAAAGGATCATGCTAAACTTCTAATTTTAAGTAATCAGGAGGCAGAGGAGCCTCAAGAACTCATTTTGGCAGGAATGGAAATCCTTCAAATAAAAGATGGACTTTGTTCAGTTGTTTTTAGTACAGATGAGAAGGTCGGAGAACTGGTGTTTATACAGTGATTCTGATTGAATAAAAATAGATTAGAGTGTTATTCTTATCTTATTGCCACTTATTGCGTATGGATTATTAAGATTCATGAGACAATAAGTGGCAATCTTTTTCTATTGGAAACATAGTAAAACTGGAAAAATATGTAATGGTTGCACAAATAGACATAGAAATGAATGATATTCTATTTCTTTCTTTGATGACCTTTCTTATTTTTGCAACATCAGATAGTTTATTTGCATATGAAAAGCATATCTATTTTTTTGTTCTTGCTTATTACTTTGGCATCGAACGCCCAAGATAATAAAGCCTCCGGACTCAACGCCCGCCAGTTTCATAAATACTGGAAAGTAGAGTCCGAATCTCCGGATTATAAAGTAACCTTTCGTGGTGATACCGCTGAAATTCTTTCTCCCAAAGGCTTAACTCTTTGGCGAAAAGAAAAGATGAGTGGCAAGGTAACCATTGAGTACGATGCGTGTGTCGTTGTTGAGGCAGAAGGCGATCGCTTGAGTGACTTGAATTGTTTTTGGATGGCTTCGGACCCTCAATACCCCGATAATATCTGGAAACGTGAGAAATGGCGTAATGGCATCTTTCTGAACTGTTATTCCCTGCAACTTTACTATATGGGATACGGTGGGAATCATAATTCTACTACACGTTTTCGCCGTTATGACGGCAACGAAGCGGCTGTTACAAATGCAAAAGCCCGTCCCGCAATCTTGAAAGAATATACAGATGCCGACCATTTGTTGGAGGCAAACAAGTGGTATCATATCAAGATAACGAATGAAAATAATAGGGTTAGTTATTATATAAATGGAGTGCGATTGGTGGATTTCCGCGATGCCGAACCCCTTACGGAAGGTTGGTTCGGCTTTCGTACCACCTTGTCCCGAACTCGTATCGCCAATTTTCATTATGAATGTTCGTCGCAGAAAACTTCTGAAATACCATTACACTGGATCGGTAATACTCCGCAGCAAAACAAAGCGGTAAGTCTGGGAGTTCCCTTCAATGAAGGAGAATTATACCCGGAGCACACTTTGCAGCTGATGACCGATAAAGGTGAAATGCTTCCGACAGATACTTGGGCATTGGCCTACTGGCCCGATGGTTCTGTGAAATGGAAAGGGATAGCCGGAGTTATTCCGAAAAATACGGAGAAACTGCTACTCAAAAAGACCGGAAAAAAGTCAAAAGAAAAAGCATCTTCAAGGACTGCCGATGATCGTAGCAATAAATTATCCCTATCTGTTGTTGAAACACCTCAAAGTATCCGCATAGAGACAGGAATTATTTCCGCTTACATCCCTCGTCAGGGAGATTTTCTGATCGACAGTCTATTCCGTGAAGGAGTGAAGGTCGGTGAAAAAGCACGCCTTGTATGTAACACTCAAAGCGAACCGGTACTTGAAAATACTTCTCAAATCGCTTTTACCAACTATACCGGAACATTGACATCGGCCACAGTAGAACGTACCGGTAAGGTGCGGACACTCGTCAAACTGGAAGGCACCCACAGAAGTGAAACCGGACGGGAGTGGCTTCCGTTCGTAGTCCGTCTCTACTTCTACGCCGGAAGTGAGCAGATCAAGATCGTACATAGCTTTGTGTACGACGGAGATCAAAATAAGGATTTTATTCGTTCCTTGGGCATTCGTATGGATGCTCCTATGCGTGAAGCCCTTTATAACCGTCATGTCGCTTTCTCCTGTGCCGATGGAGGCGTTTGGAGTGAACCGGTACAACCGCTGGCAGGACGGCGTAAACTGACACTCGGCAAAGAGGATACACTTTCTCTGCAACAGCAACAAATGGATGGCAAACGCATCCCGCCTTACGAGGCTTTTGACGGGAAGAATCGTGACCTTCTTGATAACTGGGCTTCATGGAACGATTATCGCTTGTCTCAACTCTCTGCTGATGCTTTCTCCATTCGCAAACGTGCCAATGACAATAATCCTTGGATAGGAACTTTCTCCGGCACCCGTAGCGGAGGCTATGCTTTTGTCGGTGATATTACGGGAGGTTTGGGACTCTGCCTGCATGATTTTTGGCAGTCATATCCTTCATCCCTCGAAATATCGGGTGCCAAAACTTCATCTGCAACGATCACGGCATGGTTATGGAGCCCCGAAGGAGAACCGATGGACTTACGTCACTACGATAATGTCGCTCATGATCTGAATGCCAGCTACGAAGATGTTCAGGAGGGAATGAGTACTCCTTATGGCATTGCCCGCACCACTACACTCACACTTATTCCACAGAAAGGGTATGCAGGAAAAGAAGCTTTTGCCGATGTTGCTGAATCACTCTCAGAACCGGGAATATTGCTGCCCACGCCGGACTATCTTCATGCACAGCAGGCTTTCGGCGTATGGAGCCTTCCGGACCGGAGTACTTCTTTTCGTGCGCGGGTAGAAGATCGCCTGGATGCATATATTGATTTTTATCGTAAAGCCATAGAGCAGAATAAATGGTATGGCTTTTGGAATTATGGAGATGTGATGCATGCTTATGACCCGGTCCGTCATATTTGGCGTTATGATATAGGTGGATTTGCCTGGGACAATACGGAACTGGCTTCTAATATGTGGTTGTGGTACAACTTCCTGCGTACAGGTCGTGAAGATATCTGGCGTATGGCAGAAGCTATGACCCGTCATACAGCCGAAGTGGACGTTTACCATATCGGACCGAACGCGGGATTAGGCAGCCGACATAATGTCAGCCATTGGGGATGCGGTGCCAAAGAAGCCCGGATCAGTCAGGCTGCATGGAACCGTTTCTATTATTATCTCACTACCGATGAACGTTGCGGTGACTTGATGACTGAAGTAAAGGATGCCGATCAGAAACTATATGAATTAGACCCTATGCGGCTGGCACAGCCTCGCAGTGAATATCCCTGTACGGCGCCTGCCCGACTGCGTATCGGTCCGGACTGGCTGGCGTATGCCGGAAACTGGATGACGGAGTGGGAGCGTACAGGCAACACTGTTTACCGGGATAAGATCGTAGCCGGAATGAAAAGTATAGCAGCCCTGCCCAACCGTATCTTTACGGGACCCAAAGCGCTGGGTTTCGATCCGGCAACGGGAATCATCACCAGTGAATGTGATCCCAAGCTGGAATCTTCGAATCATTTAATGACTATTATGGGTGGTTTTGAGGTAATGAACGAAATGATACGTATGATTGACCTTCCCGAATGGAAAGACGCGTGGCTGGACCATGCGGCACGTTATAAGCAAAAGGCGTGGGAATTGAATCATAGCCGTTTCCGAATATCCCGTCTGATGGCATACGCTGCTTACCACAAGCGGGATGCACTAATGGCAAAAGAAGCATGGGAGGATTTATTCACCCGACTGGAACATACACCTGCGCCTCCTTTCCGGATCACTAAACTGTTTCCACCCGAAGTTCCGGCCCCTTTGGATGAATGCGTCAGCATCAGTACAAATGATGCGGCACTTTGGAGCCTTGATGCTATCTATATGCAAGAGGTCATTCCGATGGATGAATAATAGCTAGAAGAAAGCGGTTAATGCACTGTCAGTGAAATGCATTAACCGCTTTATGAATATATCAGATGAGTCTGTCTCTTATTTCAAGTTCTGTTTCAACGGGCAATCAGCCATTTTCAGTCCATCTGCGATGCTTTTGGCATTCATGTGCGCTCCTTTCAAAGAAGTATGCGTATGGTCATTGTTATAATAATCTGCCGCTTTCTTGATACCTTTCTTTTCGAGCTTGTCAGCACTTATTTTATTCAGGTCGATAAAATAGGCTCCGGTAGCTTCGGCAGCTTCGCGTGTCCATTTGCCGAAGGAGGCAGTGTTGCGTTCTATCTTTCCGTCTTTCCACTTATTGCGTGGGGTATGGCTTAAAACGATAGGTATCGCACCCTTTTCCTGAACGTCCATGATAAACTTCCTGAGATACCAGCCGAAAGTATAAATGACTTGATATTTACCTGTTTTCTCCATTAAAAAGACTTTGCTTTCTTCTCCGGAGCCGGGCAATTCGGCACGGGCTTTTCCGGTATTTATCTCTCCAGCGTCATTGTGTCCGAACTGGATAAGAACAAAGTCTCCCGGTTGGAGTGCATGATATACTTTATCCCAGCGACCTTCGTCAAGGAATGTACGGGCGCTGCGTCCTGCCATAGCACAATTCTCAACAGATATCTTATTCAGATCAAACTCATCTGCTATCACGCTGCCCCATCCCCACATACCGTTTTTATCGTTATCTTTATTTTTAACCGTACTGTCACCGATGGTAAACAATACCGGGCGTCCTTCTTTGCGGCTCGAACCGGTAGCCTCATCCTTTTCAACAGGTTTCAGATACTTTGCCAATTCCAGCCCTTCGCAGGCGCGTATTCCGTCAGCGGCAGATTCGGCATTCACTTTGGCACCAAAAGCGCTGGTATGAATGCGGTCGATATAGAACATATATTTCACTTTATTCTTGCCGAATTTCTCAAACTTGCGGGCGCTGATATCATTCAAATCAATGAAAGGAACATTCTGTTCTTCCGCTACTTGCTTTGCCCACAAACCGAATGTTTTGTTGACACGGGTAATGATGGTGCTGTCTTTGTCTGCCCATGCATTGCGGGGAGTCAGGGAGAATAAAATCGGGTGTGCTCCTTTGGCTTTTACATCGTTGATGAAACGGCGCATATATTCGCCGTATGTGTATACGGTCTCTTGTGCTCCGGTTTCTTTGATTGTCACATTCAGACTGTCCTTGCCGATTCCCGGAATGGAGGCGCGGGCACGTCCGCTGTCATAGGGGCCGTTATCATTGTGTCCCAGTTCGATGATTACCCAGTCTCCGGCTTGCACGCCTTTGATTACATCCGGCCAGAGGCGGTTGTAGAAGGTGCGGCTGCTAGTTCCTCCCAAAGCATGATTCTCAACGGTGATTCGGTTGGAGTCGAAATAATCTCCTGCGTAATATCCCCAGCCCCATTGGCCGTTGTTGCCGTTTCCTAAAGTACCGGTGCGCATGGTAGAGTTGCCGATCAGGAATAAGACCGGATTGTTACCTTTACGGCTTGCTCCGGCAACGGGGCGTGCCGTGCGTGCTTTATTCAGACTGTCCAGTGTGTTGTCTACCACCTGATTCACATCTTTCATTGGAGAAGCAATGTTGTTTTGTGCCTGCATCTGCAAGCTGCATATGATGGCTGTGAGCCAGCATAAGCAGTGAAATACCTTGTTTTTCATTTACCTGATAAATAATGCTCTTATTTTAACTTGTAAACTTCTGTACCTGCTAATAGGAAACATCCTACACCATAATCTTCAAAATCGGGAACACTTTTGTAAGTTACCGGCTGCCCGTCTTTCGGTTCTTTGCCTGTTCCTTGTACATAGCCCAAGAAACCATTCGGATGAACTGCCTCTTTTACCATTGCATTCCATGCTTTCAGTGCAACAGGGAGATATTCTTTACGGTCGAGTAATCCGTTGCGGATTCCCCATGCCATTCCGTATACAAACAAGGCTGTGCCCGAAGTTTCTTTACCTCCGAAATTGCTTTCATCGTGGAGGCTTACGTTCCAGAAGCCGTCTGTACGCTGACATTGCTTCAAGGCTTTGCTCATGGTCAGGAAGTCATTGATATAGTCCTGACGATGTGTTTCGTCAGCGGGGATTTCATCCAATACACGCACAAGAGCTGCATATACCCAACCGTTTCCTCTGGACCAGTAGCAGTTCTTGCCGTTCGGCTCTTTGTAAGGAGGATCAAAATCCTGATCGCGCCACCATAATCCTTCTTTGGCATTGTACATACCGGCTTCTCCTTCTGTGTTGCGGGTATAGGAATACAGATCCCACATTTTGTCGTAGTACTTTTGTTCGCCGGTCATCTTGCCAAACTTGGCATAAATCGGCATTGCCATTTGTATAGCGTCAATCCAGTCCCAATCATTTACTTGCGGAGTATTTACGACCATATCGATGCTGGCTTTTATATTCCGGATCATGTTAGGGTCGGAGGGACACATATTATATAGGTCAATGTAAACTTGTCCGCAGCATTGGTCATCCGCATTGCGGGTCGTGTTTCCATTACGCATTCCCCATTTGTGGAAATTCGCCCAATCGTATGTATAGCTATAATAATCTTCGCGCGGGTAAATGCTATATAAAGCTATCAGCCCTTCATAATATACTCCGCGAGTCCAGATATTGCTGGGGCGAACTCTGCCAAAAAACGAGGGTAGGGTATAATCGGCATACTTTTTCATAAAGTAGTCGTTTACTTTTACGATGGTTGCCAAAGTCTCCTTTTGTTCGGGCAACTCTTGCGCACCGGCTGAACCGGCAGACATGCTACTCAGGAGAGTTGCTGTAATAAATGAGAGGAGTAATTTCTTCATGGTATAAAAACTGTTTATAAATAAAATTAGCTACTATAATTGATTTCACGGGCAAAGATAGGGGAATCTTTTTTCCTCTTCAATGGAATATTGTCCACAAGTATTTAAATTTGTCCATAATGCCTTCGGAAAGGGAGTGCGATGGTTAAAAAGGCAATTTATACATAGATTTGTACGATATTCTATTTTATGGGTAGACCATATCGCTTACTTTTGCACGACGTTATTCTAAATATGATAAGAACACTTTGATTAATGATAAAACTATGAAATGTACAAGCATCTTTTTTAGTTTGTTGGTAATAGCGACTTTTGTAGTTGCCCAGCCAAACTATGATTTTACTAAACTGAAACGAGAACATTTAGGACGTGGCGTAATTGCCATTCGTGAGAATCCGTCAAACATAGTCGTTTCTTGGCGCTATCTTTCTTCTGATCCGATGGACGAATCCTTTGATATATATCGGGATGGTAAAAAGGTGAATAAACATCCGCTGAAAAATGCAACTTTCTTCCAGGATTCTTATCAGGGAACAGAACCTGCACTCTATACGGTAAAAGCTATAAAAGGTAAAACAGAAAGCAATTATCAACTGCCGGCAGATGCTCCGACAGGATATTTAAATATTCCTTTGGTACGCCCCGAGGGAGGTACTACTCCGTCCGGACAAGCATACACTTATGCTCCGAATGATGCCAGTATCGGTGATGTAGACGGGGATGGTGAATATGAGATTATTTTGAAATGGGATCCGTCCAATGCACATGATAACGCTCATGACGGTTATACGGGACCGGTGATTTTTGACTGTTATAAGTTGAACGGGCAGCAGTTGTGGCGTATCAATATGGGACGCAATGTACGCGCCGGTGCACATTATACACAGTTTATGGTCTTCGATCTGGACGGTGACGGCCGTGCGGAAGTGGTAATGAAGACCGGAGACGGAACAGTGGACGGAACGGGAAAGGTGATCGGTGATGCGAATGCGGATTATCGGAATGAGCGAGGACGTATTCTGACAGGCCCGGAGTATCTGACCATCTTTAACGGACTGACCGGAGAAGCAATGCAAACGATTGATTATGTGCCCGAACGTGGCAATCTGATGGACTGGGGCGACGGACGTGCCAATCGTAGCGACCGTTATCTGGCTTGTATTGCGTATTTGGATGGAGTACATCCGAGTGTGGTGATGTGCCGTGGATATTATACACGTACTGTATTGGCTGCCTATGACTGGGATGGTAAGAATTTGAAGAACCGCTGGGTATTCGACAGTAATAATCCCGGTTGCAGAGCTTATGCCGGACAGGGAAACCATAATCTTCGTGTAGGTGATGTAGATGGTGACGGCTGCGATGAGATTGTATATGGACAATGTACGATCAATAACGATGGAACCGGACTTTATTCTACCCGCATGGGGCATGGTGATGCTATGCATCTGACTCACTTTGATCCTTCCCGTCCGGGATTGCAGGTTTGGAGTTGCCACGAGAATAGAAGAGATGGCTCAACTTTCCGGGATGCAGCTACGGGAGAAATTATTTTCCAGATAAAGAGTAATACAGATGTAGGTCGTTGTATGGCTGCTGATATTGATCCTAATCATCCCGGAGTTGAAATGTGGTCTTTAGATTCTAAAGGTGTCAGAAATGTGAAAGGAGAAGTGATTGCTTCCAGAGTCAGAGGATTGTCTACGAATATGGCTGTCTGGTGGGATGGTGATCTCTTGCGTGAGTTGCTGGATCGTAATGTAGTCAGTAAATATAATTGGGAGAAAGGACTTTGTGAACGTATCGCAGTTTTTGAAGGTGCTCTTTCTAATAACGGAACAAAGTCAACTCCTTGTCTGCAAGGAGATATTGTAGGAGACTGGCGAGAAGAAGTATTGTTGCGTACAGCCGATAATACAGCTTTGAGGCTTTATGTCTCTACCATTCCTACGGACTACCGTTTCCATACTTTCCTGGAAGATCCGGTTTACCGTATCAGTATTGCGACTCAAAATGTGGCTTATAATCAGCCTACTCAGCCCGGATTCTATTTTGGTCCGGAGTTGCGTGGCACTATATTCAGAGGATGTAAAATACCTAAAAAGTAAATTATGAATTATCGTATGATGACCGTTGCTGCGTTATTGGTAGCACTACCTGCCTGTGCGCAGAAAAAGAAAGCAGTAATCAATGATTCAAATACCCCCTTGCATTTACTGCAACCTGCTTATCAGGGTACTTATGGTGATTTGACCCCCGAACAGGTTAAAAAAGATATCGATCGTGTTTTTGCGTATATAGATAAGGAGACACCGGCCCGTGTAGTGGATAAGAATACCGGTAAGGTGATTACGGATTATACTGCAATGGGGGATGAGGCGCAGCTGGAACGCGGAGCTTTCCGTCTGGCAAGTTATGAATGGGGTGTCACTTATTCCGCTCTGATAGCGGCTGCCGAAACAACAGGTGATAAGCGTTATACTGACTACGTTCAGAATCGTTTCCGTTTTTTGGCGGAAGTCGCTCCTCATTTCAAACGTGTCTATGAAGAAAAAGGGAAGACTGATTCGCAATTGCTGCAAATCCTGACTCCTCATGCGTTGGATGATGCGGGAGCCGTCTGTACTGCCATGATTAAATTACGGTTGAAAGACGAGTCTCTTCCGGTTGACGGATTAATTCAGAATTACTTTGATTTTATCATCAACAAAGAATACCGTCTGGCAGACGGAACGTTTGCCCGTAATCGTCCTCAGCGGAATACTCTTTGGCTGGATGATATGTTTATGGGCATTCCGGCGGTAGCGCAGATGAGCCGTTATGATAAGGAAGCGAAGAATAAATATCTGGCAGAAGCCGTGAAGCAATTCCTGCAATTTGCAGACCGTATGTTTATCCCCGAAAAGGGATTGTACAGACACGGATGGGTGGAAAGCAGTACGGATCATCCGGCTTTTTGCTGGGCACGTGCCAATGGATGGGCGCTGCTGACAGCTTGTGAACTGCTGGATGTATTGCCGGAAGATTATCCCCAACGTCCGAAGGTGATGGATTATTTCCGTGCTCATGTGCGTGGAGTGACGGCGTTGCAAAGTGGAGAAGGACTTTGGCACCAGTTGCTCGACCGTAATGATTCTTATCTGGAAACTTCTGCAACTGCTATCTATGTATATTGTCTGGCACACGCCATTAATAAAGGTTGGATTGATGCGATAGCGTATGGTCCTGTTGCCCAGTTGGGATGGCATGCCGTCGCCGGAAAGATAAATGAAGAAGGACAGGTGGAAGGCACTTGCGTAGGCACCGGTATGGCTTTCGATCCGGCTTTCTATTATTATCGTCCGGTCAATGTATATGCGGCGCATGGATACGGACCGGTGCTTTGGGCAGGTGCGGAAATGATTCGTTTGCTCAACACCCAGCATCCTCAGATGAATGACAGTGCCGTGCAATATTATCAGGAAAAGCAGAAGACAACAGCTCCTATCTTTGCGGTAGATAGTGAATAAATAAAAGATTAACTTTAAAATATAGGAACCATGAAACGAGAAGCATTCAAAATGTATCTGAAACCGGGCTATGAAGCAGAATACGAAAAAAGGCATGCCGCTATCTGGCCTGAATTAAAAGCACTGCTTTCAAAAAATGGGGTGTCAGATTATTCTATATATTGGGACAAAGAAACCAATATTCTATTTGCTTTCCAGAAAACAGAAGGAGAAGGAGGTTCGCAGGACTTGGGCAACACAGAGATTGTACAGAAATGGTGGGATTATATGGCAGATATCATGGAAGTGAATCCGGACAATTCACCGGTTTCAATACCATTGCCGGAAGTCTTTCATATGGACTAGAACCCTTAGACAGAATTGATATCAGGGGGATGTTTGATTAAAAAACAAGCATCCTCCTGATACTATTTATGGATTGTTTCTTTATTATTTCAACTATCTTGACTATTTTTGTCTGGCATTTATCATTAATCTTAGAATCTATATGACACAGAGGCGCATATTACTTTTCACATTGTTCATGACTCTTGTTTTCAATGCGGCTTACGGTGGCATTGAACTCCGTTCCAAACAAATGAGAACAAGTGACGGACTTCCGAATAACTCAGTTCGGTACCTGTATCAGGATAGCAAAGGCTTCTTGTGGTTGGCTACCCTAAATGGGTTAAGCCGCTATGATGGCAACTCTTTTCTGACTTTCCGTCCGGAAATTGGTGATAAAGTCTCTTTGGCTGATAATCGGATTTATGACCTTACCGAAGACAAAAATGGTTTTTTATGGATCTCTACAACTCCGGAATTGTTCAGTTGTTATGACTTGCAACGTGCCTGTTTTGTAGACTATACGGGGACTGGTGCGCTGGAAAAGAATTATTCGTCTATATTTGTTGCTGCTAATGGGGATGTATGGCTCAGACATTCCGGCAATGGTTGTCTCAGAATGGTCCATCAGAAAGACAGACAGATGGTGTCTACGGAATTTAAGACGGAGCGTGGAAATCTTCCGGATAACCGGGTACAGTTTGTAAATGAAGATGCCGGCGGACGAATCTGGATCGGGACACAGCGTGGCTTAGTTTCCGTATCCGATGGACAGTATAAGGTAGAAGACAGATTACTCCATTTTACTTCTTCTCTGGCATTCAAGAATGATATGTATTTTCTGACAGTGGACGGAGACATCTACTGCTATCAGACTACAAAGCAAAAACTGACAAAAGTCGGTTCGCTTTCTGCTGTTGCGGGTAAGACGTCACCTACGGGAAACTTCCTGTTGAACGATAAATGGGTCATCCTTACCAATACCGGGGTTTTTAACTATGATTTCAATACACGCAAGATCAGTGTGGACTCTGGTCTGAACATCAGAAATGGTGAAGTGATTTGTGATAATCATGGTGACTTCTGGATATATAATCATACGGGATGTGTCACTTATATTTTGGCCAAGAATGGAGCAAGAAAAGAATTTCAGTTGATACCTGAAGATAAACTGGGATACATTGATTATGAACGTTACCATATTGTCCATGATTCCCGGGGAATCATTTGGATTTCTACTTATGGTAACGGATTGTTTGCCTATGACACGACAGAGGATAAGTTAGAACATTTTCTGGCTAATATAAATGATCAGAGTCATATAAGTTCGGATTTTCTGTTATATGTGATGGAGGATCGTGCCGGAGGTATTTGGGTAAGTTCAGAGTATTCCGGTTTATCCCGTATTTCAGTTCTGAATGAAGGAACCTCGCGTATTTATCCCGAATCCCGTGAATTATTTGACCGCTCGAATACGATTCGTATGTTGACTAAAATGCCGGATGGGGATATTTGGGTCGGAACACGTAAAGGCGGATTATATACGTTTGACTCGAATCTTCATTCCAAAATGTCCAATCAGTATTTCCATTCCAATATTTATGCGATAGCAGAAGATAATCAAGGCGAAATGTGGGTGGGAACCCGTGGAAATGGATTGAAGATCGGAGATTCATGGTATCGCAATGAAGTCTCGGATCCGGCTTCGTTATCAGAAAATAATGTCTTTTCTCTTTTTCGTGACCGGAAAGACCGTATGTGGATAGGTACCTTTGGCGGTGGGCTTGAACTGGCAGAACCGACGACTGATGGCAAGTATAAATTCCGTCATTTTTTACAGCAGAAGTTTGGTCTGCGTATGGTGCGAGTAATAGAAGAAGACGATAATGGAATGATCTGGGTGGGCACCAGTGAGGGTGTGTGCATCTTTCATCCGGATTCATTGATAGCTGACAGTGACGATTATCATCTGTTCAATTATACAAACGGTACATTTTGCAGCAATGAAATCAGATGTATCTACCGTGATACGAAAGGACGTATGTGGGTGGGGACATCTGGCTCCGGCTTGAATCTTTGTGAGCCGGAAGATAATTACCGTTCATTGAAATATGAACATTACGGAACCTCTGAAGGATTGGTTAATGATGTGATTCAATCAATTTTGGGGGACAATAACGGAAACTTATGGGTAGCTACGGAATATGGTATTTCTAAGTTTAACCCGACTAATCATTCTTTTGAAAATTATTTCTTTTCTTCCTATACTTTGGGTAATGTTTATAGTGAGAATAGTGCTTGTGTGGGAGTAGATGGAAAATTGCTTTTCGGCACAAATTACGGTCTGCTTGTCATTGATCCTGATAAAATTCAGGATAGCGAAACTTTTTCTCCGGTGGTCTTTACAGATTTGCATGTGAATGGTACCCAGATAAATCCTACTATGGGGGATTCTCCATTGAAACAATCGCTTGCTTATTCGGATGAAATTACTTTGAAGTATTTTCAGAATTCATTCTTGATAGATTTCTCTACTTTTGACTATTCGGACAGCGGACGTACAAAGTATATGTACTGGCTGGAAAACTATGATAAGGGATGGAGCACACCTTCTCCGTTGAATTTTGCTTCTTTTAAATATTTGACCCCAGGTACTTATGTACTTCATGTGAAGTCATGTAATGGAGCAGGTGTTTGGAATGAAAGTGAAACAACCTTGAAGATTGTCATTGTGCCTCCTTTCTGGAAGACGAACTGGGCTATGTTGGGATATGTGCTGCTGCTGATTGTAACTTTATATTTTACTTTCCGTATTGTGCGTAACTTTAACAGTCTGCGTAATCGTATTAATGTGGAAAAACAGTTGACGGAATATAAGCTGGTTTTCTTTACTAATATTTCCCATGAATTTCGTACTCCGTTAACTTTGATTCAAGGAGCGTTGGAAAAGATTCAACGGGTTGCTGATATTCCCCGTGATCTGATACACCCGCTCAAAACGATGGATAAAAGTACTCAGCGAATGTTGAGGCTGATCAATCAGTTATTGGAGTTCCGCAAGATGCAGAATAATAAGTTGGCGCTCTCTTTGGAAGAAACGGATGTGATTGCTTTCCTTTATGAAATTTTCCTGAGTTTCGGTGATGTAGCGGAGCAAAAGAATATGAATTTCCGTTTTATTCCGTCTATACCGTCTTACAAGATGTTTCTTGATAAGGGTAATCTGGATAAAGTGACTTATAACCTGTTGTCTAACGCTTTTAAATATACCCCTTCGAACGGTACGATTATACTTTCTGTTACGGTAGATGAAGTGAAGAAGACATTGCAGATTCAAGTAGCAGATACAGGTGTTGGTATTCCAAAAGAGAAGCAAAATGAGTTGTTCAAGAGATTTATGCAGAGTAGTTTTTCCGGTGATAGTATCGGAGTTGGTTTGCATCTGAGTTATGAATTGGTACAGGTGCATAAAGGTACGATTGAATATAAAGACAATGACGGCGGAGGTTCTGTCTTTACCGTTTGTATCCCGACGGACAAAAGTGTTTATTCGGAGAAAGATTTTCTTATTCCCGGTAATGTCTTGTTGAAAGAGGCAGGCGGGCAAGCACATCATTTACTGGAACTTTCGGAAGAACTACCGGAACCGGAGAAAATAGCAGAGCCTTTGAATAAGCGTAAAGTATTGATTATAGAAGATGATAATGATATCCGTGAATTTTTGAAAGAAGAAGTAGGAGTTTATTTTGAAGTTGAAGTAGCTGCTGACGGAACTTCCGGATTTGAGAAGGCTCGTACCTATGATGCTGATTTGATTATTTGTGACGTACTGATGCCCGGAATGACCGGATTTGAAGTGACAAAGAAATTGAAATCTGATTTTGCGACAAGTCATATCCCGATTATCTTGCTGACAGCATTGAATTCTCCGGAAAAACATCTGGAAGGAATTGAAGCCGGTGCTGATGCCTATATTGCGAAGCCGTTCAGTATAAAACTTCTGTTGGCGCGCGTATTCCGCTTGATAGAACAGCGTGATAAGTTGCGGGAGAAATTCTCCAGTGAGCCGGGAATTGTTCGTGCTGCCGTATGCTCTACTGACCGTGATAAGGAGTTTGCCGACCGATTGGCTGTTGTACTGGAACAGAATCTTTCTCGTCCGGAATTCTCTATTGATGAGTTTGCTCAATTGATGAAATTAGGACGAACGGTATTTTATAGAAAACTGCGCGGAGTGACGGGGTATTCTCCCAATGAATATTTGCGGGTTGTACGAATGAAAAAAGCGGCTGAGTTGTTATTGTCTGGTGAGAATCTGACTGTTGCGGAAGTTGCATACAAGGTTGGCATCAGCGATCCGTTCTATTTTAGCAAGTGCTTTAAGACTCAGTTTGGGGTAGCGCCGTCCGTATATCAACGCGGTGAAATGAAAGAACAGGGAGAAAATGAGACGGCAGAAGCCTGAGTAACCAAGCTATTCTAAATGGTAGTTTAAATCTTCTCTGTAGTGCCCGATGTGAATGATCGACCTTGTATTTGTGTACAATAGTCTATGTTCGAATAGTAAAAGTACCCTTATTTTTGCAGGAGAATATTACTATAAAATTAAAGGATCATTGATCATGAGAACACTCTTTTTTATCTTGTTTTTTGTATTAGGCTTTTGTTATATTCAGGCGAGAGGGCAGAAGCCTGCACATGTTATAATAACAGCTGGTCAGTCAAACACGGATGGACGAGTACCTAACAATCGTTTACCGGATTATATAAAGGCAATGGCTGTGGATAGTACGTATACTGCGGGAGCCTACAAATATTGCCATATTGCCCATAATCGTACAGATGGTATGTTTGTTCCATTTTGGCCATTGAGTCATCCTAAAAGTAAGCCTTATACGTGGGGATATGATGCGATTGCTTATTATTGGTTGGAACAGTTGTTTCAGGAAGATTTTTATGTTATCAAGTGGGCTATCGGTGGCACTGCCATAGCTGCTCCTGTTACTACTCCTTTTCGGGGAACTTACTGGTCTGCCGACCCGAAATGGTTGGCAGAGAATACAGCTACCAGTGAGAAAGGAAAATCTTTATTACTTTCTTTGATTGCCAATATTGATGCGAGTATTGATCAGACACTTTCCAAACTAAAGCAAGGTTATCAGATTGATGCTTTCGTTTGGCATCAGGGAGAAAGTGATTATGAGCACGGAAAAGAATATTATCAGAATCTGAAAGGAGTAGTTTCCTATGTGCGTAACCACTTGACGGAGAAAACCGGAAAAGATTACTCTGAACTTCCATTTATATTTGGTACCGTATCCAGGAAAAACAAACGGTATAATAGTGATGTTGAGGAAGGAATGCGTCGCTATGCAAAAGAAGATAAGAACGCTTATCTGATTGATATGTCGGAAGCGGAACTAATGGGAGATAAACTTCATTTTAATCAGGTTTCTGCCGAGTATATGGGTAAACAGGTATATGAACAAATTAAAAAGACTCTTTCGGATGATCCTCATGTATATGTCGCCAAATATAAAGGAGACAGAGCTTGTGCTATCAGTTATACATTTGATGATGGGTTGGCGGAACATTCAACTGTAGCTGCCCCTGAGTTGGAGAAACGTGGTTTTAGAGGTACTTTCTGGGTATGCGGCTATTATACGGAACAAGGTGCATCTGCAAAGGTACCTCGAATGACTTGGGATGAGTTGCGTGAAATGTCAAAGAAAGGACATGAGGTTTCCAGCCATAGCTGGGCACATAAGAATGCCAAACGATTGACTATAGAGCAAGTTAAATCGGAGATAGAAAAGAATGATAGTGCTATTTATGCTAATATTGGCATTGTACCTCGTACCTATTGTTACCCATATAATTATAAGACAGAAGAAATAGTCAGTATGGCTTCTAAAGGCAGGGCCGCTACACGTACTAAACAAATTTCAATCGGAGGAAAGTCAACTCCCGAACGGTTTGACAAATGGTTGAAGGATTTGATGAAAGCGGAAGATTGGGGAGTAGGTATGACGCACGGCATTAATTATGGATATGATGCTTTCAAATCGCCTTCTTTATTTTGGGAACATTTGGATAAAGTGAAAAGTATGGAAAATCAGATTTGGGTAGGTACCTTCTGTGAAGTGGCATCTTATATCAAAGAAAGGGAGGAGATACAATTGAAAGTCTCTAATAAAAAGAATGGTATGACAATTACTCCCAAGTTAAAATTAGATAGAAAACTATTTGCTGAGCCATTGACGATGGTGATTCAAGGGGAAACTATGAATGGAATTCTGGTGAAGCAAGGCAGGAAAGAATTACCTGTGTATATAAATGGGAATAAAGTTATGTTTGACTTTAATCCTTATGGAGGAACTATTAAAATTCATTTTAATTAGGGGTGTGTACGAATAAAGTTTAACCTGATAATAAAATCAATAAAATAATGAAAACAAATTATCTATGTGGCCTCTTCCTTTTATGTGTGCTAGTATGGGGAAGATCGGAAGCACACGCTGAGAAACCGCTGAAGACTCTGGATCTGTATCTTTGCATTGGACAGTCGAATATGGCAGGGAGAGGGAAATTATCACCGGAAGTGATGGATACTCTACAAAATGTATACCTGCTGAATGCAGATGATCAGTTCGAACCCGCAGTGAATCCCTTGAACCGCTATTCTACGATAGGAAAAGGACTTAGCTGGCAACAAGTAGGACCTGCATATGGATTTGCCAAGACGATGGCTACTAAAAAACATCCGGTAGGCTTAATCGTCAATGCACGGGGAGGATCTTCGATTCGTTCATGGGTTAAGAATGCCAAACAGTCCGGCGGATATTATGATGAAGCAATACGACGTGCAAAAGAAGCAATGAAGTATGGTACATTGAAAGCAATTATCTGGCATCAGGGAGAAGCCGATTGTCATCATCCGGAAGCATATAAAGAGAAGATTATTCAGCTGATGACAGACTTACGTAATGACCTGGGAATGCCTGATTTACCAGTTGTCGTAGGACAAATAGCACAATGGAACTGGACAAAGAAACCTTATATTCCCGAAGGTACAAAACCCTTTAATGACATGATAAAAGAGATCTCCACTTTTTTGCCCCATAGTGCTTGTGTGTCTTCCGAAGGACTTACTCCGTTGAAGGATGAAACGGATCCTCATTTTGATGCAGCAAGCCAGATTACTTTAGGCAAACGCTATGCTAAAGAAGTTAAGAAACTAATAAAGAAATAGCTGGTCGTTTCAGACTACACTCATTTCTGTTTAAACATATACATAGGAAATATTTATCCATTGTTATTGTCACTTGTCACTTTTCTGATTTAAGTGTTTTATAATAAAGAAGATAGGGGTGACAATAGAGGGTGATAATAAGGTGACAATAGAATGTATCTTTCATTCTTATTGTCACCTCTCCTTGATGAATCTTTTATTTAAAGTCTTGATTATCAGATGATAGATAGTCAGCTTGAGGGTTTTGCCTGCATGTGTTAAAAACATCATTTTGGGCGTCAATGTACGCTGTTTACACCTTAATGTTTCCAAGGTATGCTGCTTACATTAAGAACAAAGCCCGGTAACCTTAATATGCAAGCAAGGTTTGATTAATCTGTTAAGTCGGTTTTATGTCTTCGTTCCATGTTCATGAACCGTTCGGCTCACGTACGTAAACCCAATGGCTCATGTACGTAGACTGATGGGACCACGTACATGAAACAATCTATTGTTACTGACCGGATACATTAATCTAGCCTGCATAATAGCTTACTGAACGGTTCATTGACGGTTGTTTCTCCGTACTAATCTTTTGTTCCTATGGGGCAATATGGTTTTTGTGACACCTTCTTTTACATATCTCCTTTATGGTGGGAGAAAATGTTTTATTCTATTTGATTGCTTCCAGAAACTCTATTTCAATAATTCTCAGATTAGCATTATTCTTGTTCGCTTTTGCTTCGAGTTCCATATCATTTGCTGCTTTTGCCGCAACTTCAGTGATCTGTCCGAAAGCATCCTGATCGCTGGTATTACCTTTCAGACGGATGGTAATTTGTTTGGAACGTACCGGCTTTTCCACATTAAGATGAACATACCCCAGGCTTTTATTCGTATCTCCACTCCAGATCATAGTATTGCCGGCAAACACTTCCAAAGGATAACTGCGTGAACGCCATCCATTCAATTTGATACAGATATCGTCTATTGCAGCTTCTTTTTCGAGCGTATATGTAATCCATGCGGTGCTGAGTTTTCCGTCATTCATCCATTCGCTTCTTTCATTATCGTCGAAGCTTTGGTTTACAGTTTCATTGTTGGCTCCGGCTTTAGCGGATACAATACGTATATCACGTTTTGTGTCTTTGTAAGATGGGGTAAGAGGTGTTTCACCTTTATCCAGATTTCCTTTCAGAGTCATCTGAGGCAAATAAGTACTCAATCCGTTGCTAACTTTGACGGGAAGGGTTTCTAATGTAATTGTAGCGCTGGGGAGCCCTTCTGCTTTAGCGGTCAGAGTGATCTTGCCGGCTTGGGTAGTGCTGCGGATAAGAGCACGGTTAATACCACATTCCACAGGGAGATTGGTATTAAGAATATAATTGTCTTTTCCTTGTGCGATGCCTCCGCGCCATTCGGCATTCCCTTTCAAGTCGAATTGAATGGTACGGTTGTCAAGCGGACAGCGTTTCCCATCCTTATCTACCACTTCTACCTGTATTAATGCCAGGTCGGCTCCGTCCGCGTGGAATCCTTCCGGATTTTGTATCGTTGTCAGTTTCAGTCCGGCAGGTTCACCAACCGTGCTTACAGCATAGCGGCTTATTTCCTTACCGGCCTTGTTGTAGCTGACTGCTTCCAGTTTACCGGCTTTAAAAGCCACATTGTCAAAGGTGAACAGGAAATTGTATTCGCGTTTGCCTTTTCCTAGTGACTGACCGTTCAGGAACAGTTCTACTTCTTCACCTGTAGAAACGACATAGACCGGTTTTACTGTATTTGCGGGATAGTTCCAATGACCGATGATATAGGTATTGTCTTCTTCTGTATCTACCCATCCGTTCCACATGACCTGATGTGCAAAGAAAGCATCTTTTTCGATGCGCATAGGGTCCGTTACTCCACTTCTGCGATAGTTTTCTTCACCACGGTGGTGTGTGTTGGTATCCGAGAAAATGATTTTGGCCCCTCCGGAACTGACTCTGCGACCTGTCCCCGGACGCTCACGCCAATAATCATACCAACAGCGGATCATTGCTATCGCCAGCATGTCCTGATTGTGATTGTAGTCTGTTGCAGGTTGGTTACGATGTAACGGTCCGTCTCCTTCTTTGTGGAAAGGATAGCTGTATTCATCCCAATATTTTCTCAAACCTTCGTCGCGGCAATATTCGGTCGCCCACATCGGGTGATGTTCACTCTTGTTGATATAAAGCATTTCTCCGCCATATTCGGCTTCACGGATGTCCAGCATCTCACGAGAGCCGATAGCACGTCCGCCGAAAGGATCGTATTGGTCGCGGATAGCTTTCATTTCTATCATGTGCTCTCTGCTGATACCTTTGTTTCCACATTCGTAAAATAAGATACTTGGATTATTACGGTTGTAGATAATCGCATCGCGCATTAGTTCTGTACGCTGATCCCATTGGCGTCCTGTACGGTCTTTCTCGGAATCTCCTGCCGGCATTGCTTGAATCAGACCTACGCGGTCGCAGGACTCTACGTCTTGTTTCCATGGGGTAACATGCATCCAGCGTACCAGATTACCATTGCCTTTTACTACCAGGCCATTGGAGTAGTCACTAAGCCATGCCGGAACGGACAGGCCTACCGCCGGCCATTCATTACTGGTGCGCTGTGCATATCCTTTCATCTGGATCACACGATCATTCAACCATATTTTGCCTTCTGCAAATCGTGTCTTGCGAAAACCTGTACGAGTACTTACTTCATCAAAGACTTGATTCTTATTGTCTTTTAGAATCGTCTGGACAGTATAAAGATACCCATATCCCCAACTCCAGAAATGGAGATTATTTACTTTGGAAGCAGCTTTCACTACCCTTGTTTCGCCACCTTGTAAGGTTACTTTCTCACCTTCGAAGCTTTTCACCTGTTTGCCGTCAGCATCCAGCAAGACCACCTGGTAGCTAAATTGGCGTGGTTCACGACTGTCGTTTTTTACTTCCGATTCTGCATGGATGGTGGCAGTGCGTCCTTTTACGTCGATGTCTTTAGCATAAATATAAACTCCGGTAGTTTTCAGATTACTGTATAAAGGAAGAGTCTGATACACTTCATCTGTAACGTACAAGAATACATTCTTGGGCAGACCACCGTAGTTTGCGTTGAAGTTACGGTCGTTCCACTGGAACTTGGAGTTAGTACTTTTTTCGCGATACATCCAGTCATTGTCCGTACGTACTGCCAGTACATTGTCACCTTCTTTAATATAAGGTGTCAGGTCGAAGCCTGCCGCCATTACTCCGTTTTCGTGTTTTCCCAGATATTGTCCGTTCAAATAGAAGTCACCGGCTTGGCGCACTCCTTCAAATTCGATGAATACTTTTTGTTTTTTACCGGAAGCCGGAATCCGAAAGTGTTTCCGATACCATACCACTGTGTCCGTCAGCTGTTCGATGGACACTTTGAAGGCTTCATCTTCATTAAAGGCATGCGGTAAAGTGACCGCTTTCCACCGGCTATCGTCGAATTGAGATTGTTTAGCTTCGGGAAAGTCTCCGATTTGCAGACGCCATTCACTGTTGAAATTGTATTTTTTGCGTTCGAAAGCGTGACTATCAACAATAGCCAGCACTGCAAACAGAAATACAAATAGAAAGAGTTTGTTTCTCATGATTTCTTAATGATTAATTTTTCATTGGCAAAGAAAGTACATCAATGAAAGAAACACCCCTTAAATTAGTACGGAAAACCTGTAAGATCATACGTCGGCATCATTTATGGGTTCATTTTCATCTTCAGACAGCTTTTTCCGATAGGCAGATGGAGATACCCCGAATTGGTTCTTGAAACATTTACTGAAGTAGAACGGATCGTTGATACCTACGCTATAGGCGACTTCGGCTATGGTGAGATCTTCTGTCAATAACATTTCAGCAGCCTTTTTCATCCGCATGACACGCAAATATTCGTAAGGAGAATAACCGGTCACTCCCCGTACTTTTTTATAGAATACAGTACGTCCTAGTCCCATTATTCCGGCAAAGTCATTGACCGAAAAATCGGTATCGGTCATGTGCTCATTCAATACTTCATTCAGCTTTACCGAGAACTTCTGATCCTTGTCATTGGTACAGATAATGGAATGAGCCAATCCCGGTTCGTTAGAATATTTTTGGCGCAGTTTATCCCGTAGCTCGATTAACTTGAAGATTCTTGCCAGTAGTAAAGAGACATTGAATGGCTTCGTGATATACGCATCAGCTCCGGATTCAATTCCTTCCTGATATTTCTCTTCTATATTGAGGGCAGTCAGTAATATGATGGGGATATGGCTGGTGGTAAATTCATTTTTAAGTTTGCGTGTCACTTCAAATCCATTCATTCCCGGCATCAGAACGTCACAAACAATTAAATCAGCATCATACGTACTTGCTTTTTCAAAACCGGATGTTCCGTCAGCAGCTACTTCAACTTCAAAGTAAACTCCTATTTCTTCTCTTAGGAATTCACGGATATCAGTATCATCTTCTATAATCAAAACTTTGCGTTTGTTCAAAGGATCGACAGGAGGCTGGAAAGTATCCTCTGACGTTTCATTTCTGAGAAAATCTTTGGAGTGCTGTTCCTCTTCTTCGGTTAATAACTGATTGGGAATCAGGAAATCTTTCTCCTGATAGATATCAGAATTAGTCGGCAATAGGACGGTAAAGACAGAACCGCCTCCCTCATTTTCATCATAACTGATATTACCTTTATGTACCTGTACCAGTTCGTGTGTCAAGTGGAGACCTACTCCGACACTGCTATGAGAGAAGCTGCTTTGCATGAAACGCTTGAACAGTTCAGAACGTTTTTCTTTGGGTATGCCGATCCCGTTATCTATGACTTGTATACGAAGCTGTTGCTTGTCTTCCTGAATATCTATTTTGAATATAATCTTTCCGTTAGAAGGAGTATACTTGAAAGCATTGGATAGGAGGTTGTAGGTAACCTTGTCTAAATTGCCTTTATCAATAAACATTTTATAAGCAGGTTGTGACGGCTCAAAACTGAAATCGATGTTTTTGGACTCGCTTGTATCCTTGAAACTCAGGAAGATTTCATAAAGGAAAGCAATGACGTCCGTCTCTTCCAAAGATAAGGCCAGTTTGTTTTTCTGCATCTTTCTGAATTCAAGTAGCTGATTGATGAGGCGTAACATTCTCTGAGTACTTTTATCCATGGTTTTTAAAGGACGTTGCATCTCTTTGGGAGGATTCTCTATATTGATTAGCTTGTTGAGAGCACCTTGAATCAGAGTAAGCGGTGTACGGAATTCGTGGGATATATTGGTGAAGAATTCCAGCTTATATTCGGTCAATTGCTTCTCAACAGCGATGCGATTGCGTAATCTGTTGAAATTTCGTATGATATGGAAACTGAAATAACAGACGATTCCAATGAATACCAGATAAATCAGATAGGCCCAGGTCGTCTGCCAGAAAGGAGGAGCTATGACAATCTCCATAGTGCTTTCTTCCCCCCATACGCCGGCTACATTGCAGGCTTTCACTTGCAACTGGTATTTACCGGGAGGAAGATTACGGTACGTTGCCAAATTTTGTGCTGAAGGGATGCTCCATTCCGAATCATATGGAGGCATCCGATAAGAATATTTGGATGCTCCGCTTAAAAAGTTGAATGTTGAAAAGGCAATGACAAATGAATTTTGATAATGTTTCAAGTTTAACTGCCCTGTATAGGACATGGTTTCGTTGAGAGGGGAAGCATCCATACCGGGCAGCATATGCGCTCCATTGATGTGAAGCCCTGTGAATACGGTCGATGCAAGTTTTTCCATGTTTTCCACTTTATTGGCATCGAGAACTACCAGGCCGTAGTTCGTACCGAAAAGTAATCTTCCGTCAGCATTTATGCAAGCCGTATTTTCAGAGTATACATTCCCCAGTGTATGTGAAGAAAAATAATAATTCTCTATTTGCTTGGTGGCGAGGGTGAAGCGGGAAATGCCATATTCGGTCGCAATCCACATTTTATTGTCCTGATCTTCAACAATCGACTGTATGACTCCGTTGGGCAATCCGTCTTTAATACTATAACAATCGAAAGTCAGATGTTGGTAGTCATTTCCCGGATAGCAGATGGCAAAGCCTGCTCCCGTTGTTCCAATCCACATATTTCCTTCATGATCATTCACCAGACAGCGGATTTCATTGCTGGGGAATGTTTCATTGACATGATTGTAAAGTACGTAATTCTTGGGGGAGTTGATCAGTGAGTCCGGATGGAAGATATAAATACCGTTGTTGGTACCCACCCACATCATACCGTTGCGGTCTTCCTGTATGACGCGTACCCGTTTTTCTCCATAACTGTCTTGAAAGAAATGCTTGAATTGATAACTGTTGCCTGTTTTGACAGCCAGATTCAATCCTCCGCCAAATGTTCCTATCCACATCCGCCCTTTGCGGTCACGGTAGATTAAGTAGACATTGTCGTTTGATAAGGAGTTATTATCCTTACTGTTATATCGGTACCATTGGTCAGCCCCGATACGTAATCCTATACCACGCATACCCAACCATAACTGTCCTTCATTATCTTCGCACATACTGTATACGTTATGTGTAAACTTCTCTCTACGAAGTATATTTTTCAGGTCGGCATCATATTCATATAGGGTACCCATGCGGTTTGCCATATATACATTACCGTTTTTGCCACGTAAAAGCATACGTATCGTGTTGGAGCGGTCAGAAGCATCTTCGCCATTCGGATAGATACGTAACGTTCCTTTATTCAGAATCTCCAGATGAGATAATCCGGAGAATTCGGAACTCACCCAGATACCCCCGGAACGGTCTTCAATGATATATTGCAGATAATTGGAATTGATATGGCTGGAGTGACTGACTTCAAAAGTGAAGTGCTGCAGATCGCCGGTATTCAGATCGTAGGCAAAGAGTCCGTTTCCGTAAGTCGTAATCCAGATGATATCCCGTGAATCATGAATGATAGAGTAACGTTCTACATCGATATATCCCAAATGCTCGGATGAAAGAAACT
The DNA here is from genome assembly GCF_003434395.1 of Bacteroides sp. AM23-12. Taxonomy (NCBI): domain Bacteria; kingdom Pseudomonadati; phylum Bacteroidota; class Bacteroidia; order Bacteroidales; family Bacteroidaceae; genus Bacteroides; species Bacteroides sp. AM23-12. The sequence continues at coordinate 210,834 of NZ_QTLF01000001.1, forward strand.
GAAAATGTTTGATGTCGCCAGTGCTGGTATTGACATACCATACGTTGCCGGTATAGTTGTGTACCCATGCATTCCCTTTATTGTCTCTGGTGACGTTACCGTTTTTAATATTCAGGCGGGAGAACCGGCGCAGCTTTCCCGTAACGGGATCTAGGATGTAACTGCCAGTGGCGGTAAACATCACCCATTGATGTTGCAGGCGGAGGCTTCCGGTGATTACACCTGTATCTCCGAGTTCGGTTAATGAAGCGATTTTCTCCAGTCGGTTATTGGAAAGAGAGTGGCGGTAGATTTCTTTTTTTCCGGTAATGATGCAGGTATATTGGTCATAAGAAAAAATATGTTCCCAGCTTTCTCCCTGTGTATCCATTGCTTCCAGTTTGCCGTCATGGTATTTCCATAATCCTTGCTTGGTTCCTATCCATACATGTCCGGGGCTGTCATTGCTTTCGTAGACAAACAGTACCTTGTCAGAAGATAGGTTGCCTAATTCTTTTTTGTATGCCTGCGACGAGAACTGGCCATCCTGATAGACGACACGACGGCATCCGTTATTGTTATCCCACAACCAGATAGACTGGTCGGATGCAATGATTTTTTTCGAATAGCTCTGTTTGTATTCTCCGCAACCAGTGAAATCGACGAAGCGCCCATGTTTTAAATCGTAACAGCTATATAAAGAAGAGAGGGTGGCGATCCATAAAAAACCGTTAGAGTCTTCTTCCATATTCCGGATGCGTGGGTCGGCCAATGAAATCGGCAGATTAGGGTCCGGGTAGATACTGACAAAAGAGTTGCCGTCATAATAGCTTAATCCGTTGACGGTTCCCATCCACATAAATCCCTTGCTGTCCTGAAACATATATCGGATGGAATTATTCGCCAGTCCGTCACCGGTGGTCAGTTTGTTCGAACGTATCTCGACAGATGCATGTACTGAACTGAGATAGAAAGATAAGAATGCGAATATCAGCAGTGCATTTTTCATATTTGATTTCTACGATTCTACATTATTATTAATGGTTACAAAGTTAATTTTCTTTTTAGAATAGAGGATGTAATAGCGTACGGAAAAACAAAGAAACGATGTATTATCGTTCATTCTTGATGTAAATCTCAGGTGAAATACGATTTTCTAGGCTTTGTGTACGCATGTACATTCTAAACTATAAAGAAAGCTGTAATTTAGCGGCATGAAAACGGTAACTGGAAAAAACTTCCGGTTACAGAATATTTGTTTAGAGGTAGAAGATAAGAGTCAGGTAATAAAGAAGCACATTAACAACAGTAAAATGGAAATCAGTTTTCAATAGGTTTTAAAATATAAGCATAATGAAAAAGCATATAGGTATTAGTCTTTTTTTTATGGAGTGTTTCCTGTCTCTTTCGGCTACGAATTATTTTGTAGCTACCAATGGTGATGATTCAAATGCGGGCACGCTTGACAAACCTTTCGCTACTTTACAAAAAGCGCAGTCAAAAGTCGTTCCCGGAGATACGGTATATATTCGCGGAGGCGAGTATCGGATACGGGAAGAGCAGATGATGGGAGGAGATCATTTGCGCGCTTATGTTTTTGAAATGAATAAAAGTGGCACTCAGGCCAAGAGAATCTGCTATACAGGTTATCAGGATGAACGTCCGATATTCAATCTGACTGAAGTAAAGCCGGAGGGTAAACGGGTATCTGTCTTTTATGTATCAGGCTCTTACCTCCATTTCCGCAATTTTGAGATTATCAAAACACAGGTTACTATCCGGGAGCATACTCAGTCGGAGTGTATATACAATCAAGGTGGAAATCATAATATTTACGAGAATCTGGCGATGCACGATGGCATGGCTATTGGTTTTTATTTGGTGCGGGGAAGTCATAATCTCGTACTGAACTGTGATGCTTATAATAATTATGACCCTGTATCTGAGAATGGTACCGGTGGAAATGTGGATGGCTTCGGTGGGCATCCGGCTTCTGCCTCCTATACGGGAAATGTGTTTAAAGGATGTCGGGCCTGGTACAACAGTGATGACGGTTTTGATTTGATAAAGGCACAAGCAGCTTATACGATTGAAGATTGCTGGGCGTTTTATAATGGATATAAGCCCGGAGGATTTGTGGGTGCGGGAGATGGTACAGGGTTTAAAGCGGGTGGCTATGGTATGCGCTCAAAAGTGAAGATGCCGAATGAGATTCCACACCATGTAGTGAAGAATTGTCTGGCATATAAAAACAAGAACAAAGGATTTTATGCCAATCACCATTTGGGAGGAATTTCCTGGTTCAATAATACCGGTTATCAGAATCCGTCTAATTTCTGTATGCTGAATCGTAAGTCTGCCGGAGAAATAGTGGACGTGGACGGATATGATCATATTATTCGGAATAATTTGTCATATAAGCCGAGGGCTGCAGGAAAACATATTGTCGATGTGAATCGGGAGGAATGTATGATTATCAATAATTCTTTTCTTCCTGTAGATATGACCGTAGGTGAGGATGATTTTGTAAGTTTGGATCCTGCTCAGTTAACATTGCCTCGCAAAGCGGATGGAAGTCTGCCGGATATTGATTTTCTGAAGTTAAAAAGAAATAGTAAATTATATGATGCGGGAATCGGTTTTCAATTCTCTGCGCAGAATCTTTAAAATATTGTTCTGTTATTGAAGAAAAATAGCTGCATGATAGATCTATGTTGATATAATCCGCATAGATCTATCGTACAGCTTGAAGAATGAGATCTTTCTGTAGATTCAGATATTAGAGAATAAGACGTTTGATCTCCTCAGCGGTATCTACAATATATTGAGGACTGAATTCTTCCAGTTCGGCACGTGGGCGGAATCCCCATGTTACTCCACAAACTGTCACTCTTGCATTAGCAGCCGTTTGCATATCCACGCCGGAATCACCCACGTACAGCACTTCTTCTTTGGTTACTTTGGCAACTTCCAGAATATCGAATACAACGGTTGGATCGGGTTTAACCTTTATCCCTTCACGTTGCCCGAACACAGCGGTAAAATGGATTTCCGGAAAATAATGGTCAATCAATTTTTGGGTGGCTGCCTGATATTTGTTGGAAGCCACAGCAATTTGAATACCTGCATCCTGTAAGTATGAGAGCAATTCCGGAATACCGGGATAAGGGCGGCTGTCATCGGCATTATGAATGTCATAGTAAGGGACGAATTCCTTGCGTACGCGCAGTACATTCTCTTTGGACTTTTCTCCTTCCGGCAAGGCACGCTCAAAAAGTTTGTCGATGCCGTTTCCTACCATGAAGTTATATTTCTCGATCTCATGTGTGGGATATCCTAACTTATTCAAGGCATAATTTGTACTGTGTGCAAGGTCGGCAATGGTATTCAGTAATGTACCATCCAAATCGAAAATGACTAGTTTCTTCATTGAACTTCTTGTTTTTTTATGTTAATCCTGTTTTCCTTTCTTTCTGCTTACAAAGATAGGAATAAAAAACGAATCATTTCCTTGTAATTCGGAACCAGTCTACATCTGTCCATCCTCCATCATTGGTAACAATAGCCGGACGGGTACAGAACATGCCGACTTTGGCGCCAATCCATTGTCCCTCCCTTGCCTGAAAAGGGTTGCCTAATGGCAAGAACTTCTTTCCGTCAAGGCTATAACTGAAGTTGCACATCACAATGAGGTCGTTACCTCCTTCACTGGCTTTAATTTTCTTGCCGTCGCAACTGAAACGTACCTTTAGGTATACCGTGTTTTGGGTAAGACCGACAGAAGAGTTTACCTGTTCCGCTTCTCCTTTATCTGCTTTTTTACATTCAATTTGAGACAGCACAAGACCTTTGTCCGTATTTTCCAGAATCAATCCTGCATAATCCCTGCCCATTACTACCAAACCTGTACGTTCACCTTTCAGTTTTGGATTAGGCATGAAGGTCAGTTTCATTGTGGCGGTGAAATTGTCCGAAGGAGTTTTTTGCAACAACAGATTAGCTACATCCCACAAATTCTTATAATCCGCTACTACCGGATAAGAGTATAGTCTGACATAACTTTTGTCTCCGGCATAATATGCCCATTTCTCATTGATATTAGCGTGCCACTGCCATTGCGGAGAGAGTATATATCCGTCGAATTCGTCGCTTTCTTGCGGTGTACAGATGGGATATATCTTTCCTACATTCGGCTTTTTGTAGGTCATTACCGGTTCGCCGCAACCGTCACCATCTTTGTCGATACCGATTACAGGCCAGTCATTCACCCACTTCATCGGTTGCAAGTGAACAAGGCGACCATAAGCGCCTACATCCTGAAAGTGGAAGAACCAGTCTTCTCCGGAAGGAGTGTCTACCCAAGCTCCCTGGTGAGGTCCATTGACGGGAGAATCACCCTGCGCCAGTACAGTTCTCCATTCATAAGGACCATACACATTTTTAGAACGGAGTACTACCTGCCAACCGGTTGGCACACCGCCTGCCGGATGGAAGATATAATAATAGCCGTTCCTTTTATAAAACTTCGGGCCTTCACACGTCTGGTGTGCTTCGTGACCGTCGAAGATAATGCGTGAGGGGGTGATGGCTTTGGTCGCTTCCTTATTCAATTCACAGATGGTGATTACACTTTTCAGTCCGGCGCGGCTTCCTGCATAGGCGTGTACCAGATATACTTTTCCGTCTTCATCCCAAAGCGGGCAGGTATCGATGATTCCTTTTCCCGGTTTAACCAGAACAGGTTCCGTCCACGGACCTTGCGGGTCTTTGGCTTTTACCATGAAAGCGCCTTGATCCGGGTCTCCCCAGAAGATATAAAACTCTCCGTTATGGTGGCGGATACTGGGTGCCCAGACACGGTTGCCGTGTTCCGGACGTTCCGGTGTTTCAATAGGGGTGAGGGCATAGGGAACAGCAGCTCCGATAATCGTCCAGTTCACTAAATCCTTGGAATGTAGAATCTGCAATCCCGGCAGACAGTTGAAGCTGGAAGAAGTCATATAGAAATCATCTCCTACGCGGCAAGCGTCCGGATCGGAATAATCGGCATAGAGCACCGGATTCTTGTATTTACCATTTCCGAGATCGGAAACCCATACTTCGGATACATAGTTTTTCTGTGCTACCGCAGTGAAAACAGTTAGCAGGCAAAAAGCTAAAGTCTGTGTCAATCGTTTCATGATATAGGTATAATAGTTTGATATTAAAGATTCAGTTGAAGTCTCTCAATGGGGCAAAGGTAAAAAAAAGACTCCGCACAAAGGAGTAATAATTGTGCAGAGTCGGTATAAAAACTGGTAAATACTCCAGTATTTGATTGTTTAACTGTATTTGTATGCTTTGTTTAATGAATATCTTTTATTTTGACCGTTACCGGATGTGCCAATTCTTCTTTCCATTCGCGGAGATAAGCGAACCATGCTTCCGGTGTCTTATAGCCGAAAGTCTCTTTCATGGAAGTGAAAGTGGTGTGATACTGTAAGTATTTGCTTCCCGGAGATGTGATGGTGTAGAGGTAGTTGTCTTTGTCTTTCTCTTCCGATTTCACATATCGTTGGGGAATGCAGGTCCCAAGACCTACTGTTTCTTTGGCATATTTCACGGTATCGTTTACCGGCCAGTCTGTTCCCCAACTGCCGACAAGCCCTTTGTGATCCGAGTAAGATTCTGCGGTACCGACAATATCCTGAACGCCTGTACAGAACACTTCGTTCTTAATCGGCTCGTCGAAGAATGCCTCGATACGAAGATCACGGTGTCCGGCATAGAGTGTGTAACGGGTCATCATGTCCAATTCCGCATTTTGATATTTCCAGCCTGTCACTTCGATTTCTGCGATGACACGCACCGGACCGTAAGAGATGATACGTTCCGTACGGGTAGCCACCGGAGTGATATGAGTTGCTTTCTTTCCGTCCCATCCTTTGAAAGCACCCGGACCGCAACTGTCGAATACCCGGAGGACATCGTCACCGAATCCTCTTGCTAACTGTTCGTCAGTAGGGTAGAACTGAGATTCTTTGATTTCCAGTCCTTTATTGAACTTACCGTAGATATCCGGTGTCTGTTTTTCGTTAAAGTAAAGACGATAGCCTACCAGTTCCGATTCCAGTACAGGACCATGAGGACGGACCATACTATATATATTACTTGTACCAGGGACAGTGATTGCCTGTACTGACTGATGCTTTCCTTTTCTCGGGTCAGCAATGAACATTTCCGCATAAACCCGTGCCGGATAGGTTTTCGTACTCTTTTCAGAAGACAGGGTTACCTGAAATGTTTTTCTTCCGTGAGCAGGGAGGCTGGTAACGAATGCCAGTTCATCCATCTTACGGTCTCTGTTCAGGTCGTCCAGCTGAGAAGGGATTTCAGTGCTTCCTTCCATTACTACGGCAGACTTTACTTTAAATCCGGTATGCAAGTCACGCAAGTTGATTACTACCGGTTCATCCGTCTTGGCACGGTTCCAGTTATTGTTTACTTCTACAGTAATGGTTTTCTCCTGTTTTTGAGCCCAGGCGGACAGAGAGCAGCACCCGACAAGGAGTGTGATGATAAAAATATTCTTCTTCATGATTTTAAGGCATGATATTATACGTCGTATTTCTTTCTGCAAAAGTAATTGAAAAAATAGCAGACCGGCTTATCTTTGGAAGATAAATTAGTCTGCTATTTGAGCTTTTTACTCTATATAATGATTTTGTGGTTTTCTGTGGTGGAATCTCTTATTTGAAATTCAATATCTGTCCTTTGGCGTCAATCTCTTCATAAGTCTCTCCATCGACTTTCAGATTCTTGGCGCTTTTGACATTCAGTATATTCTTTCCTTTGGTTGATTCTACATAAATATTTTCGAGTGTGACACCGTCTACCTGACTGATAACGACTCCGTCAGTAGCTTCCGTCATCACAACATTCTTCACAGTTACGTTACGGATAGGCATTTCCGGAAGTCCGTTGAAGAACATCGCACGTCCCGAACCTCTGCAAATGACATTTGATATATGAATATCACGGAACGCAGGAGTCTCTTCGGTTACAGGAGGAATCGCCGTCTTCATACGGCTCAGCAGATCTTCTTCCGATTCTTCTCCGGCTCCTTTGCCACCATAGAACAGGTCGAAAAGTAACGGTTCGTTCGGTATATTGATCATATTGATGTTATTGATATAGATGTTTTCTACAACACCGCCACGTCCGCGGGTACTTTTGAAGCGCAGACCTACATCTGTTCCCAGGAATGTACAATCTTCTACATAGATATTCTTCACACCACCGGACATTTCACTGCCTACTACAAATCCGCCATGCCCATGTAATACCGTATTATTCTTTACGATTACATTCTGGCAAGGTTCTCCGCGGCGGCGGCCGTTCTCATCTTTGCCCGATTTGATACAGATGGCATCGTCACCCGCATCGAATACACTATTCAGGATCAGTGCATTCTTGCAAGATTCCAGATCGAGTGCATCTCCGTTCTGAGAATACCAGGGATTGATTACCTGAATATTATTCACTGTAAAGTCTTCACATGACAACGGATGCAGACACCAGCTCGGTGAGTTCTTGAAAGTGACTCCTTCCAGCAAAATCCTCTTGCTTTTCACGAAATTCAGTAATACGGGGCGCAACCATGCACGGATTTCATTCCATTCTTCGTCCGTGTTGATGCCTTCGGGCACATTGAAGTCTTTGCAGGCCATTGCACCTTTCAGCGAACCGGCGGTAGGATACCATATTCTTTCCTGTTCATCGAGTACACCACCCGATTTTACCAGTTTATTCCATTGCGAAGCTGTTAGTTTTTCCTTCTTCACCGGGCGCCAGCAGTCTCCGTTTCCGTCAAATATTCCATATCCTGTGATAGCGATATTCTCTGCATTACGAGCAGAAATCGGTGATTGACAGCGGCGTGTTTCCAATCCTTCGAAAGAAGTGGGGATGATAGGATATGCTTCAAAGTCACCGGTGAAGAGTATCAGGGCATTGCGTTCTGTATAAAGATTCACGTTGCTGAGCAGTTCGATAGGTCCGGTCAGCCAAGTGCCTTCTGGGATGATAACTTTACCTCCGCCACGTTGGTTTACTTCTTTTATAGCATCGTTGATTGCTTTCGTATTCAGGGTCATCCCATCCCCCTTGGCTCCGAATTTAGAGATATTTACCTCATAAGCAGGAAAAACCGGCTGCTGTACTTTCGGCATTTCGAAAGGTAAATTCTGGTAAATGGTGTCATCTATTGCGTTTTCGCTTATTGCGCACTCACTTTGTTTGCATCCCGAGACAAACGGCAAACAACATACGACCATCCAGAGGAGTCTTCTTGTCATTGTGTTCATTTAGTAACTTTTCTATAGGGTTATACATTTATTGTTTTTCTGGTATTCTCTTTCGATTTCTAAGATGGCTTCTCATAACTCTTATCTCCCTCCGCAGGCGACCTCTCGCAGGCAGCCTGCCGGAAAGGAATAAGACAAATTCATGTTAACCTAATTCTAACCTTAAAATAAATATTATGAAAAAACCTCTTAATTATCATTGGCAAAGATAAGGGGGAAACTTCAGGCAGATGTGGAGTTATTGATAGAATACGTGTATTTTTTGTCATTTATGTCTAATATTTGCACACTTCTCGTGTTTTTATGCAGAAAGATACTATCTTTGCACAAAATTTAACTATTAGAAGATATGAGTAACAACTTGTTGAAAGGAAAAAGAGGAATTATCTTCGGTGCACTGAACGACCAGTCTATCGCCTGGAAAGTAGCAGAGCGCGCCGTGGAAGAAGGTGCAACTATTACATTATCAAATACTCCGATGGCTATCCGTATGGGTGAAGTCAATGCATTAGCTGAAAAACTAAACTGTCAGGTAGTGCCGGCAGATGCCACCAGTGTGGAAGATCTGACGAATGTATTCAAGACATCTATGGATATATTGGGCGGACAAATTGATTTTGTATTGCACTCTATCGGTATGTCTCCTAACGTGCGCAAGAAACGTACTTATGATGACCTTGACTATGGAATGTTGGACAAGACATTGGATATTTCGGCTGTATCGTTCCATAAAATGATTCAGTCCGCCAAGAAACTGAACGCTATTGCGGAATATGGTTCTATCGTAGCTTTGAGTTATGTCGCTGCTCAGCGTACTTTTTACGGCTACAATGACATGGCAGATGCTAAAGCCCTGCTGGAATCTATCGCACGCAGTTTCGGGTACATCTACGGTCGTGAGCATAGCGTACGTGTGAATACGATTTCACAGTCGCCTACCTTTACTACTGCCGGTTCGGGAGTGAAAGGTATGGATAAGCTGTATGATTTCGCTAACCGTATGTCTCCGCTTGGAAATGCAACAGCTGACGAATGTGCGGATTATTGTATCGTGATGTTCTCCGACCTTACCCGTAAAGTGACTATGCAGAACTTATTCCATGACGGTGGTTTCTCCAGCGTAGGTATGAGTCTTCGTGCAATGGCTACTTACGAAAAAGGACTGGATGAGTACATGGACGAAAATGGTAATATCATTTACGGATAAAAGGTTATGAAACTACGGATCTCTCTTCTTACTATATTAATAGGTATGCTTTTCGCCTCCTGCGGCTTAAGCACAGGAAAGGTTGCGGAGCAGAAGGAAGAAGGGATTTCTGTTCTGAGATACGATAAGCTGTTGAGCGAATATGTTCGCTCCAACAGCTTTTCCGCTATGCAGAAACTGACAATGGACTATCGCCAGCCGACAAAGATTCTGATAGAAGATGTACTGTCTATCGGTACGGTGAAGGACGACACCATTTCTCAGCGTTTGCAAAAATTCTACTCGGATAGCACCTTGCTTCGTTTGCTGAGCGATGTAGAAGCTAAATATCCCAATCTTGACGAAGTAGAAAAAGGACTCACCAAAGGATTCCGGAAGCTGAAGAAGGAAGTCCCCGATACGAAAATACCATTTATTTATTCGCAGATATCCGCATTCAATGAATCAATCATTCTGGTAGATACATTGCTGGGAATCAGCCTCGATAAGTATATGGGAGAAGACTATCCTCTCTACAAACGTTTCTACTATGACTATCAATGTACCTCGATGCGTCCGGAACGGATTGTGCCGGATTGTTTCGCATTCTATCTCCTTAGCCGTTACGAAATGAACTATCATGAAGGTACTTGTCTGGTCGATCTGATGATGCATTCCGGCAAAATCAATTATGTGGTGCAGCATTTGCTTGGTTATGACGATATTGGTCAGGCAATGGGATACTCCGATCAGGAGAACGAATGGTGCAGGAAAAACGAAAAGGATATCTGGGAGTATATCTGTGCAAACGATCATCTGCACGCACGTGACCCAATGGTGATCCGCTACTATATGAAACCGGCGCCTACTGTTGATATGCTGGGAGGACAAGCCCCTGCATTGATCGGTTCGTGGGTGGGAGCACGGATTATAGCATCCTACATGAAAAAGCATAAAGATCTTAAAATAAAGGATCTGCTGGAACTTACCGATTATCAGAGTATGTTCGAAGAGTCCGGTTACCTGAAACTCTAGCCCATACCTATTACTTATTACTTATCACCTATTACCTAAAGTGGAAACTGCTCTTTACCTGTTGCCCGTTACATTGGGCGATACACCTCTTGAACAGGTGTTACCTTCTTATAATACGGAGATTATTCGTGGTATCCGGCATTTTATTGTCGAAGATGTTCGTTCTGCCCGTCGCTTTCTGAAGAAGGTTGACCGGGAAATTGATATTGATTCGCTGACTTTTTACCCTTTGAATAAGCATACTTCTCCCGAAGATATATCCGGTTATCTGAAGCCTTTGGCGGGTGGAGCCTCGATGGGGGTGATTTCGGAGGCGGGCTGTCCTGCCGTTGCCGATCCGGGAGCAGATGTGGTTGCCATTGCCCAGCGCCAGAAACTGAAAGTGATTCCTCTGGTAGGACCTTCCTCTATTATTCTTTCTGTAATGGCTTCGGGATTCAATGGACAGAGCTTTGCCTTTCATGGCTATCTGCCGATAGAACCGGGAGAACGGGCTAAGAAACTGAAAACACTGGAGCAGCGTGTCTATGCTGAAAGTCAGACACAGCTATTCATCGAAACTCCTTACCGGAATCATAAGATGATAGAAGATATCTTGCAGAATTGCCGTCCGCAGACAAAACTATGTATTGCTGCCAATATAACTTGCGAAGGCGAGTTTATACAAACCCGCACGGTGAAAGACTGGAAAGGGCATATTCCCGAATTGTCTAAGATTCCCTGTATTTTTCTCTTATACAAATAACATCTTTCAGGTGTTCGTATTCATCTTCGAAGCAACTGCTGAAAAAGCCTTTGCCCATATTTTCTTCTATCTGCTTGAAACTCCATAGCTTACTGTTCTTGAAGCGGGGAGTGCAAAGGATAGAATCATCTTTGATATCGACGATGAAAAGATAGATGAGCCGGTTGGTTGCTTCATTCTCGAAGTGATAGACAATGTTAAACTCTGGCTTGAAGTCTTCCGTTGCGTGTGGAAGCGCATTGTGCACCAAGCGGTTTACTCCTTCGGTGAGGGACTCACCATAACGGAGATAGCATTCCATCGGTATGTCAGTTTTCCCTTTATCAAGGATGGCATTCATCGGTCTGTCACAAAGAAACAGCATCCCGTGAGTAGATACGGCTATTCTTATGACCGGATTGATATAGGCATTCTTATAGTTGAGTGCTTCTATGGCAAGACTTCTTCCGATGACATCTCCTTTCGTATTGACTATGGGCACGTATTCCGTGTGCGACATCAGATGGTTGAAATACCGGATAGCAATCTGATTGAACAGGATACTCATCACAAATACGACAGGGGGAAATACCTTATAAAGTATCACCATACTTGTCTGGCTTAAAGGGTCCTGACTGGCAACGACAATACTGATAATAATAAAATGCAGGATACCGAAGATCAATGCAAAACGGGCCGAAACAACTGCCGCCTCTGCTCCTTGCGCATACAAGCGCTTATTGCAGGAGCCTATCTGTCTCAGAAAGTGGTTGATAAATCTCTTTTTATGCATATAGAGTATCAGCATCGGAATGAGGATACTGACTTCCAGGGTAAGAGGCAGAGCACCTGGCGGAACATAGTCACCGGGAATCAAGGCTGCAAGTGACAGCAGTGCCAGCATTCCGGTGGCAATATAAAGAATAAAATTAGGAATTAGCGCTCCTTTACGGTGTAGTAATAGGTATATCCCTACGATACCTATACCAGTACCGATGTAAATAGCCGTGTCTTGCGTTATAAATTCACACAATAAAATGGAAATAATAACGGGGATAAAACCCAATGACATGTTAAACGCGGAAGAAAGTGTTCCTTTATGATCCATCTTTATGTTTATTTGCCGGTTTTACCTATAAAACAAATAGGGAATGTGTTTTGTTTTCTATCGAATGTGTTTCTCTGCATGATAGGATGAACGAACGAGAGGAGCACTCTCTACAATGCTGAATCCTTTTTTTAAACCGATGGTTTTGTAAGTGGCGAATTGTTGTGGCGTCACATACTCGGCAACCGGATAATGTCGGTGTGTAGGCTGCAAATATTGTCCTATCGTAAGAATCTGGCAGCCGACTGCCAGCAGGTCGTCCATAATGGTTTCCACTTCCTGTGGAGTTTCTCCCAACCCCACCATAATACCGCTTTTTGATTTTGTTCCGCTTCGGGCGATGTGACCGATCACTTGCAGGCTGGTATCATAGTTGGCCGCACTGCGAACCAAGGGACTGATGCGTCTTACCGTCTCCATATTATGGGAAATAATATCGGGATTGGCTTCTATCACTAGGTCTACCAGTTCCATTCTACCCTGAAAATCGGGTATCAGTACTTCGATTGTGGTCTGCGGATTCAGTCGTTTGATCTCACGAATGGTATGTGCCCAATGTCCGGCTCCCAGATCGGGAAGGTCGTCACGGTCTACCGAAGTAACTACCGCATGATCTAATTTCATAAGAGCGATAGACTCCGCTACGTGTGTCGGTTCGTTGGCATCCAGTGGATGCGGGCGTCCGGTTTGTGTGTTGCAGAATTTGCAGCTTCGGGTGCAGATGTCACCACCGATCATAAATGTGGCAGTTCCTTTTCCCCAGCATTCTCCCATGTTGGGACAACGCCCACTGCTGCATATCGTATGCAGGCAGTGGGAGTCGACAATTCTTTTAGTTTCGGTGTAACGGTCGTTGGCACCGATATTTATTTTCAGCCATTCAGGCTTGCGCACTCTGTCAGCCATTACAAATTGTTGAGGAAGAAGTTGGTCAATCGTGTATATAGATGCTGACGGGTGTTGCCACCGTATATGCCATGATTACGATTGGTATATACTTGCATATCAAATTGTTTGCCCAACTGCACCAGATGCTCGGCGTATTCAGCACAGTTCTGGAAGTGAACATTATCGTCTGCCATACCATGTACCAGCAACAGATTGCCGTGCAGCTTGTCGGCCCGTGTGAAAGCGGATGATTCTTTGTATCCTTCTGCGTTTTCTTTCGGGGTGCGCATGAAACGTTCTGTATATATGGTGTCGTAGAAACGCCAGTCGGTAGGTGCGGCAACAGCTACACCGGCTTTGAACACCGGCGTTCCTTCGCTCATACTCATCAATGTCATGTATCCGCCATAGCTCCATCCCCAGATACCGATCCGGTCTTTATCCACATACGGCTGTTTGCCTAAATAAAGAGCTGTTTCGACCTGGTCTTTGGCTTCTTTCACACCGATTTTGAGATAAGTGCATTTCTCGAACGCTTCTCCGCGGCCTCCTGTGCCACGACCGTCTACACATACAACGATATAGCCGAGGCTGGCCATGTAAGTCTCCCAACTGATTCCCCAAGTATCCAGAACTTGTTGTGATCCCGGACCGCTATATTGGTACATCAGCACCGGATATTTCTTGGATGCGGAGAAGTTGACAGGCTTCATCATCCATCCATTCAAAGTTACCCCGTCCGTAGTCTGGAAGGTAAAGAACTCTTTTTGCGGGATGGCATAGCCGGCTAACGTTTGTTTCAACTGGTCGTTGGTGATAAGCGTTTTTAAGGTTTTGCCTGTGTTGTCGTTCAGTGTAACCAGCATAGGAGTATCCAGATTCGAGAATTTGTTCATGTAATACTTCATCGATTTGCTGAATAACGGCGTATTGGTTCCTTCACGTTGAGACAACTTTGTCTTTTTACCTTTCTTATCGATCTTGTAAACTGCTTTACGCAAGGGGCTTTCCTCATTGCTGGTATAATAGAAAGAACCGTCTGCTTCGTCATAACCCAGAAAATCCTTCACTTCATATTTGCCATTGGTTACTTTCTTGATAAGGTTTCCCCCCATGCTGTACCAGTAAAGATGGCTGAAACCGTCACGTTCGCTAAGCAAACTGAAAGTTTCCGGATAGAACTTGATATTATCGAACACGTTCTCCTTAATATAATAAGGTGACTCATCACGCAACACTAACTTGCAGAGCGTTGAGCGCGGATCGGCAAAATAAAGGTCGAAACGATCCTGATGGCGGTTCAATGTCATGACGGCAAGTTTGCTGGCATCTTTCGTGAAGCGGATGCGGGGGATATATCCGTCTGCATCTATCGGAAGCTTCATGGTGCGGGTCACGTGCGATTTGATGTCGTACGTACGTACTTCTACTTTCGAGTTCGGGTATCCGGCTTTCGGATACTTGTAGGTATATTCGCCCGGATAGTCTTTCAAAGGAGTAATCTGCGGTGCTTCTCCCGCGAACATCGGAAAAGAATAAGAAGGAACTTCCGATTCGTCGAAGCGGATGAAAGCAATCATGGTATTATCGGCACTGAACTCCAGGGCACGGTTGAAACCGAACTCTTCCTCATATACCCAGTCGGGGATACCGTTGAGAACTGTATTTTGCTTGCCATCTTCGGTCACCTGGCTTTCGCTGTTACCGTAGAGCAGCTTTACGAGAAATATATTATTGTCACGCACGAAAGCGATCATCGTTCCGTCGGGAGAAAAGACGGGGACCTGTTGAGGTCCGCCGTCGGACAGCCGTTCAATAATGTTGTTTGTCGTAACTCCCTTATCATTTCGTTTCAAAGGGTATATATAATGCACAGCTGTGTATGAATGCCGGTATATCGGGGTCGTTTTGGTAGCAATCAGCAATTTGTCACCATCGGGTGAGAACTGATAGCTGTCGAAATTCTTGAAGTCACATTCACGTGCCTGGTTCACGTCAAAGATCACCTCTACCTTTTCTCCTGTGCGGAATGAGTATTTGATGATTTGCGTACCGTCGGCGTTCATTTGTGTGTAGTGCTCTCCATCTGGTGTGGGGATGACTCCCTGAATATTTTCCGGACGGAAGCGTCCGGAGGTAATATCTTTTAAATCAAGTGCCTTTTGTCCTTGTGCCATTCCGGCGAGGCAGAGAAGGCAGAGGAGCAGGGCTAAACTTACTTTTCTCATTTTATAAATCGTTTTATATTTTACTTGTTTAAGGGGGTTAAGTTCATACCCTGCAAAAATAACAATAAACTTAAATACCTCAAAGTACATCCTGTTTTTGTTTGAATTAAACCCTTATTTTCTTACGCCTTTTAAATTTGTTTAGTATCGGATGACTGCTGTTTAGTTAAAAATGATGTATTGCGGAGAAAAAAGAGTCTTTCCCCTTGCATTATCAGAATGAAAAGTGATATATTTGTGATATCAAAATAATATCAAAATTTAGTCCTATGAATGCAAAAGAATTTCAGTACAATGACGTGGTTATTAATGGGTTTGTAGCCTTGTTTGTTAATTTGGCGATACTGCCTCTTCTGATTGTGATGAGCTTTATCCTTTTTAAAGGAAGTATTGTTTTGTTCCTGCTGTTGATCCTCTTTCTTGCAGCAGCTATTCTGATGATTCCCGGATATTTTTCTCAGGAACCGAACGAAGCCCGGGCTATGGTATTCTTCGGAAAGTACAAGGGTACCTTTACCGAAACCGGTTTCTTTTGGGTGAATCCTTTTATGAATAAGAAAAAGCTCTCTTTGCGTGCCCGTAATCTGGATATAGAACCTATCAAGGTGAATGATAAGATTGGTAACCCCATTCTGATAGGACTGGTGCTTGTCTGGAAACTGAAGGATACGTATAAGGCCATGTTCGAAATCGATGCACAGACGATGGCGGATAATAAAGGAACCGGACAGATGAGCGTAACCGTTGCCGGACGAATGAATGCTTTTGAAGATTTTGTGCGTGTGCAGAGTGACGCTGCTCTCCGTCAGGTGGCAGGATTGTATGCTTACGATGATAACGAAGCGAATTCGGATGAATTGACATTGCGGAGCGGTGGCGATGAAATTAATGATCAGTTGGAACACCAGCTTAACGAACGTCTGGCGATGGCCGGAATGGAAATAGTGGAAGCCCGTATTAACTATCTGGCTTATGCTCCGGAGATTGCAGCCGTCATGTTGCGTCGTCAGCAGGCTTCGGCCATTATCAGTGCCCGTGAAAAGATTGTGGAGGGTGCCGTATCAATGGTACGTATGGCTTTGCATAAACTTTCTGAAGAAGAAATTGTTGAATTGGACGAGGACAAGAAGGCGGCGATGGTCAGCAATCTGCTTGTAGTTCTTTGTGCGGATGAGGCTGCACAGCCGGTAGTCAATACAGGTACGTTGAATCATTAATAAATAAAAACAGAAGGTAAGAAGGTAGTGGCTAAAAAAGAATCTTCAATAAAGAGTTTTGTTTTGCGTGTAGATGCCGAGACAATGGATGCCATCGAAAAATGGGCAGCCGATGAGTTTCGCAGTACCAACGGACAACTTCAGTGGATTATTGCCGAAGCGCTGAGAAAGAGCGGTCGGCTGAAAAAGAAATCCGCTAAGGCAGGGAATGCTCCGTCCGAATCTTCCGATCAGGCATAACCTTTTTTAGATAGAATTGATAAGGATTATTGGAAGATATTCGATATCTTTGTGAAAAGTACTTTAAATATTACCGCTATGAATTCGAAGAGAAAAGATTTGCAGTATGCTTCTGTCTTCCTGTTGGCCGTAGCATTGACATTCCTGATGGGAAAAGGTGATAACCTGTGGTTGATATCATGGGGTGACTTGATACCGAGTCTGTTTGTGCTGTTCATTGCGGGTGATTGTCTGCACAGTTCCCTGCTCCGTATTAAACGTGGCGAGGAAGCAGGAGGTTCCCGTTGGAGTACCTGCTTTGCTTTTCTGATATTCAGCATTGTTTTCATGGGCGATTTATTCTTCATCGGCCATTTTATCATTGATAAATTACTGGGATAATAAGGGAGATGTAGCCTTACTTTTCAGATAAACAACCCTATATTCTTGTGTTATCTATCGGATAAGGTCGTGTGATATAAGTTCAATTGTTATCGTGCCACTCGGGTGAACAGATCGTTTCACCCGGGTGGCACGATCTGTTCACTAGAGTGCACAGGCCTGTGCACTCTAGTGGAACGATGAAGATGTCGGTAAGAAAACAGAGGTATGTAAGGGAGATAAGATAAGGATGTAGGTAAGAGATGCTAAGAAGATAGGTAGTATCATCTGTAAAGGACAGCCGGATGAAGGTAAGATAACGGTATACTGTCCGAAAAATCATGAGAGATAAGTTGAAATAGAATGAGAGATACCGATGATGAAAGTATCTCTCATTTTGTATCTTGTTAGTTCTCTGATATTTATAAGAAAAGAATGAGAGTATGAGAGATAAAAACATAATTCTTTTCTGAGAGGCTGGGGGAATGGATGGATAAATCCCGATAGAATCTGAGTTTAATGCCAATATGTAAATAGGTATACCTTGCCGCAATTGTTAGAAAAGAAGATAAACTAAAGCATTTAGTTTACTTTAACTATGAAAATTAGTTTATGAACTAAAACTTCTCGTTATTTGCAGTAAACAATGTTGTAAATATGAAAGGATTAACAGTAAAAGAAGAGGAATTGATGGGGTATTTCTGGGAGAAAGGCCCTTTGTTTGTGAAAGAAATGTTGGCTTTCTATGAGGAACCGAAGCCTCATTTCAATACGTTATCTACAATTGTTCGCGGGCTTGAAGATAAGGGATTCCTGGCTCATCATACTTTTGGGAATACTTATCAGTACTATCCCGTTGTCAGCGAAGAAGATTTTCGTAAAGGGACATTGCGGAATGTAATCAGCAAGTATTTCAATAATTCATATTTGAGCGCTGTTTCATCTCTGGTCAAAGAGGAGGATATTTCTTTGGATGACTTGAAAAGGCTTATAAACGAGGTGGAACAAGCTCATCAGAAATAATAAAGAATAACACAATCTAATACAAAACAATACTATGCACATTTTCTTCCTCATATATATGTTGAAAACAGCGCTTTGTCTGTCTGTTTTTTATTTATTCTACCGCTTGTGGCTAGGCAAGGAGACATTTCATCGATTCAACCGGATGGTGTTGATCGGGCTTATATTGGTTGCATTTGTCATTCCTTCGCTCAAAGTTTCACAGAACTTCCATTTACCACAGATTGAGCAAGTGTTTGAACGTCTGAATATTCCGGAAGAAGAAACGGAGCAAGAACATGATTTGCAGAAAATGGAGCAGGTCACAACAACTACGTTACATACACAATTAGAGAAAGAAAGGTCTGATTTCACTATTTTGACCCTTGGCAATTTGGGATTTCTGTATCTGGGTGGAGCATTGCTGTTATTGTTGCGTTACATATTTTCCATAGCATGTATATACCGTTTGATTCGTAACAGTGAGAAGAAGTGTTGGAAAGGAAAAATCAGATTGGTGGTCCATCAGCAAAATGTGGCACCGTTTAGTTGGAGACACTATATTGTGCTATCCCGGCAGGACTTGGAGGAGTATGGCGAAGAAATTATAGCTCATGAGTATGCGCATATCATGCACAAACATTTCCGGGACCTATTATTGGCGGAGATTTGCCTTTTGTTCCAGTGGTTTAATCCTGCAATGTGGCTATTCAGAAAAGAATTGAAAACTGTACATGAGTTTGAAGCAGATGAATCAGTTCTGAAAGCAGGGATTGATGCAAAGAAATATCAGCTTTTATTAATTCAAAAGACTGTTGGAACAAGGCTGTATTCTATGGTGAATAGTTTTGATCACAGTTCACTTAAAAAACGTATTACTATGATGTTGAAGAAAAAATCAAATCCTTGGAAATTATCAAAATACTTGATAGTATTTCCGTTGGCAGCTATTACAGCTGTTCTTTTTGCCCGTCCGAATCTTCTGAATATGAATAATCAGGAGGGAAATGCATTCATACAGGATACATTGGATGTGAGACATTTCGAAGAGATTCTGGTTTCTAAGAGTTATGCAGAATCGGACACTGTACAAATTATAGAAATCGATACTCTAAAAATGCATATCCCTGTGGGATATGCAGGATGGTCAATTTCGGAATCAAGTTCTGATGATAATGTCATCAGTTATCGGAAAGGTGTTTACCAAAAGGAGAAAGGAATACTACGTTTGTCTTCCACTACTCCGTGGACAGAAAGTGACTTGGCGGATTTTGTTCATCGGGTAAAAAAAGGAATGCTTAAATCGTTGAATGAACTCTATGGAGTTAAAAAGCAGCAGAACGCTCATCCTGCACTTGCTCATGAAGTGAAGACCTCTCATACTGTGAAGTGCATTTATTATGTGAAGGATTTCTTTAAGATTTATTGTACGGATGGAGGAACCGGGCATGATGGACAGCTTATTCTTTTGGATGGAAAAGAAATTTCTTACCAGCAGTTGAAGAGCTTATCTCCGGATGATCTGTTGCATGATGTATGGGAAATTTTGCCGGAGTCGACGAATCTGGAATCTAAGTTTGGTAGTAAAGCCAAGAAAGGCATTTGGGTGTTGGCATCTAAAAAGAATCCTTCCTATTTGGAGGAGTTTGAGAAGAAATTGGCAGAGAACTAACTGGAATTAATCTATATATGGGATTCTTTTTCGTCTATATACTAAAATCGGGGGTGTGCCTGTCATTGTTTTATTTGTTTTACAGGCTGCTGTTGAGTAAAGAAACGTTCTACCGTTTTAACCGGATTGCGTTGTTGGGCATTCTCGTGTTTTCTTTGTTGCTTCCGCTGATTGAAGTGACCAAGGCGCCGCAGAATGAAATAAATCAGGCAGTACTGACAATTGAACAACTACTTGTTATGGCAGAGAATCATCAGGAAACCCAGGTGACAACAGTAGTGGAAGGAGATGATTTGGTAGATACGTGGAGAAGCCCAGTGCATTGGATAGAAATAGTTCTTCTATTTTATATAGCGGGCATATTTTTCCTTGTTTGCCGGAATGTCTATTCTTTATTCCGTCTTGTTCGGTTAATGAATACGGCGCAACGGAGACAGATAGATAAACATACTGTTTTGTTGGTTCATGACCGGAATGTGGCACCCTTCAGTTGGATGAAGTTTGTTGTGATTTCACGAACTGATTTGGAGGAGAACGGACGTGAAATACTGATTCACGAATGTGCGCATATCAGAAAGCACCATTCTTGGGACTTGCTCATAGCAGATATCTGTATATTCTTTCAGTGGTTTAATCCTGGAGCGTGGTTATTGAAACAGGAATTGCAGAATATCCATGAATACGAAGCCGACGAAGCGGTCATTAATGAGGGTATAAACGCTAGAGATTATCAATTATTATTAATAAAAAAAGCCGTTGGCACAAGGCTCTACTCTATGGCCAACAGCTTTAATCACAGTAAACTTAAGAAACGTATCACTATGATGTTAAAAGAAAAATCAAATCCTTGGGCGCGTTTGAAATACTTATATGTACTTCCGTTGGCTGCTATTGCAGTAACCGCTTTTGCCCGTCCCGAAATCTCTGAAAAGGCTGACGAGATTTCTGCCGTCAAAGTTAATGATTTGGCTGCAATTGTAGAAGCAAAAGTGGAAGAAATCACCAAAGATGTGCTGAAAGACTCCCTGAAAGCTAAGCCCTATGTAGTGCCTGAGAAATCAAAAATGTATGGAGGACGTTGGGTTTCTAAGGATTCATCGATTGTATATTCAGCAGATTCAGTTGTAATATTCAATGATTCCGTTGCTTCCAAGCGAAGTTCGGTTGTTTTATATGGTGGCCGTTTTGAACGGATATCGGAATCAAATAAGCCTCTTATATTGGTAGATGGTAAGGAAGTATCTAAAGATACATTGTATTCGATAATGAATGATGAAGCCAACCCGAATCGAATAAAGACTGTGTCTATATTACGTAGCGATGCGGCTCTTTCTATCTATGGCGAGAAAGGAAAACATGGTGTTTATGATATTGAATTACTGCCGAATGCGGATAACCACTTTCGAATTACTAAAACTCAGGCTAAATTTAAGACTAAAACCGGATCATTTCCTAAACTGAACTCTGTCCCTGGCATTGGCGGACTTCCCATTCGTGGTGTATATGATGGTGAGGAACCACTAGTAGTGATTGACGGTAAAGAAGTTTTGGAACCTAATGCTTTGTCTAAGATTTCTCCGGATCGTATAAAAAGCTTTTCTGTCTTGAAATCAGAGGCTGCTTTGGAGGCTTATGGTGAGAAGGCGAAGAATGGAGTGATTTTGATAGACTTGCTTTCTGAGGAGGAATATGAAGACATTAAAAAGAATCCGCAACGTCCCTATAACAATGCTTGGGAGATGGCAATGAATATCCACGATAATAAAGTTGTTCCTACAGGAAAGGTATTATTCTTTATTGATGGTAAGGAAGCCTCGGAAGAAGAATTGAAAAATATTCCGGCAAATGAAGTGCGTGGAGTATCACGTATTGATAATAGCGGGGAGGGTGAAACTACGATCCGTGTTGAAACGGAAAGAAATTCGGATAAGTGGGTATTGGCTTCGGGTATTGTAATGGATAAGGAAGGAAAGCCTATGGAAGGAGTCACTATTACTATGTATGGAACTTCATCGTCTACAAAGACTGATGCAACTGGACACTTTGAGCTGAAAACTCCTAAAGACGCCTCTCTCCAGATTTCTCGGGGTGAGAAGGTGCTTTTCAGGACAAAAGCTGCAAAAGATATAAAAATCGTATTGGATAAATAACTTAGGAATCAATATACTTAATAAAATGGTCATTCAGCGTCCTTATTATTTATACTAATCCGGGTTAAAACTATATTTGTCTCCTTTAAATATCAATGACTATGGGAATCTTTCTTATCTATATTTTGAAATCGGCGGTTTGTCTGTCTTTATTTTATCTGTTTTACAGATTGTTGTTAAGTAAGGAAACATTCCATCGGTTCAACAGGATAGCCTTATTAGGGATATTATTTTTATCCCTGCTGATTCCCTTTATAGAGGTGACTACTGCTCATCAGACCGAATTGAGTCAGACCGTACTGACAGTTGAGCAACTATTGATGATGGCGGAAGCTATGGATCCCGCGGAGGTGTCGGTTGCACAGCCGGAGGAACTTTCCATTTCCTGGGTACAAGTTCTGTTGCTGTTTTATCTGGTTGGTATTATATTCTTTGCATGCCGTAATCTTTACTCTTTATCCCGTTTACTATTACTGATTAAATCGGGTAAACGGGAAAGGCTTAAAGGAGGAGTCAGACTGATTGTTCTGGAACGGGAGGTCGCTCCTTTCAGTTGGATGAGATATATCGTTATTTCCCGGAAAGATTTGGAAGAGGATGGACGCGAGATTCTGATTCATGAAATGGCACATATTCAGAATCGTCATTCCATCGATTTGTTGGTAGCTGATATCTGTATCTTTTTTCAATGGTTCAACCCCGGTATATGGCTGCTGAAACAGGAATTACAGAATATTCATGAATATGAAGCCGATGAAACAGTTATTAATGAAGGTATTGATGCGAAAGATTATCAGTTATTATTAATAAAAAAAGCCGTTGGCACAAGGCTCTACTCTATGGCCAACAGCTTTAATCACAGTAAACTTAAAAAACGTATCACTATGATGTTAAAAGAAAAATCGAATCCTTGGGCACGTTTGAAGTACTTGTATGTACTTCCGTTGGCAACTATTGCAGTAACCGCTTTTGCCCGTCCCGAAATCTCCGAAAGAGTTGAGGAGATTTCTGCAGTCAAAGTTAATGATTTGGCTGCAATTGTAGAAGCAAAAGTGGAAGAAATCACCAAAGATGTGTCGAATATTACTTCTGGAGATTCACTGAAAAAGTTGGTAGTCACGGGTGATTCAATATTGAAGGAGAAGGGAACAATATCTATTTATGGAGAAAAAGGAAAGAATGGGGTGTTGGCTACTAAACTACTGCCGGATGAAGATAATCATTTTAAAATAACCAAAACTCAAGCAAAAATAAAGCCGGGAATGAATACATCTGTAGATAAATCGAAACTTATGGGTACCCATATTGGGGGGATATCTACGGTGGATTTGCGAGATAAAGATGTATTGGTGATCATTGATGGTAAAGAATCTTCTCGTACTGTGGTAGATGCTTTAGATCCAAGTCGTATTGAAAGTATTTCTATATTAGATGGAAAAGAGGCTACAGATATTTATGGAGATAAAGCGAAAAACGGGGCTATGGTTATTCAGTTACATTCAACCGCAGAACAAATATTGCAGAATAAGTACAAGATTGATGCTATTTCAAAAACGAGATTAGATGCTCTCAATCGTGGAAGTAAGAATTGGGGTGTAACGTTTCATTCAGTAAGTGGTAAGAAGCCGTTAGTTTATATAGATGGCAAAGAAGCCGTTGGCGAAGAAGCTTTATCCAGTGTCTCTCCGGAACGTATTAAAAGTATATCTGTAATGAAAGACAAAGCAGCTGTAGAGGTTTATGGAGAGAGGGGGAAAGATGGAGTAGTTTTAGTTGATTTGTTGACGGAAGAAGAATATCAGAATAAACAAAAATTTCCAAAACCTGCAAAGGTAAGGACTGAGAGCGAATCACCTAAAAAATCACACTTTTATATGGGGGGATCTCATGATGAGGAATGGCATGTTGCTCAAGCTAAAAAAAAGCCTTTGGTTATTATTGACGGTAAAGAAGCATTGGAAGAAGATGCTATTTCCAAACTTGCTCCTGATCGTATTAAAAACTTTACTATATTGAAAGATAAATCAGCTACGGATATTTATGGGGAAAGAGGGAAAAATGGAGTGCTGATTATCACTTTGTTTACAGATGCGGAATATGAGTTTAATAAAGCTAATCCGAAAAAGCCTTATGCAGATGCTTTGGAATTGGCAGAAAGCATGGCAAAAGATGTAGAAGGAGAAATTATTTATTGTATAGACGATGAAAAGATTAAGAAGTCTAAATTGAAAGGTATGTCTACCAAAAATATAAGATCGGTGTCTGTAAATGAAATGGATGGAACAAAGATTGTAAGATTGGAAACCGATAAATATCGTTCTGATTGGATTTCTGTAACTGGAGTTGTGACTGATGAAGAAGGAAAAACGATTGCGGCTACTGTGTTAGTAAAAGGAACAAATGATTATACTGTAGCTGACGCAGATGGTCGTTTTAATTTGAAAGCGCCTAAAAATGGGATACTTCGGATTGCTGATGTCAATAAGTCTGTTGCTGAAGTGAAAGTAAAACCTATGCTTAAAGTAGTTTTGAAAGATAAATGAGAGGATACATTATTTGATTAAAAATGAGCAGTTATATCCTGTTGAAATAAAAATATGGAATAAAAGCGATATACACTATTATTAACTATTTGTTGAACTTAAAATTTTATTATTATGAAAAAACAATTTTGTAAGATTTTACTAGCTGTTTCATTTCTTTTTCTTGTACCTGCACTTTGTATGAGTCAAAACTTAAAAGGAATCTGGAAACTTGTTCAGAGTGAAGGCTCTTCGCAAGTGGTCAGATATAAGGTACTTGATAAAGATGGCAATTATTTCAATGTGGATGCGTATATCAAAGATGCTGTAGACGTGAGTTCAGGCAGCCGCAGTTCGGACGATGTATTTTGCCCGTACAAAATTACCCGTTCGGGGGAGTACAGCATCATTGCAAAAGGCCTTTACTGCGAGAAACTGCGTAATGAACATGGCAGATCGGCAAATGCTATCGTTCCTATATCTTACCGGATTGACGGAAAGAAAATGACGCTTCTGTTCCGGTTGGGCAATAATGTCTATCGGGAAGTTTATCAGAAGGTATCCAAACTGGGTAAATGAGTCAGATTTTGTAGACGGAGGTACTCAAGTATCTCCGTTTCTTGTTCCGGATGGAACCAGCGTATTTCTTCATCCCTTTTGAACCATGTCATCTGTTTGCGTGAATAAATGCGTGAATTTTGCTTGATCTTTTCGATAGCGAAAGGGAGTTCCCATTCTCCGTCCAGATATTTGAACAGTTCTTTGTAACCTACGGTATTAAGAGAGTTTAGATGCCGGTAGGAGAGTACGGAACGTACTTCGTCCAGTAATCCTTCCTCCATCATTTGGTCTACACGACGATTAATGCGGTCATACAGTTCTTCTCTGTCACGGGTTAATCCGATCTTAAGAATGCGGAAAGGGCGTTCCTTTTTCTGTTGGGTGCGGAAAGATGTATATGTCTTTCCGGTCATGTAACAGATTTCCAATGCATGAATCACCCGTTTTGGGTTTTTCAGGTCTACGATGCGATAGTAGTCCGGATCTAATAAACGGAGCTCTGCACAAAGTTGCTCCAATCCTTCTTCCTCATACTTTTGCAGCATCACCTGACGTGTTTCAGCATCAACGGTAGGGATGTCGTCAATCCCCTTGCAGATGGCATCTACATACATCATTGATCCACCAGTAAGTACTACTACCTCATGTTCTGTGAATAATTGATGGAGGATTTCCATCGCTTCCTGCTCATATTGAGCGGCGCTGTAATAATCGGTAAGATGAAGAGTGCCTACCAGATAGTGAGGCACACGTTTTAATTGATCCGGGGTAGGAGCCGCCGTTCCTATTTTTAATTCAGCATAAAGTTGTCTCGAATCAGCGGAGACAATGCTGGTGTGAAAGTTCTCCGCCAGTCGCAGGCTTAATTCTGTTTTTCCTACTCCTGTAGGTCCGATTAAAACAATGAGAGTGGGCATGGATTTTAAAGTATTAAGTATTAGGTGTTAAGTATTAAAGTGTCGGGGATAAAAATATTAGGTATTAACTGCTTGTCACTGCATAGCAATTAATACCTAATACTTGATACTTAATACTTAAAACTTCTCTTCTTCATAAGAGCCACCCGCGTTACCACCTATGTCGAAGCCTTCCTGATCAAAATCTTCCATATCAAAGTCCTGATCACCATAGAAATTTTCGTCCAGGTCGAGTGAACCGCTTGCAGCAGCCATTTCTTCAAAATCTACAGTTTGTGGCGGAGCATCACCCGATTTCTTGGTACATTTGGCACCATTCATATCTTTTCCGGTGATGATTTCAGACAATTCGATGAAGAAGCAACGCTCTGTCATGTAGTCGAATACATACAACAATTTTTGCTTTTCATCTTCTACCAGTTCGCTGATAGTAGTCTCTTTCATTACCCAACTATCCATTTCCGGATTGTCGTCCATTTCTTCCAAAGTGACTTCTTTTTCTTTTTCCCAATCATCATCACAGATAAAGAAGGAGGTCATCTGGTCGTTTGTGTACCCTACTGATTTCAGTATTGCTTCATGGAAGTCAAGAAATGTAGCTTCCGGATCAATTTGTATTTCTCTGACAAAATCGTCAACTTCATCAGATATGATAGTAAATCTGTATATCATAATATGACTATTTTGAACTGTTTATTTAATAATACCACGTTCTGAATTACGGATGAAATTGATGATGTAGTCAATCTCCGGACTCTTCTCAACTTCATCTTCAATTTTCTTCAATGCATCTGTCGTATTCAAGCCGCTTTGGTAAATGATACGGTAAGCGTTATGAATACTTTCGATCACTTCATTGGCAAAACCACGGCGACGAAGGCCGATAATGTTGATACCGCTGAAAGCTATGGGCTCACGTCCTGCAATGATATAAGGAGGGATATCTTTACTGAAGCGGCATCCGCCCTGAATCATTACATGGCTGCCTACATGGCAGAACTGATGCATCAATACATTGGCACTGATAATAGCATTGTCGTCAATAACGATTTCACCTGCCATCTTGGTAGAGTTGCCGATGATACATCCGTTACCGATCAGTGCATCGTGTGCTACATGCACCCCTTCCATTAATAAGTTGTTGCTTCCTACAATGGTACGCCCTTTAGCTGCCGTACCACGGTTGACTGTAACATTCTCACGAATCAGATTATTGTCTCCGATCTCAGCAGTTGATTCTTCTCCACGAAACTTGAGGTCCTGTGGAACTGCTCCGATAACAGCACCCGGAAAGATCGTATTTCCATTACCAATGCGTGAACCATACAAGATGTTCACATTAGCCATAATCTTGTTGTTATCGCCAATAACTACGTTTTTATCAATAAATACAAAAGGCGCAATTTCTACATTTTCTCCGATTTTAGCTTCGGGATGAATATACGCTAGAGGACTTACCATGTTTTTGGTTTTATTTATTTTTTACTATTTGTGCCATGAATTCTGCTTCGCAAACGACTTTTTCGCCAACGAATGCATAACCTTTCATTGTGGAGATGCCACGACGGATCGGGGCTAATAATTCTACACGGAAAAGCAGTGTATCTCCCGGTACTACTTTCTGGCGGAACTTTACGCCATCTATCTTCATGAAATAGGTAGAATAACGTTCCGGTTCGTCAACAGAATTAAGAACGAGCAAACCGCCTACCTGAGCCATTGCTTCTATTTGAAGTACGCCCGGCATCACTGGTTCCTGTGGGAAATGTCCCTGGAAGAAAGGTTCGTTTGCTGTGATATTTTTGATACCTACGATATAGCTGGCACCCATCTCAATTACCTTGTCTACCAATTGGAAAGGATAACGGTGTGGTAATAGCTCACGGATACGATTTACGTCCATCACCGGTTCGCGGTTACAGTCGTATGTCGGTGCCTGTATTTCATGCAGGCGAATTTCTTTCCGCATCTGACGCGCAAACTTATTGTTGATGGTGTGACCGGGGCGGGTAGCAATGATGCGACCTTTAATCGGTTTACCAATCAATGCAAGATCACCGATAACGTCCAGCAGTTTGTGACGGGCACACTCATTCGGCCAAACCAGTGGTTTGTGATTGATGTACCCCAACTGATCCGCATCCATGTGAGGAACACCCATTACATCAGCCAGTTTGTCATAGCTTTCCTGTGACATTTTGCGTTCGTAAATAACGATTGCGTTGTCGAGGTCACCACCTTTGATGAGGCCGGCGGAGAGAAGCGGCTCTATTTCACGAACAAAGACGAAAGTACGGCTGGCAGCCACTTCGTCTTTGAAATTGTGCATATCTTCAAGTGTTGCAAACTGATTCGGGATAATGGTTGAATCGTAGGAAACGAGTACATTCAGACTAAAATTCTCGTCCGGTAGCACGATGATAGAAGAACCAGTTGATTCGTCCCGGAATTCAATTTTAGATTTGATGATATAAAAATCCTTGACAGCACTTTGTTCTTCTGTTCCTACACGTTCTATTTCTTGTACATAATATTGTGCACTACCGTCCAAAATCGGAAATTCCGGACCATTAACCTGGATAAGGCAGTTATCAATGCCCAATGCATAAAGGGCTGCCATACCATGCTCTACGGTACTTACTTTGACTCCATTCTTTGACAATACTGTGCCACGGGTTGTTTCCGTCACATTGTCGGCTACTGCATCGATAGTTGGTTGTCCTTCCAGGTCAATACGCTGGATTTTATATCCATGATTGTCCGGGGCAGGATTAAAAGTTACAGTGAGATCAAGTCCAGTGTGAAGACCTTTCCCGCTCAGTGAAAAGCTATCTTTCAGCGTTTTTTGTTTCAGCATTGGTTACTTATTTACTTATTTAATAGTTGTTTTAATTCTTCTACTTCTTTACGCAGATTGCGTATTTCTTTTTGCATATCCGGCAAATTCTTAGTCACAACAGCAGCCTTGAAGTAAGCTTTCGGTTCCATAGGAGGAGTCCCGATCAGTACGCTGTCTGCTTTGATGCTGCTTGGTATACCTGATTGTGCTCCCAGATTTACCCGGTCGCCGATTGTGATATGTCCGGCAATACCTACCTGACCGCCAAACATACACCATTCTCCGATTTTGGCAGAGCCTGCTATGCCGACTTGAGCCGCCATAACTGTGTGTGAGCCAATTTCATCGTTGTGCGCAATCTGCACAAGATTATCTATTTTAGCGCCACTATGTATGATGGTAGCTCCCATTGTAGCACGGTCTACACAGGTATTGGCACCTATATCTACTTTGTCTTCCAAGATCACAATTCCGATTTGTGGAATCTTATCGTATCCGTTCGGAGTGGGAGCAAAACCGAATCCATCGGCTCCGATCACTGCACCTGAGTGAAGGATACATTCATTACCGACACGGCAGTCATGATAAACATTTACATTTGAGTAAAGAAGACAACCGTTGCCTATCTTCACACCGTCTCCAACGAAAGTATGCGGGTAAATTTGAGTATTATCTCCGATAACGGCGTTTTCGCCGATATAGGCAAAGGCACCGATGTATACGTTCTCGCCAATTTTGGCGCTGGGGGCAATATAAGCCAGTGAATCGATACCTTGCTTCTTTGGTTTACTCATTTCATAGAGGTTAAGCAGCTTCGCCAGGCTTTCATAAGCATTGTCTACTTTTATCAGAGTAGCTTGAATCTCATGTTCAGGGACAAAATCTTTATTAACTAATACAATGCTTGATTGTGTCTCGTAGATATAAGGCGTATATTTAGGGTTCGACAGGAAAGAAATAGCTCCGGGCATTCCCTCTTCTATTTTAGCGAATGTGTGTACCGTTGCGTTTTCATCTCCAATGATTTCCCCTTGGATAAATGCTGCAATTTGCTTAGCCGAGAACTCCATGTCTTTATTTTAAATTAAATTAGTTCACAAATAACGGATTTTTTTTTCAGATTTCCGTGTTATTGAATGAATATTTTATACTTATCTATGCAATCGCTGGTAGCAGAGATAGTATTTCTTTACCTTTTTGGACAATAATGAGATGTTCAGCATGTCCGATGCTTCGGCAATATTTTTGATAGTGCCGTCTTTGTAGATAATATCAATACTGTCATCTGCCGGGTCGTACATATTCTTTTCGATGCTGGGGGTAGAGACAAAATAGTTCGCTTCGGAAAGGGTTATGCCTAGTTGCTGGCTGATTTGCAAAGTTAACTCTTTTATTCTGTCCTCACCAATAGGTTCGGCAGAATTTTCCACTTTAAAGATATTTCGGTTAATCATGCCCAGACTAAGTGTGGAAAGAACTTTATCCGGATGGTTGCTCCATACTTTCAAGGCAGTCCAGATATCATTGTCATCCAATTGGATGAAATTTTCCAGACAATCGGGATTGTTATGGAACTCCGTATGATTAATGTCATTATATAGAAAGAAATGTAAGGCCGGCGAAGCAAACAGTTCTACTCCCTGTGATGCCAGTTCTTTGGCACGAAGCAACGTGCTGATAAGCATTCGTTCATAGGCTACCGATGTCTTGTGCAGATATACCTGCCAATACATCAGGCGACGTGCTGTCAGGAAATTTTCGATAGAGTAGATACCTTTGGATTCAATTACGAGACGGTCGTCGGCCACATCAAGCATCTTGATGATGCGGGCAGAACCGATATTCCCTTCTGTAACACCGGTATAGAAACTGTCACGACGAAGATAATCGAGGCGGTCCATATCCAACTGACCACTGACGAGCTGATGCAGGAATCGTTTCGGATATTCGTCCTTAAAGATCTGTATGGCAAGACTAAGTTGCCCGTTCATCTCTTTATTCATTCGTTCCATCAGCATAAGGGAGATTTCTTCGTGAGAAACTCCTTGTACAATCGTATCTTCAAGCACATGCGAAAAAGGACCATGTCCGATGTCATGCAGTAAGATAGCCGCTTGTACGGCTTCAGCTTCGCTGTCAAATATAAAGTTACCTTTGGAGGTCAGTTGGGTGATAGCTTCGCTCATTAGGTAGAACGCACCTAGTGAGTGCTGGAAACGGGTATGTTGTGCGCCGGGGTATACTACTGACGAGAGTCCTACTTGCTTGATGCGGGTAAGACGCTGCAAAAGGGGATGCTGTACAATATCGTACAGTAACCCCTTTGGGATATTAATGAATCCGAATACCGGATCGTTGATTATCTTTCTTTCGTAAGGCATTCCTTCTCTTTAAAGAATCGCTTTCAGTTGCTCTGCCATTTGCGCCTGTACTTCTTGGGCGGCAAGCCTTGCAGCTTCGGCAAACTTTTCTGTTTTATCGACGTAGATGATTCCACGGGAAGAGTTAACAATTAAGCCACAGGTACTGTTCATTCCATATTTGCAAACTTCTTCGAGCGAACCGCCTTGCGCTCCGACACCGGGAACGAGCAGGAAGTGGTTGGGAACAATCTTACGAATATCTTCAAAAGCACGTCCTTGAGTAGCGCCGACTACGTACATCATACGTTCGTCATTTGCCCATTCCTGTGATTTGCGTAGTACTTTTTCGAAGAGACGTTCGCCGTTTGCATCTTCTGTCAACTGGAAGTCGTGGGAACCTTTATTGGAAGTCAGTGCCAGCAAAATCACCCATTTGCCTTCGTAAGTAAGGAATGGAGTTACGCTGTCTTCACCCATATAAGGAGCTACAGTGACGGAATCTATATCCAGTTCTTCGAAGAAAGTACGGGCATACATGGCAGAAGTGTTTCCGATGTCGCCACGTTTGGCGTCGGCAATAATAAACTGGTCGGGATAGTTTTCCTTGATGTATTTTACTGTTTTCTCAAATGCGATCCAGCCCTTCACGCCCATACTTTCGTAAAAAGCGAGATTCGGTTTGTAAGCGATACACAGATCGGCTGTTGCGTCGATAATCGCTTTGTTGAATGCGAAGATCGGATCTTCTTCTTTCAACAGGTGCTCGGGAATCTTCTTGATGTCAGTATCAAGTCCTACGCAAAGGAATGATTTCTTGCGTTTTATGTTTTCAAATAGCTGTTGTTTATTCATGTCTATACTATAATTTTTAGAGTTCACTTTCTTTCAGGCGTTCCGCATTTTCTGCCACGATCAGGTGATCGATACAATCTTGAATATCTCCGTCCATAAAAGCGGCAAGATTATAGATGGTATAGTTGATACGATGATCGGTGATACGTCCTTGAGGGTAGTTGTATGTCCGGATTTTAGCCGAGCGGTCGCCGGTAGATACCATTGTCTTACGTTTGGAAGCAATGTCGTCTATGTATTTCTGATGCTCCTTGTCGTAGATAAAGGTACGGAGTCGTGCCAGGGCGCGTTCCTTGTTCTTTGGTTGGTCACGGGTTTCTGTACATTCAATCAGGATTTCTTCTGCAACGCCTGTATTCGGGTTCTTCCAGATATAACGCAAGCGTACACCGGATTCTACCTTATTAACGTTCTGTCCGCCTGCACCGCCACTTCGGAAGGTATCCCATTTGATTTCTCCTTCATTGATGACTACGTCAAATTCTTCGGCTTCGGGGAGTACGGCCACCGAAGCGGCGGAAGTATGCACACGTCCTTGTGTCTCTGTGGCAGGAACACGTTGTACGCGGTGTACACCCGATTCATATTTCAATATTCCGTAGACATTGTCACCTGTGACACTGCAAACGATTTCTTTGAATCCTCCGGCTGTTCCTTCATTTGCATTGGATACTTCCATTTTCCAGCCTTTGGTTTCACAGAACTTGGCATACATACGGAAAAGGTCGCCGGCAAAGATTGCGGCTTCGTCTCCTCCTGCACCACCACGAATTTCGAGGATGGCGTTCTTGCTGTCTTGCGGATCGGCAGGAACAAGCATCAGTTTGATTTCTTCTTCTAATGCCGGAAGACGTTCCTGACTGTTGTCCATCTCCTCTTTTGCCATTTCACGCATGTCGGCGTCCGACTCATTCGAAAGGATGTTTTTGGCTTCTTCGATGTTGCCCAGCAGTTGGATATATTCTTTGCGGGCTTTCATCAAGTCATCCAGATCCTTGTATTCTTTGGTCAGTTTGACATAACGTTTCTGGTCGGCAATTACTGCCGGGTCGGTGATGAGGGTAGATATTTCTTCAAAACGGGCTACAAGTCCGTCTAGTTTTTCTAATATGGTACTGTTATCTGCCATTCTTTAGTATCTGAATTCTCCGAACTCGCTTTTAATGATTAATTCAGTCTGGTCACACGCTTCGATACGTCCTACTATCTGTGCAGGAATGCCGAATGATTCGGAAATAGCGATCACTTCTTCTGCATGTTCCGGTGACAGGTAAACTTCAAGACGGTGTCCCATATTGAATACCTTGTACATTTCCGCCCAGTCTGTACCGCTTTGTTCCTGAATAGTCTTGAACAGAGGAGGAACAGGGAAAAGATTGTCTTTTACTACACGGACATTTTCTACGAAATGCAGCACTTTGGTTTGCGCACCACCGGAGCAATGAACCATACCGTGGATTTCCGGACGTAAGGTGTCAAGTAGCTTTTTCACTACCGGAGCATAGGTGCGGGTAGGAGAGAGTACCAGTTTACCTGCGTCAATTGGAGAATCCTCTACAGTATCTGTCAGTTTTAATCCTCCGGAGTAAACCAGTTCTTCAGGTACGGCGGCATCATAGCTTTCCGGATATTTCTCTGCGAGGTATTTGCCGAAAACGTCGTGGCGGGCACTTGTCAGACCGTTGCTGCCCATACCTCCGTTATATTCTTTTTCATAGGTAGCCTGTCCGTAAGAAGCAAGGCCTACAATGACATCTCCCGGACGGATATTGGCATTGTTAATAACGTCCGAGCGTTTCATGCGGCAGGTTACGGTAGAGTCTACGATAATAGTACGAACCAAGTCGCCGACATCAGCAGTCTCGCCACCGGTAGCATATACGCCTACACCCATTTCACGGAGTTCAGCCAGCAATTCGTCTGTTCCGTTGATGATAGCGGAGATTACTTCGCCGGGAATCAACAGTTTATTGCGTCCGATAGTTGAAGAAACGAGGATATTGTCTACAGCGCCTACACAAAGAAGGTCGTCGATATTCATAATCAATGCGTCCTGTGCAATACCTTTCCACACAGACAAATCGCCTGTTTCTTTCCAGTACATATAAGCAAGGGAAGATTTGGTTCCGGCGCCGTCGGCGTGCATGATGTTGCAATATTCCGGGTCCCCACCCAGTATATCGGGAATAATTTTGCAGAATGCTTTTGGGAAAATTCCTTTGTCGATGTTCTTGATGGCGTTGTGCACATCTTCTTTTGATGCGCTTACGCCCCGCATCATGTATCGTTGATTACTCATGAGTTAAAGAATTATTTTTTGTATACGGCTGCAAAAGTACTGCTTTTTTTTCGTACAGCCAACTATTTGTTTATCAAGCTTCGTCCAGAAGAAGAATAAAACATAAAAGTGTTAATTAATGGTTCGTATTATTTTAATCATTATGCTGATTGATAGTGGAAAGAGACTAGTTAAACCGTTAAAGAGACAGGAGCAAAAGTTCCTTTTTAACGCTCTTTTATGGAAGTCCTTTCGTGGTGGTTAAGAGCTGGAATCGCCGTTATCTGAATAAATCAGGTAACGGCGATTCCGATTTTAGCTTGGAAGTTCTTTAAGAAATCATCCTTTAGAACTCTACTTTCGGAGCTTTTTCGCTTCCTTCTTCCGCTTTAAAGTATGCTTTCTTGTCGAATCCGAACATCCCTGCAAATATGTTTTTCGGGAAACGGCGGATATTGGTGTTGTACGATTGTGCCGCATCATTGAAGTTTTTACGGGCTACATTGATACGGTTTTCGGTACCTTCCAGCTGTGCCTGTAATTCAAGGAAATTCTGATTGGCTTTCAAGTCAGGATAATTCTCTGTGATAGCCAATAATTTGCCAAGTGCAGACGTTACAGCACCCTGTGCTTTTTGATATTCTGCCAGCTTTTCCGGAGTCAGACCTTCGGCATCCACTTTGATCTGTGTGGCTTTGCTACGTGCTTCTACCACTCCTTCCAATGTCTCTTTTTCATGAGAAGCATATCCCTTTACGGTGTTTACAAGATTGGGTATCAGGTCTGCGCGACGTTGGTATTGGGTTTCTACATTGGCCCATTGTCCGCTAACATTCTCATCCATGGTGACAAGACCGTTATATACACTGACTACCCATATGACAAGGATAGCCACAACGGCTAAAATGATGATAATTGACTTTTTCATGTTTCTTACTTTTTGATGAGTATTTGATTATTTAATATTATCTGTAGGGATCAGAATCGTGAACCGGCTCCACCGCCGCCTCCCATTCCTCCACCGAAGCTGCCTCCGCTAAAGCCTCCGCCACTGCCTCCGAATCCGCCGATGAACGGACCGCCTCCGCCACCCCCTCTGTTGTGATAGTCGCTATCGTAGCTTTGCTGACGACGTATGATTGTATTTCCGCAGTTCTTGCAAGTATAGGTGACATCTTCCGTCTTTACCCCATTGACACGTGATACAAGTCTGCTTCCGGTTCTTTGCAGGGCATGTTTCCCGCATTTGGGGCAACGGCTCTGATTTCTTGCGGCAAAGAACGCTATCCCTACACCGATTACAGCGAACAGGATAACAGCGAAAATGAAATCCATCGATTCATTATTCGATTCAGAAAGCGATTCATTTTCCATTGATCCGTCAAGTCGCTGGCAAGTCGCCCGGATTCCGGCTACCATTCCTTCATTCCAGTTGCCGTCTTTCAGATATGGAATCATGTACTTAGTCTGGATACGTTTGCATATTGCATCGGGAAGTACCCCTTCCAAACCGTATCCGGTGTAAAACTGGATGCAGCGTTGGTCGGTGACTAACAGGATAACGAGTCCGTTATCTTTTCCTTTCTTGCCTACTCCCCATTGATTGAGCAGCTGATGGCAAAAATCAAAACACTCCATATCACCAATCGAAGGAACTATGGCAACTACCGTTTCAATCCCCGTCTGTTGTTCCAGAGCGTGGAGCATAGTGTCTATTGTGTCACAAGCAGCTTGCGAAAGTATCCCTGCCGGATTGCATACATACTGCATTTTATTTTGCAGATGTACTTTTGGCAAGTTGTCTACCGTATATACCTTTTCTTGGGCTTGCAGTGGAATCAGTAGAAAAGTAGCAAGTATAAGCGTCAATATTGATTTCATAACAATCATTTTACATTTGCAAATATAGAAACTTTTTCTGTTATGATTCCAAAACTCCTTGTTATAATAGGTTTAATGAATATACCGCCCGACGAAATCCCGTACTTTGTCGGTGTATTCCTGTTTATTCTCTTTGTACGAGAGGGCATGGGCTGCTCCCGGTACGATCCAGAGTTCTTTGGGTTCCGGCTTTGCTTCATAGAGCGGATAAACCATCCATGTGGGGACATATGTATCTTTGTCTCCATGAATAAACAGCATGGGCAGCTCACATTTCTCTACCTGCTTTAGCGAGGAAGCTTCTTTGAAGTTCCATCCGTATTTTTTCTCGCATAACCAGCTTGTAGTGTACATTAACGGGAAAGCAGGCAGGTGGAAGGAAGATTTGAGTTCGTGCGAAAATTCATCCCATACACTGGTGTAGCCGCAATCCTCTACAAAACATTTCACATAAGGTTGCTGCTTTTCGCCGGATACCATCATTGTGGTGGCACCTCCCATTGAGATACCATGTACTACCATTTGAGTACTGTCTCCAAAGATTTCATTTGCAATGTTCATCCATTGCAAAACATCGATCCTGTCTTTCCATCCCATTTGGATGGCTCGTCCTTCGCTCTCTCCCTGATGTTGCAAGTCGGGAAGCAGGATATTATATCCCAGATCACGATTATACAGATAGCCGATCATGAACATACGGATAGCATTGTCGGTGTATCCATGAACGATTACCGCCGTTTTACTGGTTGGAGCAGGTGCGGTGATGTAAAAAGCGTGTAACTGTATGCCTTGCGGATTGATAATGAATGTATCCTTCAGAGCATTCACTTGTTTCAGGCTATCCACCCACGGACGCAGGAAAGGATAGTTTCTGTACATATAGGGATATGAATCGGCGTCTTTAGACAATATTTTGGCATTCGGCGTCAAGGAGAAGTTCAACATATAAAAACTCCCGCCGATTGTGCAACTGGTAAGTACCAGCATGATAATAATAATGCTGTAGACTGCTCTTTTCTTCATAATAAATCCCCTCAATTAAAATATCACGCCCATATTCTTAACTCTATCAGAAAACGGCTGTCAGCACCTTTATCTTATCGGTGCCATATTTCCCAAGCGGCAAATGCCTGTAAAAGTAGCATTTCCAAACCGTTTTTCGTAACAGCACCTTGTGCTTCTCCCTTTTTCATGAAAAGAGTGACGTTCGGATTATATAACAAATCGTAAAGCAAATGGTTTGGAGTGAGCAGTTCGTAAGGAATGTTGGGGCAGAAATCTACTTTGGGGTACATTCCTACCGGAGTACAGTTGACGATTACGGTGTATTCCTCCATGATTTCCGGAGTCAGTTCTTCGTAAGTCAGCATATCGTCGGTCTTGTGTGTCCGCGATACAAACACGCTTTCGATACCCAGATTCTTGAGTCCGTGATAAACAGCTTTGGAAGCACCTCCGGTGCCGAGGATCAGTGCTTTTTTGTGCTGAGGTTGTAGCAGCGGCTGAATAGATTGTGTAAAACCGATGATGTCGGAATTGTAGCCGACCAGTTTTACTTTTCCTTTCGGTTGGCGGATAATCTTAATGACGTTTACAGCGCCAATTTTAGCTGTATCCCGATCGAGTTCGTTCAGAAAAGGAATCACTTGCTCTTTGTAGGGGATGGTGACATTGAGCCCGCACAAGTTGGGATTCTCTTCAATAACTTCCATAAAATCATTGATATTGGGAATCTCGAAATTCACATATTCCGCATTGATGCCTTCGGACCTAAACTTTTCGTTAAAGTAGCCGATTGAAAACGAATGTCGCAAGGGGTAGCCGATTAAACCGTATTTTTCCATGACACGAAAGGATTAAATTAATTATTCATCATTCTTCATTATTTTGTCGCTGTATAAAGTGTGCAGATACCAAATGTCAACCGTCGGAAATGAACTTCGCCGAATCCGGTTTTCGATATGACTCCTTTCATGACTTCCCCTTGGGGAAATACTTTGATAGTGTCCGGCAGATAATGGTAGGCACTGTTGTCTTTGGAGAGGAGTTTGCCAAGCAATGGGATAACTACTTTCGAGTAGATGGCGAACAGTTGCTTCATGGGGAAGCGATCCGGAGTAGTCAGTTCCAGGATAACCAGATGTCCGCCCGGTTTCAGTACACGACACATTTCGGAGAGGCCTTTGTCCAGGTCTTCAAAATTGCGGATACCGAATGCTACGGTGATAGCGTCAAATCTATTGTCGGCAAAGGAGAGAGAAGTGCAGTCCTCCCGGGCAAAAGAAATTTTGTCCGAGAGTCCTTCCTTCTTTACTTTTTCACGACCCACGTTCATCATGCCTTCCGAAATATCCGTTCCGATCAGTTCGTCAGGATTCAGTTCGCGGCAAGCGAGGATGGCGAAGTCTCCTGTTCCGGTGGCAACATCCATGATGTGCTGTGGGCGGAAGGGACGGAGCCAGGCAATAGCTTTACGGCGCCAGCTGCGGTCTATACCTAAAGATAAGGTATGATTCAGTTTGTCGTAAGCATGCGCAATGTTATCGAACATACGTTCCACCTGCTCGGTTTTCTTACCGTCTTCGTTGTAAGGCTTGATATGTTGTTGTGGGTAATCCATGCTTATTTGCTCAAGAAATTCATAACGTTCTTTTCGATACGTTCAGCGATGTTGCTGGTATCTTCTTTCACAAATTTCTCACCGGTGATATTCTCGAACAATTCGATGTAACGATCGCTGATGCTCTGTACGATAGCCGGAGTCATTTCAGGAACTTTCTGACCATCCTTGCCTTGGAAACCATTTTCCATCAGCCATTCACGAACGAATTCCTTAGAAAGCTGCTTTTGAGGTTCGCCTTTTTCGAAGCGTTCCTGATAGCCGTCAGAGTAGAAGTAACGGCTTGAATCCGGTGTATGAATTTCGTCCATCAGATAGATAGTACCGTTGTGCTTGCCGAATTCGTATTTTGTATCAACGAGGATCAGACCGCGTTCAGCAGCGATTTCAGTTCCACGTTTGAAGAGAGCCAGTGTATATTTCTCCAGAGTCTCATATTCTTCGGGAGTAGCGAGTCCTTGTTTCAGGATTTCTTCCTTAGAGATATCTTCGTCGTGCAGTCCCATTTCCGCTTTCGTTGTCGGGGTGACGATCGGTTCCGGGAATTTCTCGTTTTCGCGCATACCATCCGGCAGTTTCACACCGCAGATTTCGCGTACGCCGCTTTTGTAAGTACGCCATGCGCTACCGCACAGATAGCCGCGTACAATCATTTCTACCGGAAAGCCTTCGCACAAAACTCCGACAGTAACCATCGGGTCCGGCGTAGCCATTTTCCAGTTCGGACAGATGTCAGTAGTGGCATCGAGGAATTTGGCTGCAATCTGATTCAGCATTTGGCCTTTGTAAGGGATACCTTCAGGTAAAACCACATCGAAAGCCGAGATACGGTCGGTTGCTACCATGACGAGTTTTTCGCCGTTGATGTTGTACACATCGCGCACTTTTCCGTGGTACACGCTTTTTTGTCCCGGAAAGTTGAAATCTGTTTTTGTTAATGCTTTCATTGTTTTATTATAATTACAAATTACAAGTTACAAATCACAGAAACGACTAGTTGTTGACCTGTTTCACCGGTCGTTCGCCGTTGATAACCAGTTGTTCATTCTTTCGTTTCTCCCTTTCGGCTTTCGCCTCCTTGTCGAATTTTTCGTAAGCATCTACGATGCGTTCCACTAGTTTATGGCGTACAATATCTTTTTTG
The DNA here is from genome assembly GCF_003434395.1 of Bacteroides sp. AM23-12. Lineage (NCBI taxonomy): Bacteria > Pseudomonadati > Bacteroidota > Bacteroidia > Bacteroidales > Bacteroidaceae > Bacteroides > Bacteroides sp. AM23-12. The sequence goes on from NZ_QTLF01000001.1 coordinate 250,945, forward strand.
TTCAATTCTACAAAGCTGATTCCCTTTACCCCTTTCAGGATGCGGAGTGCTTGCACCAGTCCCGAAGTTTGTGAGGCGGGGAGGTCAATTTGAGTCATATCTCCCGTAACGATCATTTTGGTATTCATACCCATACGGGTGAGGAACATTTTGATTTGTTGTACAGTGGTATTCTGCGCTTCGTCCAGGATTACGACTGCGTCATTCAGTGTACGTCCACGCATAAATGCTAACGGAGCAATCTGAATAATGTTCAATTCCATGTATTCCTTTAACTTGGCAGCGGGGATCATGTCCTGCAGAGCATCATATAATGGTTGCAGATACGGATCGATCTTATCTTTCATATCACCGGGCAGGAAACCGAGTTTTTCTCCGGCTTCTACAGCGGGCCGGCTGAGGATAATCTTTTTGATCTCTTTATTTTTCAGCGCACGGACGGCGAGGGCTATGGCGGTATATGTCTTTCCCGAACCGGCGGGACCGATAGCAAATACCATATCGTTTTTGGCAAAGCCTTCCACCAGCTTCAGCTGGTTCTCGCTTCGTGGGATAATGGGCTTGCCGGTAACGCTGAAAACAATTACGTTTCCGGTCTGTTCCGCTTGCGGAGCATTCCCTTTTATAATGTCGATGATGACTTCCTCTTTCAGCGAATTATATTCGGCACAGTATTTTTCGAGTTTGGTGATATTTTCTTCGAAGGCACACATTTCCTCCTCATCGCCCAGCACTTTGATGACATTGCCGCGGGCAACGATGCGTAGCTTCGGATATAAAGCTTTAATTAACTGTATATTGGCGTTGTTTACGCCGTAAAAAATAACCGGGTCAATATCCTCAAGAACAATCAGTTTCTCTATCATTGAATCGTATTAAAGAAAAATTTCTGCAAATTTAGTGAAACGTTTTGGATTCTTCGGCTGTTTACGGGTGAATTTTATTGCAATTTATACTCATCGTGCAGTGATGTGGAAACATCCCTGTTTTAATTCATATTTTATGTAGCATTTATCGGCTTGGCGCAAGTCTCTCAACACTTCAGACAGAACGAGCTTCAAGGTATCGGCATTGACATCCTGCAGAGGGCGTCCGTCTTCGTCTTCCACCTTTTTGAATCGTTTCCAGCTGACGTCAAAGGTTGCGCCATAGCAATGGGCGGAGTTTGCGGAAGCATTTCCATTCCGACGGCGGAGACGCTTCACGTCACTCTGCGAACGTAGTACGGAAGTGACGATAATCTGATTTGGGTTCAATCCTTTTGCTGTCAGTGAATCAAGAAAATTGGAGCCGATGGTGTCGAGCAATTCGCTGGCGCGGGGGACCAGATAGGGGATGGAATGCGTCAGAGAGTCTACTGTGTAAAATTGGTTGTCGGTGATATGGATAAGCTGTTCTTTCATCTTTTCGGCAGCGTCCCTGTCTTCCGGCGGGCAGATGCCGACGGCTTGGGCCACGGCGAGATGTTTATCATTCAAATCCGGGAAAGAACGTTTGTAACTGACTACACCACGGATGTTGCGGGGTTCGTTCAGTTTGAGAGACATATCTTTCTTTTTGCAGCTGGCAGTAAGAGTGACAAGCCCCGTAATCAATATAAATAAAGGCAGAAGGTGAAGTTTATGGTTATTCATTTTTAATATTTTGCTCGCAAAGATATAAAAAAATGCCTACCTTCAAAATGAAGGCAGGCAATCTCTATGAAATAATTTATTGGTTATTTCTTCTTCTCTTCTTTTTTCTCCTCCGGCTTTCCGGCAGGTTTCTCTTCCGTTTTGCTTTCCGGGTTGATGATACCCTTTACCGTTTCGCCGATAGGCAGTTTATCCAGTACACCGAGACTTGGGGCTACTGTTTTCACCAGTGAACTGAGGAAATTGCTTGTACCTCCGTTTCCTCCGTCGAATACGGTGATATTGCCTAGGTTCATGTGTTCGAAAGCCTTCACTTGTTCTCCGGCAATTTCCTTCCATTGGTCTACCATCTTGTATTGGATGGCGATGGCAGGGTTCGATTCTGCTGCTCTGACCATAGCCTCGAAACCTTCTGCTTCTGCGAGCAATGACCTCTTCTTACCTTCTGCTTCCGCTTCCAGTTTCAGTTGGATAGCTTTGGCTTCCGCTTCCGCTTGTGCCAAAGTCGCTTTTGCACGTGCTTCCGCTTCACGGGTAATCTTTTCGGCGATGGCATTTGCCTGAAGGATAGCCTCCTGTCTTGCGATCTCTGCCGGAACGATCTTTTCAGCTTTCAGTGAAGATTCTACTTTCTTCGCTTTTGCTTCTTCCACTTCTTTTTGGGCGATTTCCCGGGCAGTTTGTACGGCAGCTTCCGATTTTGCAGCGGCTTCACCGGCTTGCTTGTCGGCATTTGCCTGTGTGACGGCTAATTCGGCATTTGATAAGGCCACTTCCTTCTGTGCGTCATTACGTCCGATAGCCGCTTTCTTAGCAGCTTCTGCCTGTTTGATTTCCATGTCGGAGTTCAGTTCGGCGACACGGCTTTCCTTTTCGGTGTTTGCCTGCTCGATGCGGATATTCTTTTCCGCTTCCGCTTTGGCCACTTGCGATTCTTTTTCTGCGTTGGCAAAGGCTACCTGAGAGATTCTCTCCTTATCCGCATTTGCTACAGAGATTTCCTGTTGCTTTTTAGTTTCGGCGATGGCGATATCCTGATCTTTGCGGGTTTCCGCAACCTTTGTTTCACGTTCCTTTATCTGATTGGCAATTTTGATAGCACCCAGCTTTTCCTGTTCTTCGATGTTGGCTTGTGCTTCGTTCAGAGCCTTGCTTTCAGCTTCCTTACCCAGGTTGACGATGTAGTTGGCAGCGTCGCGGATATCACTGATGTTGATGTTCATCAGATACAAACCGAACTTGCGAAGTTCCGTGTCGATGTTGTCTTTTACTTTAGACAAGAATTTATCACGGTCGGAGTTCAGCTCTTCGATAGTCATGTCTGCAATCACCAGACGCATCTGACCGTATACTACATCCGTAATCAGGTTCTGTTTGTCATCCATTGTCAGTCCCAGCATACGTTCGGCAGCATTCTGCATCACTTCCGGGTCTGTGCTGATAGCTACGGTGATGGTAGTGGGTACGTCCACACGGATATTTTGGGCAGATAGGGCGCCTGTCAGTTTACAGTCTATCTGCAATGGTTTCATAGAAAGGAATTCGTAGCCCTGAATGATCGGCCATACGAAAGCGGCCCCACCGTGATATAACTTGGCTGATTTCTTTTCTCCCCCTGTTTTACCGTATACAACGAGGACTTCGTCACTCTTACATTTACGGTAACGCGACAGGATGCCGATAAAAGTAAGCAGAATGACCGCCACTAGTATAGCAGCCATGATTAGCATTTCTTGTGTCATAAAATTGTGTATTTGAATAGTTATTTAATGTATAAAGTTCCGTCTTTGTAGCTGCTGATGATTGTTCTGTCTCCGGTCTGATATGCTTTTCCGGTTTCGGAGATCACGTCCACTTCGCGCATGGCGCCGTCCCGGTTTGTCTGTACGGTATATTTGTTATCACTTTGCTTGAAGTAAATGGTACATTCCCGTCCTACCAATTGATCGGTCTCTTCAGACCGGTTCACTTGCTGCAGTTGATAGGCTTTCTTATAAAGAAACCATACGGCAAAGACAAAGAACAGACCTACCAGAATTCCGATTGCATAACTTGCTATATCGGCATTTCCTACGAGGTACATATACCATCCGAATCCGATCCCGAAGTGGGTGAGACCTTTGAAAGATACTACGCTGCTGATATCAGCATCCACGTCCACATCTGCATCTATGTCTCCGAAGAAAATGGATAATACGAATTGAATAAGAAAAATTCCTGTAGTGACGAGGGCGATGATTAGGAAGATGGTATGACTCATAGTAATTCTGTATTAATATAAATGTATCAGTTATAATACTCCAAATATACAGGTTTATAAGAGATAAACAAAGATAATGTGATAAAAAGTAGATATGTTTCGAAAAGTTTTCATTTTCAGATTGCCTCTGTTCAATTACCTGTGTTATCAATATACAATTACTCTTGTATAATTTTGGGACCAATCCGGACTATTGTAACCGTATACGAGGAAAGGATTATTAGGCTTCATGGCTATTACATGTTTTACGTTATACATTTTATGTAATACAAAGAACACAATAAATAATCAGATATGCAAAGAATCACTCACATAAGATATTCATTTCTTGATCTCCCAAAAGCCATTACGACGTCCGTTTTTGCGTTCTATAATACCTCTTTCACTTAAGTTTACGGTCATGGATTTGACGGTTCTCTCAGATTTTCCTATGTGCTGTGCTATTTCTTTTTGTGTTGCATTTGGTTTTTCTTTGAGGTAGTTAAGTACGGCTATCTCTTCCAAAGTGCAGTCTAAAGTGCAATTTTTGCACTTTGGGATATCCATATCAGTCTGTTTTGCACTTTGAATGGCTTCCTTTTCGATTTCGTCGATCTGTAGATTTCGATTTTTAAGTTCATTTTGTTCGTTGAGAATCAGGTTTCTGAAGAATTTTTCTAAAAATTCGGTCGTGGCATACACACCTTTGGTTAGGTCATTATAGTTAGCTCTGACGAGAGCATTGCGGAAGTACCAAGAATGGTTGGCGAAGGTCTCGTTACTGAAATTGAATCCAAAAGTATGCAGATATTTGATCGTGAATACGGCTGTTGTGCGTGTATTTCCTTCACCAAAGGCGTGTATTTGCCATATTCCAGAAACGAATCGGGCAATATGTCTGATGGCCTCATCTATATTCAGATTTTTATAATCAAAAATCTTTTCTTGAGAGAAATCATATTCCAAGGTTTCGCGGATACTTCCTGCACTGGCATAAAGTACTGTTGCTCCTTTCAGTACCCATTCATTCTTTGTAATATTGTAATCCCGTATTTGTCCGGCATGGCTGAATATGCCTTCAAATAAATGCCGATGAATAGCCAAGTATTCGATAGGTGAGAATGTGAATGTATTCTCCGAAAGGATCTCTGTTATTCTGGCTGAGACCTTATCGGCTTCTTCCGTACGATCTTCGCTAGATGAACGGGCAACCTTTGATTTGTAATAACTATCAACTAATTGTTTGACCTCGTCAATAGTGATATCCCCTTCAATGTGTTGGCGGGCTTTTTCCTTCAAATATTCCGAAGGTTTAAGACCATCAACAGCTTGCAGGCCAATGGCTGTTTGCCAAGCGTATCCTTTCTCCCGCTTATGCGGTTCGCTCTGTCTTATGTATTCCTCGAAGTCGTTCATCTTTTACGTTATACATTTTATGTAATACAAAGAACGCAATAAATAATCAGATATGCAAATCATGTGAACTCCTGCGAATCATAACTTATGCTTCCGGTGAATTGTTGTTCACAAACAAAACAAGCTTTGTAAATATAGCTATCATTTTTGCTTCATTGACATGAAGCTATCACTTTGACAAGTTAAAAAGGCTTCTACGGGTTGGAAGCCTTTCTTATGGGCAATGCAATCTGAAGACATTTCGCGAATTATAACTTATGTTTCCATGTTTTCCTGTCAAAATCACCAAATCGTGAAACTTATTTTTCGTCCCATATGATAAAGGCTTCGCATCCTCGCTCGAATTCATCTCTTTCGGGGGGGCCTATAGCACCAAAATCTTCGGTGATCAAATCTTCTATAGGAGTACACCCATTAATCTTCATTTTTTCATTTGTCATCATCATTTGTTCTCCTTTCATTTTCTTTTTGCACAAAAAATCCCCACCCACTCAGCGCTACTTTCACAAGCTGCCTCTGAGTGGATTGAGGAACACAAACAAAACAAACAATATATTGTGTAATTTCTTACTACGAGTTATGAAGCTTATACTCTTCTGCAGTTTTCTATGCTGCAGGGCAATCAAGTACAAGCAGTGAATCTTCGCACAGTGTAATGGAACACTTTTCCAATATACTGAGGTCGATTTCAACTTTTATCCGACCGCAGACATCTTGCACTTTGTGTTTGAAGTCTACAAAGCCCTTCACAAATTTCTCGATTCGGTTGGCTGAATGCTCGTAAGCATACCAGCGTCCGTTCTCTTCAAACAGATAGGCTTGTCTCATATCTGATGATTCTAGTTGCAGGATGTCTTTTTGTGTCATAATATCTAAGAATTTTAAGTTTTATTTACTGTATTATTTTACTATTTCCACATCTCGTACACAGCGGATAGAAAGATTTGCCATTCTTTCATTGGAGCCTCCGTTAACGCCATCATTGGATAACATTAGATTACCTGATGTACAGAAGAAGCGTGTATAATTATCTTTTTCCGCTCCTGTTTTGTATTTCCATAAAGTACGGGATAGCGTGTTGTCTACGCCTTTAGAGTTATAGATATACATTAGCATCATTTCTCTCTGATTAGGTGCTCTCCAAAGCCCTTTATCTCTTTCGTTGTCCTCCTCGGTATAGTTTTTACACCAGCTACGGTCACCATCATAAGTTCGATACCAAGGAGAATACCTGGAGTCTCTCTCATACCAATAAGAGCGTATTACTTTTTCCCAAGTAGTTATCGTAAAGGGACTTCCTTGGTTTCCGCTACCGCTTTCTGTTTTATTTTTAGCCATCTGGAATGCATAAGCTGGTTTGTTGCCATCTTCGAAGTTGTTATGAATGGCAAGTTCACCTGTTTTAACGCGTGAACGGATATTTTGGTCTGTCAGTCTTGACATTACGAAAATTCGTTTTTTAGTAGCTATTTCGTCATTAGTTGAATATTTATTGTAGACTTTTACTCTAGCCTCATCTTTGTATTCAAAAGCTTGATTGGGATAATTCGTCTTTTTGATATCACTTTCCTGTGTCACATCAATACCCAAATTACGTACACACCGGAAATTCTGTGCACTTCCTGCTCCCCAACCGCTTTTCCAAGGACTTACGGAGGCTCCTTCTTCTGACCAAATACGTTTTTCATCACTTGTTGAATAATGATACTTTCCTCGTTCGCTATATACAAAGTTTATATTCTCAGAATCAAGTAGTGGTGATGGCAAACTTTTTGCTCCCAAATACATACCCATTAACTGTTCGCTGGTAGGTACATACCATTTCACTTCATTAGCAGTAATTATACCATCCCCATTTTCATCACGGTTGCGAGACAGGCAGCGTGCTACTACAACTGCTTCGTTTTGGGTTGTGAATGTATTCATATTTTGATCCCAACTGGTACGAGTGACATGACTATCCCAAGAGTTATTATTTTTTAAATACTGCCAAGTGTTCCATAAACCATTGTAAGACACAGCATCTGTAATGTTTCCCCATATTGTTGCTGCTCCAGTTTCGTTAATATGCTCCATGCCCAGCGCAGTTCCTGATTCTGTGCTATAATAAGTTTGGATGGAACGCTGTGTAAGCATATAACGTGCTTTTGCGTAGCTACTTTCATTATCAGTGCTATACTTAGGTGCGTACACCAACATGATGTAACGATCTGCAGCATTAGCAAAGTGACGCCAATAGGTGGTAGCATCATTTCCCCAATTTTCTCCTTTAGGGGGCTTACTATAATAATACTCGTCTACAAAAACTGTATAAAAATATTGCTTAGTTTTGCTCTTGTCTTTTGCTGTATCATTATTATATCGCTTTATTATATCATCTCCTAAATTAAAGATATCAATAATAGTACCTTTATGTAATGCTAATTTTTTATCTGGATCCTTACCTGTATTTTGCTTGAAATGAATCCAATGATAGTCTTGTGGATTGCTGATATTGCTAGCTGCATCGGCTTGATCTTTGTTTGTCACAGTACCAAATGGGGTTTTAACAACAAATTGCAAAGCATTTTTTCCATTTTCGTCCGCTACGTCATTGTAGCTGAATCCCATAACAAAGCTATTGTAGTGAGCGTCCAAAGTACGGGCTTCTACTTCCGCATCGACTACATCGCCCTCTTCACCAGGACGGTTCTCTTTGTCTTCTTCAACTTCTACAACGATGTTATCCACGTTATTAATTTGGATCTTATAGGTATACTTCGTATTGCGATTACTGGTAAAGTTGGCAGGGTCATCGGTGCCACCTCCTAAGTGAATTATGTATGTCACATTTGCTACGCGGGTTACATCTTTTCCATCTTCCTTATGGGCTATTTCCATACTAGCCTTAATTTCTACGTAGGTGGCGAACGGCTCAGAGAACTTATATGTACCGGTATTGATAACCTTATCTTTGTTATCCGGGTCTTTTATCTTTTCTTCAGCCTCTCGTTTTGCGTACTCCGCTTGTCTTTCTTGAATATTCATATTACTAACATCTGCGGCAATCTTTTCTCCGTTGTACTCTTTAGCAGATTTGACGTTTTCCAACATATAGAAGTCAAAAGTACGATAAACTTTGTCGCTAGTTACTGTTCCGAATGCTTTGGAAATAGAACTTTCTTCTGCAAAATCACCTGAGTTGGTAAATACACTTTTGTCTTGGGGAAATACGGTTGATTTCAATGGCACGTTCTTTACTTGCCAGCTAATAGGAGTAAAGGTTTTAACCTCTGAACCTACTGCTATCTTGAATGTGATATGAGAATCTAAACGATTAAGTTCTATTTTTCCTGCAGAAACGTTTCCTTCTTCATTTATGACGCAATATCCTTCCGCTTTGTTTGGTTGATTGGTAGTTTTGTATGCTCCACTCATGCTTAGAGCTGCCTGTACTCTTTGGATATTGACTTCTGTTAAAGCTGCAGTAATATTGTTTAAGTCGGATATTTTGTCAACATTGTCCAACTGTGATTTTAGGTTTGTACCAGTCAACTCTGTTGTAGTGACATTTGCTACTGCATAGATACGACATTCACCACTGGTAGTTTTCAAAACGATACTTCCTTTATTCTTATTAGTTGTTGTACTGACAATTTCGTCTGTAGAGAAAAACTTGCCTGTCTTTTTTTGTTGGCTGTTTGCATCAAATACTAATACATAAAGGTCATTTACTTGACTTTCTGCATCCTCGTCGAGTGATCGAGTTGAAACTTCGCTCATTCCAGAGATTGACATTCCCAGTTGAACTTCTACTGGAATACCGACTTCTACTTTTGTAGAAGATATAATTTCTTCATCTGTACAGGCATTAAAAATAATACAAGCCAGTGTAATACACAGTAATTTATTGATAACTCTTAATATGTTGTTTTGCTTTTTCATCAGAATATCTCCTTGATATTATTAAAAAGGTGCTACTTCAATCTCTTTTTCATCCCATATAGCCACTTCATAGTCTATACCTACATCAATATCCATTTTCACACTTCTGATATTGAAAACGTACATATAGTTACGTAAGACATCATGAGGATTTCCATTTTGAGCAAATGCTAATGTATAAGTTTTGCTTTCTCCTTTAACCATTGCATCAATTTCTAAATAAGCTTTTTTATCTGTTACACCTATATTTTTATGTTCCGGAAGATATAAATGGTTCTCATAAGCATTCATTTCTGCATCTGTAATGGTACCGGAAGATATAGGTGTTGTGGATTGCTGAACATCAGTCGGAATATATGGTTCACTCAGATCATTAGAGGCACAATAGCCTGATGTATTATAGTTGCATAATCTGATTTCAGTAATTCTGAAATTATCTAAACCTTTGCCTTCATTTACTGTTACGTTAACTTTTGCAACTGCACGCGTTAACGCTAGTTTTGCTACATTTTCTCCTTCTGCAAGTGGTCTTATTTCGCACATTCCTGCCATAGGGATATTTGTACTCCAGTCATCGTTGCTATTAAATTCGAAAACTAATTGATTATATAGTGCTTCGGGAGTTGTATAATTACTGGGCTTATTTGCTGTGATAACCTTTTTGTTTTCACCATTTACTATTACTACAAATTTCACTGCATTATTTGAATCGTAAGTTTCAGTTAATGTACCTTGTATCATCCGTGTATTCTCTCCATCAGTTCCAAATATTGATACGTACTTTACTTCTTCCTTGAACTGGTTATTTTGAAACGCATATATATGTACATCCTTGATTTTGCGTTCGCTTTCTTCTCCTTCTGTTGTGTCTCCATCGCTTTCTCCTGCTCTTGTTACAGAACTGTTGAACGCAAAGTTTAGAACGAGACTTACACGAGCATCTTTTACAGTCTGTTTGCTCTTGCTGCTATCCGGACATTCATCCATAACTCCGTCTGAGACACAAGACGTTGCCATTATGCAGAGGATAGCCAGCAAATAATATGTCAATTTAGAGTATTTCATTTTTTTTGTATTAAAGTTCAATATCATTAATTTGGATGATCCAGTCATTTACATCAATTACTGTTTTGATGAGTGCAAGTTTTTCGTCTACAAAAATCTTTATGGTATATTCGTCTTCACGGTCCAAGTATTCTTGGAGAGAATAGTTTCGATCTTTATATTTTTCCGCATCTACTTCTTCGAAGTATTTTATCAGGTCATCACTGTGGAATAATACTTCTTGTGTTTGAGAGTTCTTGATCGTTAATTCAGGAGTTTGTCCCTTCACAAGTCTTGCTACACTTACATCACTGGTGATGCCGTTATATTCTTTGGCAGGTTCGTTTTCTGCACTAAAAGCTCTTGTTGTTACAACTTCAGCTTTGGTATTATAGGGCTTGTAAGTCAATAAATTGTCTTCAAGCAATGAGTTGTCATAGTTCATGTAACCATTATCGTCATAGATTGCACATTCAAATGTGTTTTCGGTAAGTACTTTTGTTATCGGTCCGTTTGACTGATTAACCTGTGCTACAATAACGTGTATGGTGTTGGTATTCTTCACTAAGGACACTTCAGTGGTTTGTATTCTTCCACTACGAGTAGTAGTTCCTTTTTTTACTTCACCGTGCCAAAGTGAATACAGACTACTATCTACTATATATTTTCCTTTTTCTTCTTCAGAGGTGCTTCTTGTAGCTTGTTTGCGCAGTGTCTTTACGTTTAATTCTTCAATTTTTGATTGATCTGGATATAGTAAGGGTACTGCGAATGATTCGTCATTCAATCCAGCCCAAACGATCAGCCGACATTGAGATGGGTCTATACCTGCTATATTCATAGCGTAGTCTATATCTCCCAATTGTTCACCTTGATCCGTGTTCTGATAGACGAGATTATTGTTTTCATCAAAAGCATAAAGGGTGACACTCCTTACTTGTTCTGCGAATACATCCTTTTCTTCCATATTGTAGTCATACTTGAACTTAACACAATATTCGATGTCGCAATCTTCGTTGTAATTCAAGATAGAATCACATGATGTGATTGCACCAGCCAATATTGCAATTGACAATATCTTGTTTGCTCTTTTTTGTATGGTGGTTAGTATTCGTTTCATTGTCTTTTTTTTTATGCTTTTCGAGAAGCGTATGTTTTGTTTGAATGCGATGCTCTGTATATAAAATCGAGTGTGAAAAGTATCGGGAGAGGAGAAAACCTCTCCCGATATATAATTTAGAGATTAGAGGTCGTAACCGTTAACTTGGATAGTCCAAGGTTTAACTGTAGTTTCAATAGTCAACATTGTTGCGTCTGGAGTTGGTTCTGGTGCCGGAGTCGGCAGACCAATCTTAGTAATCTTGTTAACTGTCAGTTGATACCAGTTATTACGTAAAACAGAAGTAGATTCTGTAGGTGCGTAAGTCTTAATATCAGCTTCGTAGTAGCAAATACCGCCTAGATACTTCATAATACCATATTTAGCAAGGTCTGCAGGGTTAGATGAATCAAGTGCTGTAATAGCTGCATTATCGTAATATGTAGTCAACGCATCCCATGTAGTGAAGAGACGATATGTTGTTACACCATCAAATGTAATAGCTCTGATGAAGAAGTCCTCGTTTATAGGTGTTTCATCTAAACAAACTTGACCTTTATAGTGAACTCTAGTTGGGTTGGCGATAGTATTATTTTCTAAACAGTAAGTGACTCCTTCAGTAATCCATCTATAAGTAGCATCAGTAGCTGTTCCTGTTGCAGGTATATATTGTTGTAACCAACTTGATGCACTTGTTTTACCACCGAATATATAAGAATCGCTTGATAAGTTAGAGAAAGAGAATCCCTCAAGCTTAACAGATACTGCCTTGCCGGTTGTATTATAAATTTTATCTCCGTTTTCAATGGTAAATGCTTCTGATAAATTTGTCAATTCATCCAATTTGGCTGCTACACGGTCTACGGTAATGGGAGCTACGTTGGTTGTACTACCGGCTTCGATATCTATAGGCTCTGCTGTAGAACCACTCATTAAAAATGCGTTCTCTTTAGCTACAGTTTCTGCGATGTATGCTAAACCTTTATCAGGTAGTGATTGTGCTCCTACGGTTAATTCTGTAAGATCGGCTGTCGCTGCAAGAGCATTAGCCTTGTCTGCGTCATAATTGATAATTGCGTAAACATTTACACCATTAGCAGCTTCCACACTGAAAGCTTCAGTCTTATATGTTTTGTTACTACCTTCTACCAATGTTAAGTTTTTATAGACTTTGTTTTTGGTGCTGTTCGGGTACACAATAATTGCTGTAACTGTAGAAGATTCCCTTTCGAAATCTGCTCCTTCATCTGGCTCACCAGATACAGCTCTAGTTCCTTGATCAGCGAATTTGAGGTTAATTTGCATACTTGCTTCTTCACCTGTTGTTTGAATGCCGTTTTCAACGATCTCGTCATTGTTGCTACAAGCTGTCATGGCTGCTACTGCCAAACCTGCTAATAATAAATTCTTTACTTTCATTTTTGTTTTGATTTTAATGTGTGATGCTATAATTCTTTTTTTGGGGTTGCACACTATATATAATGTATACTGTGCTAATTGTTTTTTTTTCTTCTTTTGAGGAGAGTCATCTAAAGGATGAGGGTCGTTTGTTTTGTTAAAACATCATTTTCTTTTTAATAGGAAGCCCTTATATTATATAAGGAAAAAGAAGTAACTTCCGAGAGGAATGATTTTGTTTGTTTCTAATAGGCAATGTTTCTTTAATTGTTTATATACTGATTTTATTGTTTTGTTCTTTTGTTTGTTTCGCAAGAAACTTTTGTTCCTTATCGACATTGCAAAGGTATGGGAGAAATGCGAAATCGTTAATTGGTGTTTTTTTCAATTTTGAAGGTGAATTTTTCAATCTTTTAAATGGTCTTTTGAAATGGGTGAATTGATCGTTTTTTGAATGATTTTTTGGTTAAATGAATGTTTTGCCGCCTATGTTTTCTATTTACCGCTGTTGTTGTTTTATTATTTTCTTCAACTATTTTAGATATAGCGAATAGAATTTGCAGCTAATGTATGGGGAGTTAGTGAAATTGTGTTTCGTTCATTCCGTTTTGAATGATTTACTACTGCTTTGCATCACATTGAGAATTACAGTACCGATTAGGGTTCAGATTGTTCAGCTTTATCATGAACCTCCTTGTTCATCGATATTCCGGCTGAAAGTACTATCCTAAAAACTGGAAATATCGCTTTCAGTGCTTTCAGCCGTGTTACCAAATTCAATCATCGTCTTACCACCAAATATACATTCCCATATTCCGTATGCTTCCGTTCTACCCCCATTTTTATCAATACTTGCGCAAAATGGTTCGGATTGAAACCTCGTAGAGCAGCAGCATTCCGTTTCTTCAGTTCTTTATAAATATCGGCGGCAGAAAGTCGCAGATATTTCTCTTCCGCTGAGGCTGAGGTGCGGAAACAACTGAGAAATACCTCTTCGGCAGGGCAAGTACGGTAAAAGGGTGCATTATTCTGTTGTATTTCACGTTCCGTTTCTTTGTCGAACCAATACGGACACCCGTCGGCAAGCTCCGCTTTCAGTTGGGCGAAGATCTGTTCATGCTCGATTCCCTCACAATTTATCGGCTTTTCTACTTCTACACAGAAGAAACGGCGGCTGCCTGTCGGGTCACTCATCAGATCGGAGCGGTTGGAAGTTCCGATGAAAGAAGCGATGCGCGGCAAGTCCCGGAAGTTACGCTGATACGCTTTGCAGACGTGGAGACTCGACATTTGCATTAAATTCTTCAGAAGCGGCATTTTACTCTCTGCATATTTGTCGAATTCATCCAGATTGATCAGCCCCATTTCTGACAGAAGACGTTCTGCCTGTCCTTCTGATGTCAGTTTGAGATTATCCATATAGTAACGTTGCAGTACTTTGGGCATCAGCGATTTGCAGAAAGTCGATTTCATCCGTCCCTGTTCGGCACTGATCAGGATGGGAGCCAGGCTGTTGGCATGGACACCCGTCTTTCCTTCCCATTGGGCAGCCAGTCCCAGCATCCATGTGTGGAATCCTTTTACCCATAGAGGTAGTGCAGATACACGTCGGGCAAGCGGAGTCAACCGGTCGATGCCGTCCCAGGGAGGAAGTTCGTCCATATAAAGCCGGAAAGGATGATACTCTCCGATTTGTGTGGAATAAATATATCGGCTCACATCTTTATCCCAGCAGGAAATGCCCTCTGCATGAGCCTCCATGCAGAGGGTGTTCAGTTCACGTTTTCCGATGGGACGAAATTCGGTCTTTGCTCCGCTTAATGGGCGAAATTCTGTTTCTTCCGTCAGGCGGTTGTAGCGGAAGTCATAGTGAGTTTGCAGAAAGGTGTTGACCCGTTCCGTCAGGCAGGCGGAGTTGTTGGGGGACTGCTGCTTCGGTTCGGGCGTTGCGGGAACGGGAGGTGTGTCAATCTGTGATACGCTCTCTTTTTTCCATGCCTTTATCAGCATGGCGATCATTTGGGTTACTTTTTCCATCATATTTGTTCTTTTTTTTAAGTTTCGTGCATCAAAGTTACAATGCCGGGATAGCGATTTGCAAGTGTTTTCGATAGATTCCTTTAAATACTTCCGTTTATGAAATAACGTAGGAATCATTAGGTTTTCCTGCCTTTCTGTTGTATCTTTGAAGGCGCAAACATCAGAGGCTAATGCAGATTAGCTGATCAGCTATCCTTCATTAGTCAATCGGCTAATCTCCATTAGCCGGGCAGCCATAGCACATTAGCCGATGAAAATGAAGCTTCTTTCATCGGAAGTTTCCGTAGGAATAACAGATTAGAAGTACTTATTTAATAAAAGAGGAAGCTATGGCTATATTATTTGACTGGTATGAGAACCCGGTATCACCGGATCAACCGAAGAAAAAAAGATTCCATCCCCGCATTGCTTACAATGGTCAGGTAGATACGGACGAAATGAGGAGTAAGATTCAATCCCGTTGTACGCTGAATGAAGTCGATGTGACTGCTGTACTGGATGCTCTTTCGCAGGTGATGGGAGAGGAGTTGGGAGAAGGACGGCAGGTGCATTTGGACGGCATCGGCTATTTTTACCCCACGCTGACTGCTACGGAAGAGATAGCCGCCGACACTCCACGACGGAATATGAAAATCAAACTGAAGGCTATCCGCTTTCGTTCGGATCAGAAATTGAAAAACTCTATCGGATTAATTAAGGTAAAGCAACTGAAGAAGAATTTTCATTCGTCCAAACTTTCGGAAGTAGAGATTGATATGTTGCTGAAGGAGTATTTCAGTACGCATCAGATGATGCAGCGCAGAGATTTCCAATCTTTGTGTGGCATGGTACGTTCTACGGCTATGATTCATATCCGGAGAATTTGCCAGGAAGGAAAGTTGCAGAATCTCGGATTGCGTAATCAGCCGATCTATGTTCCTGTTCCCGGATTCTACGGGACATCCAGAGATCAGCCGACGCTCCGGTAAATTCCCGGCTGAAAGGACTGAAGGCTGAAAGGGTGCTTTTTCGGGGGCGGCTTTCAGCCGCTTTCGCCTGCTGGCAGGCGGTTGTGGCGGATGGCTGAAAGGGCTGAAACGCTTGAAAATAAAAAAACATTCCATGAATATTTATGGGGCTTTTTTTATTTTTGATGAAGGCAATATCGTGATGTTGTTTAATGGCTTTCAGAAAAAGACACAAAAAACGCCCGAAAGTGAGATTGAAAAGGCAGTAAAACTTAAAAATGAATATTATGCAAGTAAACCCTGACGTTGGAAGTATGGATGCTGTATTAGACAAATTGTACGGCAAGGTAGGTACCAACAAGTCCTATATATCTAGAATTGAGAAAGGAGCGCTTGAGCCGGGAGTCGGACTTTTCTTTCGTATCATTGATGCATTGGGCTTAAAAGTGGAGATTGTTAAGCCGATGATATGATGATTATGATATAAAAAAAACGCACTGCCTTCTCAGGTGGTGCGTTTGTGTTTTGGGGTAAAATTGTTTGTTGTTATTCTTTGGGGTAATTTCTTATGCTTTTTAGTTGTTTCATATTGGTGTCAGCCTGAGTGGTGAGTCCACCGGCTTTTGCTGCATTGAAATATTTCTCTGCCGCATCGTAGTCGCCTTCCAGCAGTGCGATGACTCCCAGGTTATTCAGCGTTTCGGGAGCTTTCTGATCAGCTTTGGCAAGATGCTTCTTCGCTGTTGTCAGGTCTCCGCCTTTCTGTATTTCCATGGCTCCTGCATTCAGATTGGCAATAGGGTCATCCGGGAACATGGTGGCTGCTACCTGGAACGAACGGTTGAACTCTTCGCTTCCCGGCTGACAGCTTTTCGCAATCCGATAGATTTCTTGTAGGCTCAACAGTTGCGGACGTGTCTTGATAATCTCTTTGGTTTCTTCCAGATTGAACCCGCGTACGGTATAGTTGACGGTATAGTCTGAATGACGCAAAGCCGGATAACATTCTTCCAATATATATTTATAAGTTTGAGGACCTGCCAATTGAGCGATCTGGCGTTCTTTCTTGTCTATGTCCAGTGTCGAGTCATCCATCAGTTTCAGTATCTCGTCCTTCTTCTCCAATGAAGAAGCTGCGATAAACTTGCGGAATCCTTCCCAATCTTCAGAAGTATACTCTGAAGTGATCAGTTTATTGTCGAACTTGTAATAACTGGTCACATAATCTACCAATGCCTGTGTACGACCTTTTGCCAGTCGGGTATTGTTGGCATATCCACCTTCCGGTGATGCGTAACCGTGAATTTTTATACTGCTGAGCGTTGTCTTGTCATCATTACGTACACTGTCAATGGTAGCACGTATCTTGGCCAGCTCTACTGTGTTGCGACGATACTCCGGTCGGATGATAATTTGGTTCACCGGGAAGTCGAGGAAAGCGCTTCCTTCTATGGCACGGTGCTTGACGGCTTCTGCCTGTGGAGTGATATAGGATATAGCGGGCTGTAGCTGCACGGGTAAAATGTTCAATCGGGTGATTAATTCACCGCTGGTCTCCTCTTTCAGGTCGCAGCAGCCGCATACATCAATATTTAGTTTCATTTCCGCATCACGCATCCAGGCTTCGAACTGGAATTGCTGGTGGTAGTTGATAATCTGTTCTTTATTATGCTTGCGACGGATAACACTGTAAGTATTTTCCGAAGGAGCGATGTTATTGCGTTGGTTTACTACTTCACGTTTGCGACCGTAAACTACGATGGAAGGTAGTATCTTGGTGCGGCCATTTGATTCGAGGAACGGAGTGAGGGTGGCGACATGATTGGAGGAGAGCTTCAGATTCTCCTGCATCACGATATCCATATCGATGCTCAGCACATTGTTATCTTCATTGCGTGTGATAGATTCTTTCTCTATGCGCACCTGATCTCTATAAAGTGTCTGCGCTTTCCCGCCCAATACAGGCAGCAGGCAAAAGAGTATGCATAATATCTTTTTCATATTTGTTTTGTTTTAGAATAAATAGATTAAACTGATAGCAGCTTTCGTGGGACCTAAATAGTTCTTATGTCCTTCGCTAACCTTCTCACCGCACGTCTTGCATTCGAACTGCTCATACTTGACACGTGCGTAACCTACACCAATATTCCCTTCCAGATTCCAATGCTTGGCAAGAATCCATTGATAACCGTAGGAAATACCAGCACCGAAGAAATTGCCTTTGAAGCGGTGGTCCTTCAGTTCCGGCCAGATGCCCCAGGGCATATTGATGGCGGCAGCCTGGTAGACGCCTCCATGTACATGGAATCCCACAAAGTGTCCATTGAACTTGTCGCAGAACCAGTAACGGAGTTCCGGCTGGATGGCGAGCATCTTCATCATCTTCTGATCTTTGTATTTCCACGGATTATAGTTGGCATACAAGTCCAGCGTTAACTTCTTACTCAGACCGACTTCGGCTCCGAGATTGATAATTTTCATCGCGTCCATTACAAGATTGGTTTTCACTCCGACTACCTGACTATATAATAAGGTAGAAGCAAACAAGGTAACGAACAAAAATAAGATTCTTTTCTTTTTCATCGCATGATGGGTTTTGTTTGTTGATGTTGCAAAAGTAACGGTTATATGAATAGACGTTAATTGGTGGATTCATCTTTCTTCTCTTTCCTTTCAATGGAAATTAATAAGTGGGGTGGTATATCATTCTTTTTATAGGTGGCATATAATTCGTTGGTAATAGGTGGTGTTTTTACCGCTCGTATTGAATGAATCGCAGATGAGCGGCGATTTGATACTTGCATATCTTATTCAAGTGCTTGAATAAGCTGTATTTCGTTCGTTAAAGAGTGGTAATTCATTCATTTTGTCTCCTGAAAAGTTTTTTCTATTGAATAAAACGCCTATGTTTGCAGTGTACAAACAAACAAGAAAAGATAAATAAGACAACTTAAGTTTAAAAGATTCCCTCCTAAGGAACATGAACAGATAAACAATATGAAGTGTAAGAAGCGGACGAAATAACAAACAACAGTTCGCAAACAAATTAAAAAAACAAATAAAATTTAGGAGGTACTAATATGAAATCAATTAAATTCTTTTTCGCATGTGTATTGGCATTAACTTTTGTAGCATGTTCTAATGCTGAAAGTGATAGTTTTGAAGACAACTCTTCAAACTTTGAATCCATGATATCTTTATATGGTATACAATCTGCAACTGTTGACTCTAAAGTAGGTGATGTACCTTCTGTGACTGCAGAAGAAATGGCAAGTGTGCTTGAAGCGCTTCGTCAGAATGGTAATACTATCCGTAACTGTGAATCGGAAACTTTGGAAGGATACTACGAAGGTGGTGACAGAAAAGAAGTGAAGATGATCGCAGAATATCAGGCCCGTACCAGAAGCGGTGCTTTCGTAGAACAATTCGCATTGTGTGTTTCCATCAACTTTAATATTGATAATAACGGCGGAGTATTTTATATAGGTACTACATACTCTTCCTCGACTGACCTGTTCAACTGGCAGGGTTATGGAGCTTCCTTATCTACTACTGCTGAAGGAAACAGTGTATTCAGCTCGACTTCTTATCTCTATTTCCGTGTAAGCGACCAGGGTAATTGCCTGGTTAAGGTACCCGTAAGCTTTAAAGGTAGCTACAACTTCAAGGATAATAAGGGAACTTATAGCTTTACTCTTTCCAAAGCAGCTAATTAATACAACAGGAATTTATTGATTTTAGGTATTACGTTACAATATATACAACTTATATAAAAGGGCTCCTTGCGCCGTGCACGGAGATTCCATCAGACAAAAAGAGGAACCAGACAGCAAACAATATAGCTTTGGTCATTCAGGCAATTAAGAAACAAACAATGGGAGGCCCGCCGATTCTTTTACGAATCAGCGGGCTTTTACTTTATTGTGAATTATTGCTAAAAAATATTTGTTATCCGATTTGCTAATGATTTAATTATATATCTTTATCAGCCAATACACATGAACAAAATACAATTAAGATATGAGGAAGTTCTTCTTTCTGTTGTTGCTGTTGACGGTTTTTCTTCCGTCATACTCTATAGATACCCACTGGGACCTGGAACCGCAAATAATTAAAAACGGAGTCGGAAATAATACTATTTATCATGTTTGTTACGGAAGCGAAGGCTTTATGTGGTTCTCTACCGACAAGGGAATCTCCCGCTACGATGGCTTCAGATTTCGTGATTATCCGCTCATTATGAGCGTTGACTCCCTTTCCACTCCTTTGCATCAGGCTGTAAAAACGCTGAAGGAAGGTTCTGACGGTTTATTTTATGCTTCACTCTATCAGGGGGGAATAACCTGTTTTGACAAAGAAATGGAAAAGTTTTTGCCTGTACGTTTTGACAGGCCGCTGAAACTTAAAGAGATTCAGGATTTTTGCTGGAATGATGGCAGCCTGTATCTGGCTACTTCGCATGGATTGTTCGAATCGCGTCCCATCCGCAAGAAAGAAGGAAAAGAAGATTTCGTCTATTGTATATTGAATCCCGAACCTTTGATAAAAGGAAAGATTACTAATCTTTGCACGGATGGAAAAACAAACCTGTACTTTGCCGTTGACCGCGAAAAGGTGATACATTATGATCTCGTAACCAAAAGAACTTCTGTGATCAGAGAATATGATGTGGTGAACAGACTCTTTTTGCGACAGGGATATTTATGGATATGCAGATTATGGAATGATATTGTATGTTATGACCTTAAATCGCATAAGGAACGTGTAGTCTCTCTCGAGGGGGGCGACCAGCCGGATTTCTCCAACTCGTATGTTACGGATATGGTGATGAAAGATAAGCAGACGTTTTATCTGACGACATGGGACGGATTATATAAATTGCATTTTGAGAATCTGAATTTGTGTGAGAGTCCGTTTACATTGACACTGCTGACACAGGGGGAAAGAGCGTTCCATTCAAGGATCGAAAATAAGATGACCAGTCTGCTATGGGATAACAGGCAGCAGATTCTTTGGGTAGGTACCTTTGGCGGCGGAGTGGTAAAGTTTGATATCAGCGACAGTATGTACAGCCGGGTACGGCAGAATTTCAAATCCAGAGTGGATGGCATGGTCGAAGATGCAAAAGGGTATATCTGGTTGACGGTGACCGATGGAGGCATCATGAGAAGTACTACTCCGTCATTTTCGATGGATACACATTTTGAACCATGGAAAAAAGTATCCGGTCTCTCCGGACGTTATCACATATATAAAGGTAAAGATGGAAACATTTGGCTGGGTAACAATTTGGGAGAGATCATCTCTGTCAATCCGCTTACGGAAGACGTGGAATCTTTTCAGTTGAAAAACAGCGAAGGCGGGAGGATGCAGGCTGTTGTCCACTGTTTCTGTCTGGATTCGTGGAATCGTTTGTGGGTAGGTACTTCGAATGGACTGGTACAGGTAGATCCTAAAACTCACGGATGCAAAAATATAAAGCTGCCCGGTGAAATCAAGAATGTATTTGCCATCACTGAAGATAAGGAAGGAAATGTATGGGTAGGTACGGATAAAGGGCTGAAAAGAATTGAAACGAACGGTGACCAGATACGGGTGGAAGGAAACTATGAAAAGGAGAATGGGCTGGAAGAAGCCGGAGTGCGAACCCTGTATGTGAATAACTATAATCAGATTTATGCAGCCTATCTGAACGTCGTTATTCGCATCGACGGAAGAGAGAAGGATAAGATAGAATCTGTTTATACACTGCAGAGTGGATTGACGGACGGACATGTCAGTTGCATGGTCGACGACCATATCGGAAACACATGGGCAGGAAACAATGTAGGAGTGATGACCATCAGAAATGGACAGGAGGCTTTTTATAGTTATCTGTCGGTGGGAAACTGCAGTGCAGTCTGTCGTTTGAATGACGGACGCTTGTTATGGGCGAATTCCTGGGGGCTGATTTTCTTTGATCCTTCTGCTACCAAAGGCGATAGTGGCAAGAAGCATTTGATGCTGACCGATGTGGAAGTCGGTGGAGAAACGGTGCTGGCAGGAGAAAAGCGGAACGGGCAGATGATTCTGGCTGTTTCTCCGGAAAAACAGGAGAAACTGGTGTTTGCTTCCGATAACAACGACTTTCATTTGTTCTTTTCCGATCTGCGTTACGGACTGGCACAGCGCAAGATTGCTTACCGTCTGCTTCCTGCGGACAAAGAATGGAAAATGATACCGCTTGCAGAAGGACTGTGGTTCAACGGATTGGCTGCCGGAAAATATGCCTTGCAGGCTAAGCTGGTTTTCCCGGATGGGAAAGAAGGGGAGGTAATCGAGATTCCTCTGGTGGTGAAGGGTAAATGGTATCAGACTATATGGGCGTATATCATGTATGTTCTGTTACTTGGCGGATTATCTTATTTCTTCTATTCTTATTTCAGAAAGAAGGATCAGCGCAAACAGATTCATCGTGACCGTGAGATGATACTGAAGGAGAATCTGAATCTCGAAAAGCTGAAACAGGAACAAAAAAAAGAGATAGAAGCGATGAGGAACCGGTTGCTGATGCTCTTTGTGCAGGAATTGCGTACGCCGTTGTCACTCATCATCGCTCCGCTGAAGGAATTGCAGAAGGATGACGCTCAGACTTCTCAGCTTTCTCTACAGGTGGCGTACCGGAACTCACTCCGCATGGTGGATGCCTGCGACCAGTTGCTGGCAGTATACGGGCAGGGCAATATGGAATCAAAACTGGAAGTTGCTCCGTATTCGGTGGATAAAATGATCGACAGCTCTCTTTTTGGTGTCCGGGACTTGTTGAAGGTGTATACCATTGATTTCCATTGCGAGAAGAGAATCAAGAAGGAGATGGAATTTTATGTGGACAAAAAGAAAATAGAATTCGTCATTCATAATCTGTTGACAAATGCTTTCACCCATACGCATTATGCGGGAACGGTTTCTTTATCTGTTTGTGAGGTCGTGAATGACAATATGCACTATGTCTGCCTGATAGTAGAAGATGACGGAAAAGAAAGGGTAAGAACTGTTGAGCAGTTGATGAGCGAGAATGAAGGATCGGAACGTGATATGTCGGCTGCGCAAATGGGATTCACCATCATGCAACAGATGATCGAAGCTCATTACGGAACGATTACTCTTGAAAGTACTGAAGGAAAGGGGACGAAGGTCACGGTCAATCTTCCCGCCGACAGAGATGTCTTTGAAAACAATCCGAATATTCAGTTTATTGATCCGGAAGAACTGACAGAAGTAGCAGAGCTGGAACCCGAATCGGCAGAAACACAGAAACAGGATTTGGCAGTAGAGGATGCTGTGGTGCAACAGGATCAGCAACTGCCGCTTTTTGCGGAGGCATTGCCTGCCGAAGAAGTAGCATCCCCCGTAGCGGGCGGAGTTAAAAAGACGATATTGATTGTAGAAGATCATAAGGATATCCGCCTGTATCTGAAAGTGCTCTTCGGCAATGAATATAACTTGTTGATGGCAACCAACGGGCAGGAGGGAGTCGATACGGCAATGAAAGAGATGCCGGACTTGATCATCTGTGATGTCATGATGCCGGTGAAAGACGGTTTCGAATGTTGCCGGGAGGTGAAGGAGAATCCGGAAACGTGCAGTATTCCTTTTATCATGCTGACGGCAAAGGTAGAAGACGACGATATTATTCACGGACTGCAGCTGGGTGCGGATGATTATGTACTGAAACCATTTACTCCGGGCATTCTGAAGGCGAAAGTCAGCAGTCTGATTAATGGTCGTCAGACGTTGAAGCAGATGTACACGAAGTTGTTCAAATTGCCGGGAACGGATACAATTGTCGTGAGCGAACCGGAACAGGCGGGTGAGGAAGTGAAGACGGAAGATCCGTTTATCACAGCTGTTATCAAAATTGTGGAAGAAAATATTTGCGAGGCGGACTTCAGTGTGAAGAAACTGGCAGCGGAAATGAATATGAGTCAGCCCACCCTTTACCGCAAAGTGAAGCAAAGTACAGACTATACCATTATAGAACTGATCAGAGGAGTACGTATGCGCCGTGCGGGAGTGCTGTTGAAAACGAAACAATATGCAGTGCAGGAAGTTGCCGAAATGGTGGGGTATAATGACATTCCGACTTTCCGCAAACATTTTGTGGATGCATTTGGTACGACTCCTTCTACGTATGAATAAAAAAATGACTACTTTTGCAGTCGAAAACCCTAAAATGAGGAATCGGCGTGCAAAGGTATTTTATTTATTTGGCTTATGATGGAACCAACTATCACGGTTGGCAGATACAACCCAACGGGAGTAGTGTGCAGGAATGCTTGATGAAGGCTTTGTCTACTTTTCTGCGTCGTGATGTGGAAGTGATAGGTGCTGGCCGGACGGACGCGGGGGTGCATGCCTCGCTGATGGTGGCACATTTTGATCATGAAGACGTGCTCGATACGGTGACTGTCGCCGACAAGTTGAACCGTCTGTTGCCTCCAGATATTTCTGTCTATCGTGTCCGTCAGGTAAAACCGGATGCGCACGCCCGTTTTGACGCGACTGCCCGGACATATAAGTATTATGTGACTACCGCCAAATATCCTTTCAACCGCCAGTACCGCTACCGTGTCTATGGTTCATTGGATTATGAACGGATGAACGAGGCTGCACGAACCCTGTTCGAATACATTGATTTTACAAGTTTCAGCAAACTGCATACAGATGTAAAAACAAACATCTGCCACATCTCCCATGCCGAATGGACGAAGATGGAAGGCGAAGACACCACCTGGGTATTTACTATCCGTGCCGACCGCTTTCTCCGTAATATGGTGCGTGCCATCGTAGGAACATTGCTCGAGGTAGGACGCGGCAAACTGACCGTGGAAGGTTTCCGTAAAGTGATAGAACAACAGGATCGTTGCAAAGCGGGAACTTCCGCTCCGGGAAATGCGCTCTTCCTTGTCAACGTAGAATATCCGGAAGATATTTTCTCAGAGGAAACTAAAAAGTCAGTACTATCTACACTCCTTCCCGAAGGAGGGGAGTGTTAGATACTGCCGACTTCCCAGTCAGCTCAATATTACTTGTTACTTATTACCTATTACTTATTTCAACATGTGGTTATTATTAGCTTTTCTCTCGGCTACCTTGCTGGGATTTTATGATGTATTCAAGAAACAGTCATTGAAAGATAATGCGGTGTTGCCTGTATTGTTTTTGAATACGCTTTTCTCCAGTCTAATTTTTCTGCCGTTCATTTTGGTATCGGCATTCGAGCCTGATCTCCTTGGGGGAACCATCTTTAATGTTCCCGTTGCAGGATGGGAGCAGCATAAATATATTATCATCAAGTCGTTTATCGTTCTGTCATCGTGGATATTCGGTTACTTCGGGATGAAACACTTGCCTATTACCATTGTGGGGCCTATCAATGCTACCCGTCCGGTGATGGTGCTTGTAGGAGCAATGCTGGTGTTTGGCGAGCGTCTGAATCTCTACCAATGGATCGGAGTGATGCTGGCAGTGGCTTCCTTCTTTATGTTGAGCCGTTCGGGGAAGAAAGAAGGGATCGATTTCAAGCATAACAAATGGATTCTCTTTATTATACTGGCAGCAGTCATGGGAGCTGTCAGCGGATTGTATGACAAGTTTCTGATGAAACAGCTGAATCCGATGCTGGTGCAATCGTGGTATAATGTCTACCAGTTCTTTATCATGGGAACCATTATCTTCCTTCTCTGGTGGCCCAAACGGAAGACGACCACTCCTTTCCGCTGGGACTGGACCATCATTCTGATTTCCGTATTCCTTTCGGCGGCAGACTTTGTCTACTTTTATGCTCTGAGCTATGATGACTCCATGATCTCCATCGTTTCGATGGTTCGTCGGGGAAGCGTGATCGTATCTTTCATTTTCGGAGCGCTCTTCTTCCGTGAAAAGAATTTAAAAAGCAAAGCGATTGACCTTATCCTCGTGTTAATCGGAATGATATTCTTATATTTGGGGTCTAAATAAAAAGTACAATATGAAATCAAATAAAATCACTTATACCATCGCATTTTTCATCATCAGTCTGTTTACTTTTGTCTCTTCACAGGCGCAGGAAGCAAAGACTCTTTTTATCAACGTACCGGATTCACTTTGTCCCTTGCTTACGAAGGTGAACCGTGAAGACTGCATCGACTTTCTGAGCAGTAAAATGAAAGCACAAGTGGAAAACCGCTTCGGACAGAAATCGGAAATGACCGATCTGAGTAAGGACTATATCCGGATGCAGATGACTCCGGAAACCACTTGGCAGATGAAAGTATTGGCTTTGAATGATACCACGAATGTGATTTGTACGGTAGCTACGGCATGTGCTCCGGCTTGTGACAGCAGCATCCGCTTCTATACTACAGACTGGAAACCTCTGACTGCCGATTCATTCATCACCCTGCCGGTCATGAACGATTTTCTGCTTACTCCGGACTCCACTGCGATATACGAATTTGACGAGGCCTCCCGTTCTGCAGACATCTTATTGATGAAAGTGGATATGAACAAGGAAAATACAGAACTGGCTGTCACTCTGTCCACTCCCGACTATATGTCAAAAGAAACGGCAGAAAAACTTAAACCGTTTCTCCGCCGTCCTATTGTTTATCAGTGGAAGAATGGAGCGTTTACCAAATAAACAGCTCCGCCCCATTTCCACTAATTATCCATTTTCCATTCTCCATTATCCATTAACCAAGCACTCATTGATGAATGCCACCATCTCCGGTGTATGTTCTTCTACGCTTTGAAGTAGTTTGAACTGTGCCTTGGTGCGCACCAGATTATGTTCGGGATATTTGATTTTGTAGTAAGTATCTCCGTTGATATAATCGGCAAGGAACCGTACGCACTGCATATAGGGGAATAAAGCGGCAGCATAAGGCAGATTCTCTATTTCAATGGGAGTGAGGAACGATTTGGCACCTTTCAGATATCCTTTGGTGAATGCCTTGAATATCTCCATGTTGAAGTTCACACGATTCAGGTCTTTGTCATCTTCATCTCCGGTGTTGGCACCTGTACGGAGGAAATCACCGTAGTCGGAGAAGATGAAACTCGGCATTACCGTATCCAGGTCGATGACGCAAAGCACTTTCCCGTCTTCATCAAACATCATGTTGTTTACTTTCGTATCGCAATGGCATACTCGTTTCGGAAGCTTTCCTTCGCGGAACAGGCGTTCTGCCTTGCACATTTCGTCCGCACGTTTTTCTATCTCGTCCAGATAATACTGTACGTCGGCTACTCGTCCGGCAGCATTGGCAGCGACTGCATCACGTAGCTGTTTGAGACGGAATTCCATGTTATGGAAGTCGGGGATGGTTTCTCCCAGTGTTTCCGGAATGTCGGCAAGCATAGCCTGAAAGTTTCCGAAAGCCTCTCCTGCATAATTGGAATATTCCGGATTGACAGTCTCGTACGTTTTGGCACGCGGAATGAATACCATGACACGCCAGTAGCTTTCTCCATCAAACCAATAAGTTTTTCCTTCTTCAGTGACGAGGAAAGAGAGAACTTTGCGGTCGATGTCGGCTTCTCCGGCTTCGGTCAGTTTCTTGCGAATATGTCCGGTGACTGCGGCAATATTGGATTGAAGCATTTCTACATTCTGGAAGATGGCATGGTTGATGCGTTGCAGAACGTAGTCGGGGGCGTCTGCTTCCTGTGTGTTAACTTTGTATGTGTCGTTGATAAGTCCTGCTCCCAAAGGCTTGATCTCTGTGATAGTACCTTGGGTGTTGAACTTGGCTACAATACTTGATAAATCTTTCATGGGTCTTTTCTTTAAAATTTATACTAAGGTTATCGATAATCATATTTGGTGGCTTCGGTAGCCTGACTGCCGGAACGGACCGGTACCAGAGTGAACCCCCAGTTGTATTCGCGGTTGGCGGGAATCTGGTGGAAAGGTTCGGGACGTGCCCCCCAACTGTCATAACCGCCTACTCCCTGTTGCTTCATGTCGACACAAACTTCGACGAAGTCTCTTGGAGTGATGTCGTTGACGTGATGCATCCGGCGCAATACATTGCGGGCGGCCTTCTCGTCGTGGTTGGTAGCTTCTTCCGGGCTGAAGTTATTCCATTGGTAGGGGTGGGGTAGCGCTTCTTCCGAGTCGAAGTCCTCGACGGAATTGCGCAGTGCGTTGAAACCGATCAGGCTGTCGGCAACGATGACAAGGCCGTTTCCTTTATCGGGAGACAGGTTAAGCCAGCGCGTATCCGTGTGGTGTCCGTTCTCCTGAGGACGTACATAGTTGAAGTACATCTTATCGGCGGTTGTCTGATAGATGCCTACCATGGTTCCGTGATTGCGGTCGATGTAGTTTTCTTCCGGACCACGTCCGAAATACTGTACATTATTCATCTGTGCCGGTAAGCGGAAACGTACACCGATGCGGGGAACTTCCAGCTTGGAAGCGGCTTTGCGGGCTGCATCACTTCCGGGAGTGAAGGTAGCCATGCGGGTAGCTTCGGAGACTTCTGTTTCGGCAGCCTGCATATCGGTAGAAGTAAATTTGGCATTTACATGAACGATTCCGCTTGGGTATATCTTATAGGTGACAACATACAGATTGCCGGCTGCCAGCAGATAAGTTGCCTGCAACAGGACGGCTTTGTCTTCTGTGCTTACCTTCGTGTCTGTCACGTGGAAGTCTTTGCTGGACTGTTTCCATACGTGGAGGCGTTTGGGAGCACCGTTTCCGTAATCATTGTCATTAGGTGCCCGCCAGAAGTTGGGCTGGATGCCGAATCCGTCTTTGAAGTATTCGGTTCCATCCACTTTGTATGAGGTAACCAGACCGCTCTTCTTGTTGAATACAAAGTTTACTTTTGAAGAAGAAACAGTCAGTTCGTCTCCTTGGGTTTGAGTTTGTAATGCGGGGCCGTTGGCTTTGTACGTATTCCTTTCGGCTTCAACGGGCAGACGGAACTGGTCATATGCAATTTCGTATCCGGCGGGAATCAGCGGTTCCGGTTCTACGGCTATCACACTGAAGTTAACGAAATATTCCGTTCCCGGACGGGCTTTCAGACCATTTACCGGTACGGTGAATTCTTTCGAAGCTTGCGGAGCGATGTCCAGTGATACCTTTCCGCTTTTGACGGTTTTTCCGTTGGCCAGTACGCTGTAATGTATCTGATACTTTTTCAGATTGGTGAAGTAGAAACGGTTCGTGATGTTGAACTTGCCCGATGCTGCGTCAATCGCATCGAAGCCGACATTCTGATGCACGTATTTCACTTCTGCCATTGCCGGATGCGGACCACGGTCGGGGTTAACAAGACCGTTGCAGAGGAAATTACCGTCGCTGGGTGCATTTACTCCGAAGTCACCTCCATAAGCCCAGTATTCTCTTCCGTTCTTGTCTTTCTGGAGCAGACCCTGATCTACCCAGTCCCAGATATATCCTCCCTGAAGGTTCGGATATTTATAGATAGCCTGCCATTGTCCCCAGAGATTTCCGGTAGAGTTGCCCATTGCGTGTGCATATTCTGACGGGACAATAGGACGGTCGCTGCCGTTCTTGCCGATATCTTCCAGCCAGCCGGCACCCGGATACTGAGGTACGTACATATCGGTGTTCCATTCCCATTGTGCACGTTCATAGTTGACGGGACGTTGCATGATGTTCTTGTCGGCTTCTTTCAACCAAAGATAAGTCTGGTAGAAGTTGTATCCGTTTCCGGCTTCATTTCCTAACGACCAGAAAGTGACGCTGGGGTAGTTCTTGTTGCGTTCGAACATATTGATTGTGCGATCCATGTGTGGTTTCAGCCATTCGGGATTGTTGCCTAATGAGCCGCCTTTACGTAGATCGTAGTACATACCGTGGCTTTCGATATTGGCTTCATCGTACACGTAAAGTCCGTATTCGTCGCAAAGTTCATAGAAACGGCGGTCCTGCGGATAATGGCAGAGACGTACACTGTTCAGATTATGCTGTTTCATTAGTTCGAAGTCCCGACGCATCAGTTCTTCGGTGACGTAATGTCCGGTTTCCGGATTATGTTCGTGGATATTGACTCCTTTCAATTTCAGCGGTTGTCCGTTGATAAACAGGCATACATAAGGTTTTCCGTTGGCGGCTTTCTGATCGATAGGTTTGATCTCGATGCGACGGAATCCTACGTTGAAAGGGATAATCTCATTGACTTTACCCTCTTCTTTGACAGTCATTACTAGCTTGTAAAGGTTCGGGTGTTCCGATGTCCATGTGTGTACATCGGTCAGATTCTTGTCAAAAGAAAGGGTTCGTGTCTCGTTGACAGGGACATAAGTTGTCTTCTCTTCGGTGGCAACTACTTTTCCCTGAGCGTCGAGCAGTTCATATGCCAGTGTCAGATTGGTTGCAGCCGGACGATGATTGCGCAGGTCGACGTTCAAAGCGAATACTCCGTTCTTGTAACTGTCATCCAGTGTCGATGTGATGCGGAAATCTTTCAGGGCGGCTTTGGGCTGTGAATACAGATAAACATCCCGTTCGATACCGCTGATACGCCAGAAGTCCTGACATTCCAGATAAGAACCTGTGCTCCAACGGAAGATTTTCAGTGTAAGTACATTCTTACCCGGTTTCACGTATTTGTTGATCAGGAATTCTGCGGGGTTCTTGGAATCTTCGCTGTATCCTACTTCTTGTCCGTTGATGTATACATATACACCTGATTTCGCTCCGGCGAGGTGGAGGTAGATATCCCGTTCTTTCCAATCGGCGGGAATATCGATGTCCCGACGGTAGACTCCCACGGGATTGGCTTCCGGAAGGCTGGGAGGCTGTGGATTACGGGGCTTGAACTCATAACCGTGGTTGGTGTAGATAGCCACTCCATACCCTTGTACTTCCCAGTTGCCCGGGACTTTGATATCATTCCAGGAGTCCGTGCTCACGGAAGGGTCGGTGATATTGGCGGGAAGGTCTTTGTAGCTGTCTGCAAAGAAGAACTTCCATGTACCGTTCAGCAACTGATAATAGTTGCTTTTTTCAAACTTCCCGGTAAGTGCATCAGTCCGGTTATCGTACGTCATGAAGGAAGTACGCGGATATTCTTTATTGACCGATACAACTTGCACATCCTGCCAGTAAGGTTTGTCGGATGTCTTTTCGGCCATAGCGCCTGTTGTTAACAGAGAGAATATTCCTGCCAGTAATAGGTGATATGATCTGTATTTCATGTTTTTCAATCTTGTTTCTTTTTTTATTTAACTTTGATATGGTCGAAGCCTTCCCCATAAACTCCGATAACGGCACTTTGCGATACAAATGCGTTGGGGTCGATATCTTTAATCAGTCGGAAGATGATGGTAGACTCCCGCTTTTTGGCAAGCACAAACATCATTTTCACTTCTCTGCCTGTGTAGAAGCCGGTTGCATTGATGATCGTCACTCCACGGTGAGGGTATTCGTTGATGTGTCGTCCTATCTCCTCATATTTATTGGATATGATAAAAAACTGGACAGACTGACGTGCGCTGTTTACTACCTGATCGAGGACGAAACTGCAAATGTAAAGTGTTGCAAATCCGTATACCACCTTCTCCCAGTCCTTCAGAACGAAATAACTGGAGGTAATGATGATCATATCGCAGATCAGTATGACTCTTCCCAAGGTTATGTCCCGGTATTTGTTGATGATGGCGGCAATGACGTCCGTACCGCCGGTGCTTCCGTTGGCGCAGAACGCAACTCCGATACCGCCGCCACAGAACGATGCTCCGATGACGCATGCCATGAAAGGTTGGTCGCGAAGAAGGGAAACGCCTGATGCCAGTTGCTGGATAACGGACAGGAAGAAAGTCAGGGTGAATACTCCAAAAATAGTTTTAATACAGAACTTTAATCCCAATAACTTAAGCGCAAGCAACAATAAGAAAAAGTTAATGCTGAAATATGTATACTGTACCGGGAATCCCGTTGCCCAATATACAATAGATGCAATACCCGGCACTCCGCCCGTCGTAATGTCGTTGGGGAGTAGGAAAACGGTCCATCCGATGCCATAAAGTATCATACCTACGGCGATCATCACATAATCTTTGGCTTCCCGAAGGATAGTCTGTCTAGAGGGTTTTAAAATATCTGCTTTCATATAGGTGATTATAATAATCAGTAAAGTGCCGAACATGAACTTACGGATAACCTGACTTTTTCCCAGTCTGGCTATCCGTAAGTTTATATATTAATAAGGTATAATGGCTTATTCGGCAAAAGCATGTCTGTAACCTTGCACTTTGTTCCATCCGCCACGGGTGAAATCAGGAACTTCTACCGGAGCAGAACCGTTTTCGATGGAGAGTCTGGTCAGTTCGGCCATACAACACCATTCTGCGAGGTCGTAAACGTCCATGTCCAGTGGCAAACCATTGCGCAGACAGTATACCAGACGATAGTCCATGATATAATCCATACCGCCGTGTCCACCTACTTTCTTGGCAGTTTCTTCCAGTTCTTTGTGAATAGGATCTTTGTATTTAGCCATCAATGCTTTTTTTACATCTTCAGATACAGAACCGTGTGCGTTCAGCTTTTCGTGATTCGGCACATCATTAGAGTCTACTTGTGTAGGTCTTAGACAGTATTCCTCAATCGGATATTTGCTGGCATAGCCATCAGCTCCAACTACCTGGTACATACGGCTGTAAGGACGGGGAGTCATTACATTGTGCTGTATCAGCATTGTTTTGCCGTTCTCCGTACGGATGAGGGTTGTGGTCTGGTCTCCGTTCTGGAAGTCTTTTACTTCTTTTCCGGTAGACTTTTTAATGTATGCCGGACCGTTCACAGCTTTGGTGTCCATAGCTACGAGAGTTTTCATACGGTCGCCACGGTGAATATTGAGTACCTGGCAAGCCGGGCCCATACCATGAGTTGCATATACATCACCACGATGTTTCTGATTGTAGTCCATACGCCAGTTGTTCCAGTAATACGGCCAGAAGTCTTCCAGATTGTGTATATAAGCACCTTCTACGTGAAGTACCTCACCGAATACACCTTGTTGTGCCATATTGAGTGAAGTCAGTTCAAAGAAGTCATATACGCAGTTTTCCAGTTGCATACAGTGTTTGCGAGTCTTTTCAGAAGTGTTGATTAGCTTCCAGATTTCATCCAGTGTCATAGCGGCAGGTACTTCGATGGCTACATGTTTGCCATGTTCCATAGCGTATACACCCATGTCTGCATGGTGTTTCCAGTCTGTAGCTATGTATACCACGTCGATATCGTCACGTTCGCAGAGCTTTTTCCATGCTTTTTCGTCTCCTGCGTAGGAAGCTGCTTTCGGCAGACCGGCTTTCTCCAGTATCTTTTGAGCATTTTCAACACGTTCGGGGAGAAGATCGCATAAAGCTACAATCTGAGTTCCCGGAATATGTGTCCAGCGTTCGACCGCACCGGGACCGCGCATTCCCAATCCGATAAAGCCTACACGGACTGTTTCAAGTTTAGGAGTAACGAGTTGGATTACATCTTGCTGATTTGCCGGACGAGCCGGAGTTTCTACTTTAATCGGAGAGAACTTTGCTTTTGTCTTTTGAGCAAAACTGGTCTGGCAGGTCAACAATGCAAGACCGATGAGTGTGTTAAGTAGTAGTTTCTTCATCTTTCTTTTAATTTTTAATTGGGGGTTATTAATTGGTTTTTCATTTCGGTGTCAAAAATACTAATTAATTAATCAATCCAGTGTAATTATTGTAGATATTTTCATTGCCCGTCTATATTTTTGGTAGAAAAAGAGTCGCACTATTCGCTATGTTATAATGATATTTTCGGCATCGCCCGAACAGTGAGCGATGCCGTTTCTACATCTGTAATGTGTGTTAAGTTAAATTATTCTTATAACAGAATACGTTTTCCGTCAGCTTGTACGGCATATAATTTGGCATTCACCATCAATATAGATGAAGGAATCTCGAAAGTCGTGAAGGTAGAAAAATAAAGTAATTTTCCATTTTCATCATTCTCTCTGAGTTCAAAAGCCACAGCTTCATCTCCGTTTTGGATGGAGACCTTGCGTCCTGCCAGCTCTGCCGTGATAGCTTTGGTTATCTTCTGATTTTCTTTGAATTGAGTGTAATATCCGACATCTCCGACTGCCGAATAGCGGTAGTCATTCGGTGGAAACTCACTTTTCTTTCTGTCTTCAATGTATTGGAAAGCATGTTTCGGGGCAGGGAATTGTGCCATGTATTCTTTTGCTTCCCGAATCATCGCATCACTTACATAGTATTTGTATGTTCCATACTGTTCGATAGTCGTATTGACAGGTTCGAAGAATCCCCACATCTCGAAAAAGTCTGTCAGGTTCTGATTGGCGGCTTTACTTGCCATTTTGGCAAATTCAAGTTGCTTTTTCCCGGGATCTTCACCTTCGGTCATATTCACTTCACGCATCAGTTTGAAAAGTGTTTGCCAGAAATCTGTTTTATATTCGCATCGGTGATAGTAAATCCATAGTTGCCAGTTCATTCTCATATGCGTTTCTGTGTCTTCGTTCTGGTGGGTTGCGTCTCCCATATTATACCAAGCCTGCCCGTTGGCATAACGGGCGGTTGCAACGCTTCCTAACCCGTTACCACGCGATTTGTATTTTCCTAATTTATAGATAATGAAATTAGAGAACAGATTATTAGATGATTCGGTAGAACTGGCCCAGTTAATAGCTGCCTGATGAACATGGCCAATTTCATGAGCTGGTCCCCACGCGTTATCTTCCGCTGCCATTACATTATCTTCCAACAAGATATTGCCTAAGTAGGTATAGACAAATCCGATTTGATAGTCAGAAGCCCACATATAACTTCCTTCCGGTGAGATGGCAAATAAATGGTTGTTGACTTGTGATGGGCGTACATCGTCAATTCCCATTAATTCTTGTTGCCAGCCGACAATGTTATCCCATAGATGGATAGCTGAGAGGATGTTGTTGGGTACATATTCCAATAATTTGTTGCGGTGGAAATAGAACATGATCTTTTCACCGCGTATGCAGAAGTATTTGTGTGTTGATTTTTTCAATAATTCAGCGTATTTTTCGTCTGTCTTATGTTCTTTCAGGTCGAAGAAACCGTTCACTGTGCCACTTCCGAGTGGTATGTGAATTTTGATGGGTTTTGCTGTATTTGAAGTCAGTTCGGTGTTGTACATGACAAACAATTGTCCTTCTCCTTTCATAGTCAGTTTGTTGACTCCGGGATTTAGCATATAGACATCGCCTGAAGAAGCTGTTTGCTTGTATTCTGTTCCTGTTTCCCAAATACACTGCATTGAAATATTCTGTCCGTATGTGTCACCAACCAATACGATGATATCGTCTCCTGCCTTGACGGATATACCAGTCGGATTGTCGAGATCACTATATTTCTTAGTCATTAATTTATCCGCCCATTCAGCAATATTACTGTATGGTTCATAGCTGCGAATGCGAAATTCTTTTTCCCATTTGTCGTATGTATTGTCACGAACCGCTTCTGCTATTCTGACGAAATAGTCTGGCAGAGCTTGTATCTGTTCGTTGGTGACGTTGTTCTTTATTTCCGTACAAGTTATATCGGTGAATACGGTAAGAAGTTGTTTATCCAGTGTTTTATCCGTATTTGTTTTGTAAAATTCCATTTCATCACAGCTTACAAAATCACCCAGACCGCTTAATACTTCGAATTTGATTCCGGTCGCTTTTATGCCTTCTGAAAATGAAACTTTGGAAGGAGCATTCTGCTCTTTAAAGTCATATTCTCCCTGTAATGTATAATCTGATCGGTCAGGATTGGTTGTTGTATATACTTTGACCTTTCCGAAGTTTCCATTACCGGATCGTGTATAATAAATTAAGTAGTCTATTTCCGTATCTCCTTTAAAATAGTATTCCAGCGTGACAGGGAATTTGGCGGATTGTCCCCACGGAGTGTGGAAAGGGGCAGCTCCATCAGTTGAAAATTTGCCATCATATGTATTTTCAATATCCTGTCCCTCCTGATGCTCACTCGCTTTGCCTCCGGTTGGTGTAACCTTGATGTCACCCTCAACAATTACTTCGCCTTTGGCATATTGATTAACGGTGATAGTATAGGTAGCAGTAGTTGATGTTACTTTTATGTTGGCTGTTCTTTTGGTTTCGCCTGTATTTTCATTCACTGTAATTCTCAGGAAAGTTCCTTCTGCTGCTGTCTTTTGTTTTGAGCATTGTAGCCAGTTTGCTTCATAAGAGACACTCCATTGAGCTAACTCCATAGATGTGTTAATTGGAATCTGGACAGACGTACTTGATTTATCCAGATTTTGTATCAGATATTCTTCACTGATACTGAAGGAGCTATTTATAATCGATTTTTCGGTATCCTTGCATGCCAGTGAAACTGTGAATAGAGTAAAAAGGGCTAACAGGTTAGTAATGAATCTTTTTATTGTCATTTTTTTGCTGTATTAGTTTTTAAGATAGATGAGGTATAAAAGGGTGAATCAAAAGTCTGACTCACCCTTTGTCTCTCATTTATTATTCGGACAGTATGAACAGACTAAATTCGCTCCATACAAAGAAGGAACCACTGGTCCAGTTGCTTTCACATTCAAAGCGTAAGGTGTTGGCAGCATTGTCTATTGAAACGTCGGGAGAAACATAAACTCCTGCAGCACCTGACGGGAGACCATCTTCATCCCACGCAAAACGCTTGTAAAGTTGTAAATTGTTCTCATTCGTTCCTGTATATAAATTGAACCATGCCAAAGCGGCATTTCCGTTATTTGATCTGTTTGTATAGGTGAAACGGAATGTCTTAGTTGATACGGGCAATTTTACTTGAACATAATGCTTGTCGGCAATTGATACACTCCACGCGCTGTGGAAGTAGGTACCTATGTCTCCATCCAATAAATTAGCTAAGGAACCTTCTGACGGTTCTATTGCATTACTGGAAAGCATGTCCGCTGTCAGACTGTATTTTTCAACAGATGCAACCAGTATAAATGGATTCGTGTCGAATTCGAAACCGTCTTTTCCATTAATTTCCAGAATCTTTATACCCACATTTCCGGAGGTCTTCGTAAACTTAGGGATATTAACCTGAACAGAAGATGTGTTTCCAGGCTCAAATGAGATGATATCCGAAACTAACGTTGCTCCTTCTAAGGTAGTAGTAGTTTCATCAATTGCTACTTTACAGGTGAAATTCCATTGGTTTTCGACTTGCAATCCTAAAGCAAGATCAATGATACCTCCACTTTGTGATAAATATTTAGTCACGGTTCCTGAACTGGATTCAGTGACTGAAAGAGATGGAGTAATAATCTCCGGTTTCAGAACTAATGTGTTTTTATCCGCCAGGATGGAATCGGATGTACTGGTCAGCATGATTGGAAGAACACACGTTTGTCCCTCTTCAAGAGTCTGCTCAAAGATTTCTATCTCGTTGGTATTCAACTGTAAATTGATGATCTTATAGGTTTCAGCAGAAGAATAATCGAGTTCTTCCATGTTGAACGAATAACAATTGGCAGGCATTGCCACATAGTCCAAACCTCTCTCGGAGATATACTTCTCAAAATTGACTGCATCCATTGCACCGATATGGGCAGAAGCTGTCAATGTGGGTTGACTTCCGGATTTAATGACCGTTATTGAATAGTTAGTAGCCTCTCCTGTTTTATAAAGATCTACGGCTTGCTCACCGGTGGTCTGCAGTGATAGTATTTTCTCATATTCCTGCGGATAGGTATCGTCATAATTGTCGCAGGAAGTATTCATCAGAATCATCCCGCACAAACACAATGCTATTGATATATGTTTCATATATATTCTATATTGTTATGAATGAATAAAAAATAATTAATATCCGGGTGCTTGTACCATTTGCGGATTTTTGTATACTTCGTTGTAGAATACCGGATTCAGGTACATGCGGTTTTCCCACACATAAGGTGCATCAACTGTAGTTCGTTTATTAAATTCTTCGAATGTGGGACTTTGAACTTCTGCATTCAATCCTTCCCGTTTGTTTGCTCCAAAGTACTTGGCTCCTTCTGCCCAACGGCGGACATCGAAGAAGCGGTGACCTTCGTTCCATAATTCAACAAAACGTTCATTGTGTACCCAGTCTTTTATTGTCATATTATTTGTGATATCAGCCAATGTTAATTTAGGGATTCCGGCACGTTCACGAACAGGATTTAGTGCATCAATGGCTTCCTGTGTATTTCCTAATGCTGCATGGCATTCTGCTACGTTTAGGTAGAGTTCGGCCAGGCGGAATAAGATAGTAGGTGCGCTTGTTCCGCTTGTAGAACCGCCGGCTGTATAGAATTCAGTTACCGGATCAACAAACTTTTGTGTCAGGAACCCTGTGACACTATGGTCACGATTAAATAGAGACGGATTGTAACCGTGCATTTCCGAATTCCTCATTTCCAGTTTCAGAGGAGAACCGGCCGCAAATTTAGTTCCGTAGTCACCACCGTCAAAAGCCATCCATGCATAGAAACGAGGTTCACGACCCACATTCAATTTGATAATGTCTTCCCGTGAAGAGATACCTGCTGACTCAAACCATTCAGAGGAAGGAGTAAAGTCAAGGTCTTTTTCAGGTAGTTTCCCGTTAGCTGTATAGAAATGTTCGAACGTATATAATGTAGGAGATACACCACTATAACCAGCATGCCATGTTCCATCCGATTTCTTCAGAATACGAAGCGGATAACGGGAATAAAAATCAAACTGGTTGGATAATCCCCAGATAATTTCTTTGTTTCCTTCAGATTCACGTGTACTTACGGCATAGCGCATCTTCATTACGTTTTTCAGGAATTCTTTATTATCTTCCACGTCTGCTACTCCGGGAACAAAAGGTAAGTTCAGGGATTGTCGGGAGTAATATTCGTCGTCATCGTAAAGTTCACGGTCACCGGAAGTTGTAGCTAATGTAAGTGCTTCCTGACATGCGGCCAGTGCTCTTTCCCATTTGCTCTTGTCATAAGTATTGCTTACCAAAGCTTTACCGTAACCCGGAGTCTCGAAATTCTCATTCTGCCAGTTAGGGTAGGGGAAACTTCCGTTCCATAAAGGAGATGCGGCATAAAGTAACAAACGTGCTTTTACAGCTTTAGCTATAGTAGATGTAGCGCGACCCCATTCATTGGTAACGGTGCGGTTGGCAGGAAGTACTTTGGCGGCTTCATCCAGCTGGTTCGCAATCCAGTCTACACAATAGTCAAAGTGAAAACGTCCATTATACTCTGACGTTGGGGTATCCATCGGAATGTACGAGTCTGTAATTGGGATGGGACCATATCTTCTTAAAGTAGCGAAGTGGTAATAAGCTACCAGGAATTGGCATTCGGCTCTCCATTGTTCCTTTTCTGCATCAGATGCAATGTCGCTTCCCGCATTTTCCAACTTTTGTAAAAACAGATAACATTGTCCTATATATTGGTAAGTAGTTTCCCATAGCCAGTCTTGGTTAGTGGATGATGCAGTGTTAAATGCATAGGCGCCCCAATAACCGTCTGTGTTCCATGAATAAGGTAATACATATTCGTCTGTCGTAGAGTTTATTTCCCCCAGATAGGCACTGGGTAAGTCTGTACTGACACCTCCATAACAGGAATAAAGAAATCCTAAAGCTCGGGTGGGGCTTGACATTGCGTCATCGATATTGGGTTGTTCGGGTGGAACGACGTCTAGATAATCACATGAGGTTAAGCCCAATGCAGTGATAATAACTGCTATACTTATATTTTGAAAGATGCGTGTTAGTTTCATATTTTTTCTCATAATAAATTAGAACTGAAGTTGAATTCCGACATTGACAGTTTTTTGCATAGGATAACTGTTCCAAGAAGACAGTTCAGGATCCCAAAGGTCAAACGGACTAAAGGTGAATAGATTGGCTGCGCTGACGAAAATACGTCCGTAAGGTATCTTATATCCTACTTCTACATTCTTCAATCGGAGGAAAGAACCATTTCTCAACCAGTAACTACTGTTCACTGTATTGTTGGCAACGTCTGTTGCAAGTAGTCCCAAACGAGGATATTTGGCATCCCAATTCTGTTTTTCTTCCGACCAGTAATTATCGGCTATATATTTTAATACATTTCTGTTACCGACGGCTATTCCTTCTTGGAAAGGGTCAATACCGTTTGTCATGATAGAACGCAGAGCAGAGCCACTGAAGAAGACACCAAAATCAAACTTTTTGTAGTTGACAGTTCCGCCAAATCCGTATTGTAAGCGTGGAGTACTTCCATATTTGGAGATCATCGTCTGGTCATCCGAATCAATGATACCATCACCGTTAAGGTCACGATATTTAATATCTCCGACCTTGGGTGTAGAACCCAAATTCTGGGCAGGGCTGTTATCTATTTCTTCTTGTGACTTGAATAAGCCTTCTGCTATGTAGCCGGTAATACGTGAATAAGGTTTTCCGGTTTCTGACTTCCATATTGTCGGATATTCCGGTTCATCCACATAGACCATTTTATTTTTGTTGTAGGTGAAGTTTGCCTGTAGACTGACAGACAAATCTCTGGAGAAGTTATTGGCATAATTAATACTGAATTCTACTCCCTTATTATCCATTTTACCAATATTACTCCAAGGTTTGGCAATATGATAAGCCAGTGATTGCGGCCATGCTTCACGGTTCATGAAGATGTCATAACGCTTGTCGTAGAAATAATCGAAGGTAAATGTCCAGTTGCGGAACAATGTAAAATCAATACCTATATCGAGCTTCTTTACTTTTTCCCATCCCAAACCGGACATGGCGTAGTATGCCATCTGAGGACCTCCTAATTGGTAGTCCATATTTTGTCCGGAAGTCCATTTCAAATAAGACAGGTCGTTGTTTGTAATCTTGTCTATATACAGGTAATAACTTCCGCCGGCTGTTGCCAGGTCGTCGCTACCTACAAGACCGTAGGAACCTCTGACCTTGAGATTGTCCACTACATTTTTCATTGGTTCGAAGAAAGCTTCATTGCTTATTACCCATCCTAAAGAGACGGCAGGGAAGAATCCGAAACGGTCTTCTTTGGCCAGACGTTCGGTCCCGTTGTAACCGAAGTTAAACTCAAATAGATAGCGTTGTCCGTAATCATAAGTAAGACGTCCGGAAAGGCCTTGATTACGGTTGGGTAACACGCCGCTTCTGTATTCGCGTTGTTTGTAGAGTAACATGGCACCTACATTATGCAGACCGAATTGACGGGCATAGTTTAGGTTGAACTGTAATTCAAATGTTTGGTCGGAAGACTTTCCGATAGCCGACTGACTGATATAATCGCTGCCATTCGAATTTAGCAGTTCCAATTCATAATTCGTATTTTCTAGGTCGGTTTCATCGTAGCTTCCGCTTTTTATGCGATAATAATAAGGAGCAATGCTACGATTAAAGTAAGAACTTGACCAGGTTTTGAAATTTACAAAAGCATTAATTTTAAGCCCTTTAGTGATAAAATCCAAATCCTGGTCTATCTTGATAACTGTGTTAAGTGTATTTTCGTTCGTTTCGGCAAAGGATGTCATCATCCTGGCATAGGGGTTCGTGTATAAGGTACTTCCTGAGATGATGTTATTGCCGTACATGATACGCCCGTCCTGACTTGGATAAGTAACCGGAAATTCTATGGGGGTAGTAGTCAGAATCTGTTTGAACAAATCCTCTCTTGATACATTCGGGCTTTTTTTCTGACGGATCTGAGCGTTCATATTCATTTTGATTGTTGTCGTCGGCGTCAGTTTATAAGCAATATTATTCTGGAAGGTATAGTTCATTATATTAATATTGTTGTTCCATGAATATGCTTTCCCTGTGTTCAGCAAGCCTGAATCATGGCTGACATCCAAACTCATGTAATATTTAACTTTAGAACCACCACCGGAAATGTTGACGTTGGCACGTTGGCGCATACTCATGTTTTTGAACAATACGTCTTGCCAGTTTACATCGGGGTATAGGTATGGGTTGACTCCGGATGCCGTGCGTTCCATGTCTGTAGCACTGTATTTGGGTGTAGCGGAAGAGTTTCTGGCTAATGAAGCTTTATTATACATATCCATGTAAGTAGCTCCGTCCACAAATTCCGGGAACTTGTCTAAGTAGTTGAAAGAGTTTTCCGCTGTAACGTTGATGGATGTTTTACTATTGTATTCTCCGCCTTTAGTTGTGACGATCATTACACCGTTAGCTCCGCGTGAACCATAGATAGCGGTGGCAGATGCATCTTTAAGGATAGAGAAGCTTTCAATATTCTCGGCTGGCACATAATTAAGGTCACCGGATGATATTTCTACATCATCCAATAAAATCAGAGGAGTTGCTCGTCCACCAAAAGTACCGATACCGCGAATGTAAAATTCGGCACCGGAGCCAGGCTCTCCGGAGTTTGTTTTTGCGATGACACCCGCCAACTTTCCGGCAAATGAGTTGGACAGGGTAGATGACGGCAGTTTGAGGCTGGCACCTTTTATACTTGTGATAGCTCCTGTTACGCTGACCTTCTTTTGGGTACCGGAACCGACTACGACAACTTCATTCAAGGTATGATCGTCTCCTTCCAGTACAATTTTGATATTCCCTAGATCTTCTACAGGAACTTCACGAGTTTTATATCCGATGTAAGTTACGACAAGGATCGTCTTATTGTCGGGTATGGAAAGACTAAAATTACCATCAATATCCGAGATTGTACCAGTGTTCTTGTCACCTTTAATCGTGATGTTAGCTCCAATGATGGGGCTATCGTCCACTGCGTCTATGATAGTACCGGTTACAGTACGTTTTTTCTTTTGTTGGGTGTTATTCGTTTTTTGTACGTTGAGAATAACCTCTTTGTTTTTTACGATATAGCTAATACCGCTGTCTTTGAAAACTTCATCCAGAATCTCGTCAATAGGACCATTACAATTAATGTCTTTCCGTTGTTTGTCTTCGAGATCTGCTGCGTTGTAGAAAAACGTGTAGTCGCTGTTTTTTTCTATAAGCTGGATAGCTTGCATAATAGTGATTGATTGCCCCTTGATAGATATGTGTCCCTGAGCTCCAAGAGCGGACAAGGGGTAAAAGAGCAAAACGAGTGCGATATGCTTCAGATATCGCCTCCGGTAACAACTGTGATTTTTTTTCATGATTTAACTTGTTGTGAGGTTAAATATTGGGTTAATTATTAGAAATATGGTTAATTATATATTACTATTTTACTATTCTGTTTTTTGTATGTGAGGTTAAGGCTGAAACAAAGCTTCTCTATTACGTCATCCAATGTTTCATCATAACGGATGCTACCTGTGAATGAAGATTGTTTAGTAAACTTTCCTTCTAGAATTATATTTGATTGGTATATTTGATTTACAATTGAAATGAGCTGGGGTAATGGGGTTTCTTTGAAGTTGTATCTTCCGTCCTTCCAATTGATATCCATTACATTCTCAACTAATGTTTGTGCATTGTTTGGATTATACATTACCTTTTGCGATGGAGACATGATAATTTTCTCTCCTGTAGATTCTACATTAAATTCTATTTTACCATGAAACAGCGTGATTTCATTTTTTTCAGCATTAGTTTGCTTGATTTGAAAACAGGTTCCCTTTACTTCTATAAAAGCTTTATTAATATGTACTTGGAAGAAACTGCCTTCATGTTTATATACTTCAAAAAATGAGTTGCCTTCTAGCCATACTTCTCTTTTTTTGTTAAAGGCTTTTGTGTATTTAATGGAACTACCTGATTCCATCCATACTTTTGTACTGTCCGGTAAAACGTGCATTTGGTTTTGTTGTGCTATCACCATTATAAATTCGTCGTTAATATTATCTCTGACTGAATTCATCCAAAATCCTCCTATTGTTAGTAAAAGAGCGAGTGAAGCTACGGCAAAATACCATCTTAGTTCTGTTAGAACTAAGATAAAAAAATGACTTT
Source organism: Bacteroides sp. AM23-12 (assembly GCF_003434395.1). NCBI lineage: Bacteria > Pseudomonadati > Bacteroidota > Bacteroidia > Bacteroidales > Bacteroidaceae > Bacteroides > Bacteroides sp. AM23-12. Next base: position 294,628 of record NZ_QTLF01000001.1, read on the forward strand.
TTGAAAAAAAAACTTCTTTTTGGTTAGTGGTTAATTTATTGAATATTAGCTCATTGTGATTTTAATGATAGTTTTTCTATTTTTTTTATCGAAGGGATGTGGGGGTAGACTTAACTCAAGTGTATTTATAATATACGAGTAATAATAAATAGAATAATAACAAAGTAAGATAGGATGGATAAAGATACAAAGATGAGTTTGATTAAAGATTTGCTGGCAGGACGGCTGACTAAAAAGCAGCGGAGAAGCTATGCTGACCTGGAATCAGTGGATAGAGAACTTAAAATACAATGGAATGAATCAGAAAATAAAGCTATAGATTTTAAAATAAAAGAACAGATATGGGAAAGAGTAAAAGCAAGATGTGTAGATAGGAAAAGAAACAAAGTTCTAACAGAACTTAGTTGAATTTAATAATTAGAATAGATTTTGAAGACATTATTAAAGGAAAAAAGGTAACTTTATTATAAATAAAAATCAAAAAAAATGTTGTGGTTAATGGTTATTTCTTTATTTTTGTAACACAATTGAAAAGAGATGGAGGAGACAATAATTCTGGAAAAGGTAAAAGCGGGAGATGCGGCTGCATTTTCTTTGCTGTATGACCTTTATTGGCTGAAGGTTTATAACTTTGCACGACTTTATGTCACTTCATCTTCCGTGATTTCAGAAGTAGTTCAGGATGTTTTTGTGAAAGTTTGGGAGTCCAAAGAGTTTCTTGATATTACCAAGAATTTTGATGGGTTGCTTTTTATGATTACCCGTAATATTATATTCAATTATTCGCGTAGACATTTTAATGAGCTGAATTTTAAAATGACAGTTCTGAAAGGACTTGAAAATTCTTATGATATAGAAGAGGAATTGGATGCTGCTGATTTGAAGAACTATATTGATAAATTGATTTCGCAACTTCCGGCCAGACGGCAGCAGATCTTTAGAATGAGCCGCGAAGAGCATCTATCTAATCGGGAAATCGCGGAACGTTGTGCAGTCAGTGAAAAAGCAATAGAACGGCAGATTACCTTAGCATTGAAGTTCATCAAAGAGAACCTTCCTTTATTTGTTGTATTTATGGGATAAAGACTCAAACGTATTCATGCTCATGCTTGAGCCTGAATACGTTTAATTGCCTATATGGTGTTTTTTATTTTTTCAGTTTAAAGAAAGGGTTCTTGCTAATCTTGACATCCGAAGGTTTCATATTTTCAATTTTAACAGTACGTCCTAATACATCCCCTTCAATCTTATTGTTTGAAATAACCACAGATTTACATGCTTCCAGCGTAATACCTTCTTTACGATAGTGATAAGGCTGGTAAGTCGTATCACGTATGAGTGTATTGGAGGAGAAGGTGAGTCCGTCTACCGACCGTGCGAAGAGAATCGGATAATCAAATAGGTGGAAGGTATTATCCACAATGCGGATATTGCGATGATAGGGGTACTTCTGTTCCGATGTCGGAATTTCCGGATCAATGCTGATCACGGCTTCACAGAACTGATAAATCGAAGAATTGCAAGGATAACGGAAATCATTGTTACGTATCAGCACGTCTCTGACAGCTCCTGACTCGTACCATGCATTTGCGTCTCCGGCAATCAGAATGGCAGAGCCGCTGGATTCGAATACATTGTTCTCAATAATAACCTTGCCGGGAGTAGATACAAGCAGACCACGTGCCCGGCAACTTCCGAAATGGCAGTTGCGTATTTCTGCATCAGGTGTGCAGGTCAGATTCTCTATTACATATCCGGCTTCCACTCCGGCTGGAAGTGGTGCTGATAATTCGATGATAAATTCAGCTTTATTTAGTGCTTCAAATTTATTCATTTTACCAGTAGCTACGGTACGCATGGTTTTATGCTCTATAAATCCGATTGTTTCGTCCGGACGTCCCCATTCCATCCCTTCACTCATGTCCTGCATGAATTTGCATTTGATACGGGTAGGAGAAAGAACTTCCATAATACGGGAACATGTTCCATGGATGTTAATAGGATCATCCATCAATCCTGCCCAACTGCAGTTCTCAATCTTGAGTAATCCGCTGCATCCCATGAAGTGGAAACCGTCGTCATGTCCGCTCAGCACACGTTTCTTGGAAGTGTTAGGGATGATATGTACATCATTGAAAGATATATTCTTGCTATACTGTGACAGAATTCCCAGTCCGCAGGTATGGAATAGTTTTACGTTTTCTAGTTTTGTGTCCATGCTGTGGTAAATGAAGATACCGGCGTGGTCTCTGGTGCTGTGTCGTAACACAAGGACCGTACCCGGCGCAGGGAAGAATTTATCAGCCTCCTTTTTAGGATCGGATAAGCGTATTAATCCAGGTTTTACTTCTGTTGCATCGTATGAGCGCCAGCCTAAGTTGTCACCTGTATTTGGCAGGACGAGATGGGTGTCGGGATCAAACTGCATGATCGCCCAAAGACTGCTTTTCCATCCTTCACCGACAAAAGTCAGTCGTTTGTTTTCTATGATATAAGGATATTGGTGGGAGTCGATTTCGATCTCAAGGTATCCGGAGGTAGATTGAGTGACAATACCTTGCGCAGTTAATGGGATTTCCCAATCGACGGAGAAGTTCTTTAAGGTAATGTTCCGGCAATGATCCAAAGTGAATGGCTGCATCCGGCCATGCATAATAAACTCAGAACCATTACCGTCAATCGTCAGATCATTGATCTGCTCCAATAGCACGGCGAGAATTTTGGGATTAACATCGTAGGTGTTCGTTTCGTGATAATCTTTTTCGATAGCATGTTGTGCCCAGAAGTCATATCTTCCTTTTGGAAAGACAAGTGTGGAACCTGGATATTGCTTGCAAGCATCGATTGCCTTTTGTATAAATGGCACTGCGTTGATACGGCTGTCGGGTTTCAAACCGAAATCGGATACGGAAATAATCTTGCTTGCCGAAATGCTGTTTGCACAAAGTAAAAGTGCAGATAGTAAGCATGTCTTTAATGATAGGAATGTTCTCATGTGTTTTTATAGTTTAATTGGGGTAAATAGGTAAAATCTAATGTTTGTGTTTTTCCCAGACACCTCTGGTGAAATCCGGTATTTCTACAGGAATACTTCCGTTCAATACCGACTTCTCGCTTAATTCGGTGATACACGACCATTCGGCTGCATCATAAACGTCCATGTCAAGGGGCAGTCCGTTGCGCAGGCAATATATTAACCGATAATCCATTACATAGTTCATTTCGTTCGGTAATCCTTTACGATGTGCTTCCTCGCCGATGGTGGCGCTAAAAGGGTGTTTATAGAGAGTTAATACTTGTTCAAGTGCTTCGCCTTCAAGCGGAGTATCTCCATGAGAATCCAGGGCAATGCATGGTACCGGATATTTTTGTGCAAAGCCGAGTGTGCCGCATACTGTTTGCAGGCGACTGTAAGGGCGGGGAGTCGAAACATTATACTGAAGCATGATCGTTTTCCCTTTGGCGGTATGGATAAGCGTGGTGTTGACATCTCCCAGTTTATACTTTTGACGGGCTTCCGGTGAGTTCTCTCCGAATCTTTTCCGCGCATACTCGCTCATGCCGGCCTGATGGGTGGACATGGATACGAGATATTCCATCCTGTCATTGCGGTGGATGTCGAGGATTTGACAGGCAGGCCCTAGTCCGTGGGTGGGGTAGGGATTGCCTGTATGTTCGATACTGTATCTTTTTCCCCAGTGATTGTGGTAACCGCCTTCGCTCTCTTCGGCAAAATACATGGAACGGAGATCGTGAATATATGCTCCTTCTACATGCATTATTTCTCCGAGTACACCTTGACGTGCCATTTCGAGAGTAGTCAGGGCAAAAGGGTCATAACAGCAATTTTCCAGCATGATACAGTGGCGTCTTGTCTTTTCTGCTGTATCGACCAGTTGCCAGCATTCGGCTATATTCATGGCGGCAGGAACTTCGATAGCTACATGTTTGCCGCATTCCATTGCATAGGTTGCCATTTGGGTGTGAGTGAGCCAGTCTGTACAGATAAAAATTAAATCCAGATCGTTGCATTCACACATCTTTCGCCAGCCGCCTGGTCCGGTATATCCCGTGGCTTCGGGGTGCTTTGCTTCTTTGAGTATGAGTTGGGCTTTGTTCAAGTTACCTTCCCTGATTTCGCTGAGAGCTTTGATTTCGGTTCCTTCTATTTGCAGATAACGTTGCAGGGTGAGTAGCCCTCGATTCCCCAATCCTATGATTCCGATGCGGACAATTGGGATAGGGGGGTGTGCCAATTGCAGTACGTGTGATTGCGTTGGAGAATCTTCCATGTTCTTAGAGGTTTAAAGTTATACAAAAAAAGAGAATCTAATTTCTCAGATTCTCTTTGAAGAGCGGAAGACGGGGCTCAAACCCGCGACCCTCAGCTTGGAAGGCTAATGCTCTATCAACTGAGCTACTTCCGCAATTTTTGTGGGCAAAGATGGATTCGAACCACCGAAGGCGTAAGCCAGCAGATTTACAGTCTGCCCCATTTGGCCACTCTGGTATTTGCCCTTTTGTGCTTTTGAGGAGGTTTGTTTCTCAATTGCGGTGCAAAGATACAACTATTTATTTAAACTCCAAACAAAATCGATCATTTTTATTGCAGAAATTGCACATTCATCTCCTTTGTTACCCAGTTTGCCACCGGCACGATCCTCTGCTTGCTCCATTGTATTGGTGGTAATTAATCCGTAAATGACTGGTATGTCGCCAGTTGCGTTTAATTCGGTAATTCCTTGAGTTGCTCCCATACAAACATAATCAAAATGTGGAGTATCTCCTTTAATTACGCAACCAATTGCAATAATTGCATCCACATCGCAATTTTCCATCATTTGATTGGCGCCGAAAGTTAGTTCGAAACTTCCCGGTACAGTTTTCACCAGAATATTTTCGTCTTTCACTCCATGTTTTTTTAATGTATTGACTGCGCCGTTCAGTAAGGCTCCGGTAATATTGAAATTCCATTCGGATACGACGATGCCGAATTTCATGTTTTCAGCGTTTGGTACAGAGTTGAAATCGTATTCGGATAAGTTATGGTATGCTGTTGCCATAATTGTAGTAATTAAAGTGGGTTATAAATACATGATTTTAAAAAGGCACGGATTACACGGATTTCACGGTAGCTTCGCATAATTGCATTAGTACATATTGTGCGTACTAAAAACCGTGAAATCCGTGTAATCCGTGCCTAACCTTCTATTATATATAATAAGGTATATTATTTCTTCATCAATTTAGCCTGTTCGATGTACTTGTCGATGTCCATAGCCTGGTAAGACTGGAAGTATTTGTCCTTGATCTTAGTGTAGGCATTAACGGCATCATCATACTTTCCTTGTTTCACCAGGATTTCACCGGCTTGCATCAGGAAGATAGGGCTTAATGAGTTATTGTCAGCTTTGTCTGCTGCAGAGAGCAGGGTAGAAGCGGCTTTGTCCAGCTGACCCAGTTGTGCGTAGCAGTTTCCTGTTGCGCCGAGGATAGCGGGAGCTACCATCTGGTCGCCTCCGTTGAAGCCGTCGAGCATCTTTACTGCTTCGTCATATTTACCCAGTTGTGCGTAGCAGATTCCTGCATATGCTTTTGCCAGATTAGCGGCTTTTGTTCCGCTATATTCGTCGGCAACTTTGAGGAAACCTACATAACCAATACTATCACCGTTCAGTGCTTGTTCATAAGCATCTTGTTCAAAGTATTCCTGTCCTTTGAAAAGAGCAGCCTGTGCCTTTTCTTCACGTGGCTCAGCATAGAGGTTCTTGTACATGATAAAACCTGCTACGATGATAATCACGGCTACAACACCGCCGATGATTGCGTTTTTGTACTTAACAAGAAATGCTTCCGATTGTGTCAGTGCATCTTCTACGTTCAGATGTTCGTTCTGATTCTTTTGTTCTGCCATTTTTATATGATTCTTTTTGTTATTATTCATCGTTTGATAATTCGACTCGCAAAAGTAGTTTTTTTATATCTACAAACGAAATTTAGAGGCATCTTTTTTTGTTTTACGCTCGAAAACCTCGAAAAACTTGCTACTTTTGTGAACAAATTAACGCGTATACAATGATACTGAAACGGATATCCATATTAAACTATAAGAATCTGGAACAGGTAGAGATCGGATTCTCCGCCAAACTGAATTGTTTCTTCGGACAGAACGGGATGGGAAAGACGAATCTGCTGGATGCAGTGTACTTTTTATCTTTCTGCAAGAGTTCGGGTAATCCGATTGATTCGCAGAACATTCGGCACGAACAGGATTTCTTTGTTATTCAGGGCTTTTATGAGGCGGAAGATGGCACACCAGAGGAGATTTACTGCGGAATGAAGCGTCGTTCGAAAAAGCAATTCAAACGGAATAAAAAGGAGTATAGCCGCTTTTCCGATCATATCGGCTTTCTGCCGTTAGTGATGGTTTCGCCTGCCGATTCGGAGTTGATAGCCGGAGGAAGTGACGAACGGCGCCGCTTTATGGACGTCGTGATCTCTCAGTATGATAAGGAATATCTGGAAGCATTGATACGCTATAATAAGGCATTGGCACAGCGTAATACCTTATTAAAAATTGAATTTCCGGTAGAAGAGGAATTGTTCCTGGTTTGGGAGGAGATGATGGCGCAAGCGGGTGAAATTGTTTTTCGCAAGCGGGAGGCGTTTATCGAAGAGTTTATTCCTATTTTCCAGTCGTTTTATTCTTTTATTTCCCAGGATAAAGAACAGGTGGGGCTGTCTTATGATTCGCATGCACGGGATGCTTCTTTACTGGAAGTTCTGAAGCAAAGCCGGGAACGGGATAAGATTATGGGATTCTCTTTGCGGGGAATTCATAAAGATGAACTGAATATGCTGTTGGGCGACTTTCCGATCAAGAAGGAAGGTTCGCAGGGACAGAATAAAACGTATCTGGTAGCGTTGAAGCTGGCACAGTTCGACTTCTTGAAACGTACGGGGCAGACCGTCCCTTTATTGCTGTTGGATGATATTTTTGATAAACTGGATGCTTCGCGGGTAGAGCAGATTGTCAAGCTGGTGGCTGGTGATAACTTCGGACAGATATTTATTACGGATACTAACCGTGAACATCTGGATCGTATTCTGCAGAAGGTAGGCAGCGATTATAAAGTATTTCGCGTAGATCAGGGTGTAATTAATGAAATGGGAGCTGAACAATGAAACGTAACGATGCCGAGCAGATAGGAAAACTGATTCAGCAATACCTGCGTCAGGAGAGTCTGGAGTCTCCTCTCAATGAGCAGCGGTTGCTGGATGCCTGGCCGCAGGTGTTGGGACCGGCGGCAAGCTATACCAGTAATCTCTATATCCGTAACCAGACGCTGTATGTACATCTCACTTCCGCCGCCCTTCGTCAGGAACTGATGATGGGACGGGAACTTTTGGTGCGTACTCTGAATCAGAGAGTAGGGGCTACGGTTATCACAAACATTATTTTTCGTTGAGGAAAGGAATTCTGTCTGTCACTTTCATCCCCAGCTTTTGGAGCGTCTCATTTGCCCGGTCATAGTAGAACGGAGTTTCCAGATATTGGTTGTTGTGGGCATCCACTCCGATAATGGCAGTGCAGCCTTCGTGCGCTGCTATTTCCCAAAAATCAGGGTGGGGAATGGTTGTTATTCCATGTTCGTCGTTGTAATCTTCGTAGCCTATATTATATTCCAGGGGCAGGTTCAGGCGGGCGGCCGTTCGGCAGATATGTCTGCTGACAAGTTTACAATGACGGTCAAATTCAGGATATGAACGCATGAACAGGTCGGGATGTGCCAGATAGGCAAACAAACCGCTTTCCATACCTTCAATCGCACTCTCTTCATAAAGTTCAAGCATATCTAACGTATGGGTATTTCGCCCGAAATAAGGAAACTTCTCATCTGTATGGAAATGGTGGTTGCCGAAGATGATGTAATCCAGCTGATACTCCTTGATAACTCCTTTCAGCCAGGGAATATACTCCGGAAAATATTCACATTCCAAGCCGATTTTAATGCTGATCTGATCTTTATATTTCTTTTGTAGCGAGCGGAGGCTTTCTACATACTCCGGCAGTTCTTCGGGAATCATCCGGATGTCGGATACATAATCGGTATGGTATTTCCATGGAGTGTGGTCAGAGAAACCAAGTTCCTGATAGCCGCCTTTGATGGCACTTAAAACAAATTCTTCGTCACTCCCTGTCGCATGGAGGCAGCGGGTGGTGTGGGTGTGATAATTCGTCCTCATTACTTGTTATAATTATGTCCATGCAGATGTCGAATGCTTCTGCCGGAACTTCTTCTACTATTTGAAATGGGAAGCAGATGCCTGCTTTATAAGCTGCGGGGATACGTGGCAGCAAACGGTCATAATAGCCTTTTCCCCTCCCCAGCCGGTTTCCTTTCCGGTCGAAAGCTACACCGGGAACGGCAATAAAGTCTATGTCTGCATAGTCCGTAAATGTTTCTCCAACAGGCTCTTCAATACCGTAAGTGCCGGTTGCCATATCCTCGGGACCGGTATAGAGGCGTAATTCCAATTCATCACCGACAACTACCGGAAGCAATATCCGTTTCTCATTGCTCCATTTCCGGATAAACGCATGCGTGTCTACTTCATCTTTGAGCGAATGGTAGAGCAATACAGTAGTTGCCGCCCTGAAAGCCGGGTGGACTTCGAGGGCGGCAAGTATTTTAGCTGATTGAAGCTTCTGCAAAGTCGAAGATGCGTGTCGGATCTTCAGTGATGCCATAAGCTTGCGCAGTTCTTTTTTTCTTTCCATCTTTATTATCTTTCGTCACTTCCTCTTCTGTCTCGGCGGGTGCTTTTGGGAAAGCTTCTCCCTTTTCGAGCAGTTCTATACCTTGTTGTACTGTAGCATCCGATTTATTGAAGTATTTCAGATAAGCTTCCAGTCCCAGCATATTATAGATAATGTTGCCGTATATATTCGCTTCCAGTCGTTTATACGATTTCTGGATCAGAATATTCCTTCTCTTTACACCTTTCGAGTCGGCAAAGCGGATGAACTGCTCTACCAAACCTTGGTGACGAAGATAATTCAGCAGGTCTTCTTCCGTTTCATACTGGCTCAGTTTCTTCCGGTTATTGTCCGTGTACTGGAAAGTAAACTGAAGAGTTAGTCCGCGGTTGATTACTGATGAGAGATAAGAAGTGACTCCGGTAGTATCTTGTGGTACAAATACGTCCGGCATGATACCGCCACCACCATAAACAGTGCGTCCCAGGCTGGTGAGATAGCGTTCGTTTTCGTTCAGCTTGATGCTGTCGCGTGAGAAGAACTCACCGTGTTCGTAGCGGTTGTATATGTCTAGTTCATAATTCTTGTCTTTACCACTTTCGTAAGGACGTTGGATGCAACGCCCTGAAGGAGTATAATAGCGGGCGATAGTCAGGCGGATAGCAGAGCCGTCGCTGAAGTCAATCGGTTGTTGTACCAGTCCTTTTCCGAAGGAACGGCGTCCTACCACTGTACCGCGATCATTATCCTGAATTGCTCCGGTAAAGATTTCGCTGGCAGAAGCAGAACCCTCGTCAATCAATACAACGAGTGGCATTTTCTGGCAACTGCCCGTACCGTTGGCAAATTCTTCCGCACGGGGATATTTACGTCCTTGTGTATATACAATCAGTTTACCTTCGGGCAGGAATTCATTCACCATGCGGATGGCAGCTTCCATGTATCCTCCTGTATTGCCGCGAAGGTCAATAATCAGTCCTTTACATTTCTTATGATTGAGCTGAGCCAAGGCGTTAAGCAATTCTACGTGGCTTGTCCGTCCGAATTTGCTGACTTTTACATAACCGATATCATCGTTCAGCATATAGGCAGCGTCTACTGTATTTTGAGGAATGTCTCCGCGGGTGATGGTAAAGTCCAGCAATTTCGGTTCTCCTACGCGTTTGACACCCAGTTTCACCTGCGATCCCTTAGGACCTTTCAGTGTGCGCATGGCTAGTTCGTTGTTCAGCTTTTTGCCTACAAATAAACTGTCGTCTACATTAACGATGCGGTCGCCCGCCATGAGTCCCACTTTTTCAGATGGGCCTCCCTGGATAACGGCATTCACATGAATCGTATCATTCTGTATCGTAAACTGGATACCGATTCCGCTGAAACTGCCTTCCAGTTCCGAATTGACTTCTTCGAGATTCTGTGCAGGGATGTAAGTGGAGTGCGGGTCCAGTTCTGCCAGGATCTGTGGCATAGCCTTCTCCACGAGGTCGGTCATGTTTACGGTGTCTACATATTGATCATCTACGATTCTCAACAGCGCATTCAGCTTGTTGGAAGAACCGTTGATGATACCCAGACGGTTGCCGGCGAAGTGCTTGGCATAAAATGTACCGATAAGAATACCGGCCACCACGCTGATAGCTATGATGATAGGCGTAAAACGTGAAGAGTTTCTTGTACTCATGTCTATTCCTTTTTTTTAAAACGTTCGTTTTATTATTTGTTTGGAGAAGAATCTTCGTTCATTTCTGTATAGATAACTTCGATTCCTGCCCGTTTTAATAGTTCTATTCCATCTTCGAGGCGGTAATGTTCGGAGTAGACTACCCGTTTGATTCCTGCCTGTATGATTAACTTTGCACATTCGATACAAGGTGAGGCGGTGACGTACATCGTGGCACCGTCGCTGCTGTTGTTCGAGCGTGCTATCTTGGTGATAGCGTTTGCTTCCGCATGGAGAACATAAGGTTTTGTCAGGTTATTCTCGTCCTCGCATACGTTTTCGAAGCCCGAAGGAGTACCATTGTATCCGTCGGAGATAATCATTTTGTCTTTGACGATCAACGCTCCTACCTTACGGCGCTGGCAATAAGAGTTTTCCGCCCAAATGCTTGCCATACGTATGTAACGTTTGTCCAGTTCCAATTGTTTCTTTTCCGTGTCCATGAGAGTGTCTTTTATTTTACAACGTGAAAAACTAAAGAAAGTGTCTGCTGGCTACCGGAAGGTTTATAGTAAAGGTATAGATTTCGCTCATCTCCTCCGTAAGAGGTTGCGTTGTTCAGCCCTTCTATGAAATTCTTTGCTAATATATCTGATGATTCATTACCTCCTTGGATAGATGCATTGAATTGGTTGTCCTTTCCATTGGCGGACCATGATCCAGTGAAAGTAGAGGTTATCACTGTGCCACTTAAGGTCCCGATGATGATATTGCTTTCTTCCATTCCATTAAAGGTAATTACATACCTACCTGTTTCGTCAAGCAATTTCATGCTTTGTTCGCGGGCTTTGTTGTCGTTTCCCCAAAAATTAAACATTTGATGGCTATCTTTGACTGTGATATAAGTCAGTTTCCATGTCTTGCCGGTGAAGATGCCGGCTACATCATCCGTATCATTACATCCGGAAAACATCGGAAGCAATAACAGCAATCCTAATACTTTAAGTATCAATCTCTTCTTCATGTCCAATTCTCTCCTTTTTTAATTGTATTGTTTCTTTATGCCGTTTCGGATCAGCAATGCGTCAATGGTAGGCTCCTGCCCGCGGAAGCGCTTGTAGAGCAACATCGGGTGTTCTGTACCTCCTTTCGACAGGATATTGTTGCGGAACGAATCTGCTACTTCACGGTTGAAGATTCCTTGCTGTTTGAACAGTGAGAATGCATCCGCATCCAGCACTTCTGCCCATTTATAACTGTAATATCCTGCGGAATATCCTCCGGCAAAGATATGGGAGAATTGTGTACTCATGCAGGCTTCTTTGACTATCGGCAATACTTGTGCGTCTTTCCAGGCTTCCTGTTCATAGGCTTTTACATCGCCCTCGAAAGGAGTGTTGCGGGTGTACCATGCCATATCGAGCAGCCCGAAGCTCACTTGTCTCAGGCAGGCATAGGCTGCATTGAAATTCGAAGCATCCACGAGTCTCTGTATCAGTTCGTCCGGAAGCACTTCTCCGGTTTCATAATGACGGGCAAAGGTATTAAGAAATTCTTTCTCGATGGCAAAGTTTTCCATGATCTGTGAAGGAAGTTCCACAAAGTCCCAATATACGTTTGTTCCGCTTAGGCTCTGATAGGTTGAGTTGGCAAACATGCCATGCAGGCTGTGCCCGAACTCATGCAGGAATGTCTCCACTTCGTTGAAAGTCAGCAAAGCAGGTTTGCTTTCGGTTGGCTTGGTGAAGTTCATCACTACAGATATATGCGGTCGGCTGTCTTCACCGGTTACGGGATCTATCCATTGTTCCTTGTAGCTGGTCATCCAGGCTCCGGCGCGTTTTCCGGGACGGGGATGGAAGTCAGTGTACAGTACGGACAGGAACTTACCGTCTTTGTCGAATACCTCGTAGGCTTCAACATCTTTGTGATAAACCGGGATTTCCGTATTTTTCCGGAAAGTGATTCCGTAGAGTCTTTCTGCCAGTCCGAATACTCCTTTTTTTACTTGTTCCAGTTCGAAGTAAGGACGGAGCATTTCTTCATTGATATTGAATTTCTTGTTTTTCAGCTTATTGGAATAGTAGCTCCAGTCCCAGGGCATGACAATGAAGTCATCACCTTGTTCCTCACGTGCCAGTTCCTGTACTTCGAGATATTCTTTCTGTGCGGTGGGAGTGTAGGCTTCCAATAGTTGGTTGAGCAGCTTATATACGGCATCGCTGTTTTCAGCCATTCGTTTTTTGAGGGTATATTCCGCATAATCTTTATATCCTAGTAGCTGGGCTATTTTCATGCGTGTATTAACCAGCTTCTTTACGATTTCGATATTGTTGAATTCGTTATCGTGTGTACACTTTGTATTATATGCGATGTAGAGCTTATGGCGCAACTCGCGGTTGTCGGCATAAGTCATGAAAGGCACATAACTTGGAGCGTGCAGGGTGAAAGCCCATCCTTCTTTATCCTCACTTCTGGCTGTTTCGGCAGCAGCTTCTACGATGATTTCCGGCAGTCCGGCAATGCTGGCTTTGTCTGTCAGAAGCATTTGATACCTGTTTGTCTCCTTCAGGTTGTTTTCGCTGAAGTCGAGTGTCAGTTTGCTCAGTTCGTTGGTCAGTTGTCGGTATTGTTCACGGGCTTCTCCTTCGAGGTTGGCACCGTGGCGTACAAAACTGTCGTATATATCGTCTAGCAGGCGATTCTGTTCCTGGGTCAGTTGCAGAGATTGTTTTTGTCCGTACACTTCTTTCACGCGGGCAAACAACTTCTCATTCAGTGTGATGTTGTTGCTGTGTTCGCTGAGTAGTGGCATGATTTTCTGAGCCAATGCCTGTAAGTCGTCATTGGTTTCAGCACTAAGCATATTGCCGAATACGGCAGTTACTTTGTCCAGCAGCCTTCCGGATTGTTCGTAGGCTTCTATTGTATTTGTAAATGTCGCCTTCTCCGGGTTTTGTATGATCGCATCAAGTTCCGCATTCTGTTGTTTGATTCCTTCGAGGATGGCAGGCTCATAATGCTCTGTCTTGATCCGGTCAAAGGGCACAGTCCCATGCGGTGTCTGATACTGACCGAAGAAAGGATTCTGAGCGTTCAGTATATTGTTCATGGTGTAAACTAGTATCAATGTTATTAATAATCTCTTCATAATTCTCTTCATAGAAGTACAAAACTACTAAAATTGTAGGTTATACCACGGATAATACCTTGCTTTTTAACAATATATAAAATGAAGACAAAAAAACCGCTACGGTTTTCCGCAGCGGTTTCCTATATGTTTAGATTTCTAATTAAGCGTTAACTGATGCCATGTGAGCGATCAAGTCAAGAACTTTGTTAGAGTAACCGATTTCGTTGTCATACCAAGATACAACTTTTACGAAAGTGTCAGTCAAAGCGATACCAGCTTTAGCATCGAAGATAGAAGTACGAGCGTCACCCAAGAAGTCAGAAGAAACTACTGCATCTTCAGTGTAACCCAGGATACCCTTCAATTCGCCTTCAGAAGCTTCTTTCATAGCAGCGCAGATTTCAGCGTAAGTAGCCGGTTTAGCCAAGTTAACAGTCAAGTCAACTACAGAAACGTCCAAAGTAGGAACGCGCATAGACATACCAGTCAATTTACCGTTCAAAGCCGGGATTACTTTACCTACAGCTTTAGCAGCACCAGTAGAAGAAGGGATGATGTTGCCAGAAGCAGCACGACCACCTCTCCAGTCTTTCATAGAAGGACCGTCAACTGTTTTCTGAGTAGCAGTTGTAGAGTGAACTGTAGTCATCAAACCGTCAAGGATACCGAACTTGTCGTTCAATACTTTAGCGATAGGAGCCAGACAGTTAGTAGTACAAGAAGCGTTAGAAACGAACTGAGTACCTTTCACGTATGTTTTTTCGTTTACACCGCAAACGAACATCGGAGTGTCATCTTTAGAAGGAGCTGACATTACAACATATTTTGCACCAGCTTCGATATGAGCCTGAGCTTTGTCTTTGCTCAAGAACAAACCTGTAGATTCAACAACGTATTCAGCACCTACAGCATCCCATTTCAAGTCAGCCGGGTTTCTTTCTGCAGTGATGCGGATAGCCTGACCGTTAACGATCAATTTGCTGTTTTCAACATCTGCTTCGATAGTACCGTCGAATTGACCGTGCATTGTGTCATACTTCAGCATGTAAGCCAAGTAGTCTACCGGGCAAAGGTCGTTGATACCTACGATTTGAATATCGTTTCTTTTCATTGCAGCGCGGAAAACGAAACGTCCGATACGTCCGAATCCATTAATACCTACTTTAATCATTTTGTTTAAACTTTTAAGGGTTTTATAATATTTGTTCAAATATCTCTCAGCTCGCGCATTTGTTTTATTTTCAAATGCGGTGCAAAATTACAAAAATGTTTTTATATTCGCATATTAAATTCACATTAAATATTGAAAAAAGATGGGAAAGAGCACATTTTTACAAGACTTTAAGGCGTTTGCCATGAAAGGGAACGTCATTGACATGGCTGTCGGTGTAGTTATCGGCGGCGCGTTTGGGAAGATCGTATCGTCACTGGTGGCGAATGTTATTATGCCCCCAATAGGCTTATTGGTTGGTGGTGTGAACTTTACAGATCTGAAATGGGTAATGAAAGCGGCTGAAGTTGGAGCAGACGGTAAGGAGATTGCTCCTGCCGTATCTCTGGATTATGGACAATTTCTGCAAGCAACTTTTGACTTTCTGATTATAGCTTTTGCTATATTCCTATTTATACGTCTGATCACTAAACTGACCACGAAGAAGGCGGCAGAGGAAGCCCCGGCTGCTCCTCCTGCACCACCTGCTCCTACTAAAGAAGAGGTGTTGCTGACTGAGATTCGTGACTTGCTGAAAGAGAAGAAATAAGTACTTGTATAATGAATAGGAGATTCTGTTTTGAGTCTCCTATTTATTATATATAAGTCTCTCTGACATCGTTTCCCTTTTCGGATTTTATGTTGTCCGATGATATATTTCTCTCGTAAATTTCGATTTTTCTGTTTATTCTTCTATCTTTTTGCCTACTTTTTTCTACTTTTGCAAATCATTTATTCAAAATCCAACCATTGATATGCAGGAGAAAATAATAATTCTTGATTTCGGTTCGCAGACAACACAGCTGATTGGTCGTCGCGTACGCGAACTGGACACGTATTGCGAAATTGTTCCTTATAACAAGTTTCCTAAAGAAGATCCGACAATTAAAGGAGTCATCCTTTCCGGAAGTCCTTTTTCGGTTTATGATAAAGATGCCTTCAAAGTAGACTTGAGTGAGATTCGTGGTAAATATCCTATTTTGGGTATCTGCTATGGTGCACAGTTTATGGCGTATACTAACAATGGAAAAGTAGAACCGGCCGGTACACGTGAATATGGCCGTGCACATCTGACTTCTTTCTGCAAGGATAATGTGCTGTTTAAAGGAGTTCGTGAGAATACGCAGGTATGGATGAGTCATGGTGATACAATCACTGCTATCCCTGATAATTTTAAGAAGATTGCTTCAACTGATAAAGTGGATATCGCTGCTTATCAGGTTGAGGGTGAGAAGGTATGGGGCGTTCAGTTCCATCCGGAAGTGTTCCATAGCGAAGACGGGACGCAGATATTGAGGAATTTCGTAGTTGATGTTTGCGGATGCAAGCAAGACTGGTCACCGGCTTCTTTCATCGAGAGTACGGTTGCTGAGTTGAAAGCTCAGTTAGGTGATGATAAAGTGGTGCTGGGATTGAGCGGTGGTGTAGATTCATCGGTTGCTGCTGTTTTGCTGAATAGAGCTATCGGTAAGAATCTGACTTGTATCTTCGTAGACCACGGTATGCTCCGTAAGAATGAGTTCAAGAATGTGATGAACGATTACGAATGCCTCGGGCTGAATGTAATTGGCGTGGATGCCAGCGAAAAGTTCTTTGCAGAGCTTGCAGGTGTGACGGAACCGGAGCGTAAACGTAAGATTATCGGTAAGGGCTTTATCGATGTATTCGATGTGGAAGCTCACAAAATAAAAGATGTGAAATGGCTGGCTCAGGGCACTATTTATCCAGACTGCATCGAATCATTGTCTATAACAGGTACAGTGATCAAGAGTCATCATAACGTAGGTGGTCTGCCCGAAAAAATGCACTTGAAGTTGTGCGAGCCGCTTCGTCTGTTGTTTAAGGATGAAGTTCGTCGTGTAGGTCGCGAGTTGGGTATGCCGGAACATCTGATTACTCGTCATCCATTCCCTGGCCCGGGTTTGGCTGTACGTATTCTTGGAGACATCACCCGTGAGAAAGTGCGTATCCTGCAAGATGCTGATGATATTTACATTCAGGGATTGCGCGACTGGGGATTGTATGATCAAGTATGGCAGGCAGGCGTTATCTTACTGCCGGTACAGTCTGTAGGTGTCATGGGAGATGAACGTACTTATGAAAGAGCGGTAGCATTGCGTGCCGTGACTTCTACTGATGCCATGACTGCCGACTGGGCGCATTTGCCATATGAATTCCTGGGTAAGATTTCGAATGATATTATTAATAAGGTGAAAGGTGTAAACCGCGTAACCTATGATATCAGTTCTAAGCCACCTGCAACTATTGAGTGGGAATAAGAGATTTTCTTGATTTATATAAAATTCCAGTATCGCAAGTTACTGGAATTTTTTTTATGTAATATACCCTTTACTTCTTATTACGGCCTATTCGCCAGAGATTGTTGGTGAAGGAGAAAATATTATTATATATGGTAGAAATTAAGGTGTGCATTTTATTTCTTATGCATTTATTCTTTTGGGGATCTACTACCTTTTTTATTTAGTAAGTTTAGGAATATATATAGTTGTGCTTGGCTGTTATGATTCATTTTTATATTTAACAGATTGGGATAAGTTGCTCTAGAACTTGGTAATTTTATACCAATAAGTGTATTTTTTCCTGTTTTCATAGGCTATTCAAAGGTTATTAAGTTTGTGTGCCACTTAAGACGGTGTAAAGTTATTAATAAAATTGGTAAACGCCATGTTTTTTTTATTTTAATTATCGGCAAACGGTATTTTTTTTGATTTTTCATTCTACTACTCAGATTGTAATAAGATAGATATAATCTTTTTATTGATGTATATTATTGATTATCATGATTTTATTGTTTTGGTTACCAAGTTCTAGAGCGACTTATTCTAATCGGTCAATTACGACTATATTTCTTAATAATTATTTATGATAATGCGAAATTGTAGGCCGCCTCCGGGCAGTGATTAAATTTTTATTATCGTTTCTTCAGCATAGATCAGAACAGTGCTGAAGAGAGATTGAATTCATTAAAAATTTCAATACCCCCAAGAAAAACAAATGAATGATAACAGTCAAACACAACTATATATATTCCTAAACTTACTAAATATTAAGATAAAGCATACACACCCAAAAACAAACGTATTAGAGTAAAAATGCACATCTTATTTCTACCACATTATCATAATGCCTAGATATAGAATAGTAAGTTTTCTACTTATCCATATTAACCCAACTAATTATTAACCTTTAATCACAGAAAAACAATGCAAAAAAGAACTATTTTTTTGACATTTTTTGTCGCCGTATTTGTCTATCTGACTTCATGTTCGGATAGTAAGAATATAGGAAGTGCAGTATTCAATCCGGATCAACCTATTGAGGTGACCGGATTTTATCCGGATTCCGGTGGGATCGCTACCCCTATGATCGTCGAAGGCAGCAACTTCGGATCAGACACTACCAATCTGAAAGTTTATTTCGAAGATGCGGATGGGATAAAGCACCAGGCGGGCTTGGTGAGTTCAAATGGTAACAAAATCTACTTGTATGTTCCTTCGGGACTGACGTACAAGAAAGAAATGAATCTTCTTGTTGCCCGAACAATGCCCGACGGAACAGAATATGAAGGACAAGCCGGAAGGCAATTTATCTACAAGACGCAGACGAGCGTGACTACCGTTGTAGGACAAGCTTCGCCGGACGCTAACCAGCCTACGGTAGGAGGAGACATCGCTACTTCTACATTGTCGGCGCCCAACTACATTAGTCTGGATGACGAGGATAATATCTTTATCACCGAACGCCACGTATGGCACGGAGGAAACAATTATCCATCTGTAACCTGTCAAAATGATAAAGGAGCGCAGTCTAACGGAAATATTGTCATGGCTTCCATTAAGAGTAATTCTGTGCTGGTACTTCAGTATGGTACGTCAGCCATCCTGAATGCTCCTGCTTTTTCGGACCTGGATGGTACGATGTACGCTCCTGAAGATGGCGGTATGGGATATTATTCTTTGGCCAAAAGCGTGAGCTATGCGCCGCGCCGCCTGACGGTGCTGCTGAATGATGAAACTAAAGACGTTGCCGATGGTAACTATAAGCACTGCTTTGTAGTGAATAAGCTGGATCATTACATTTATACAGTGATGGTTAAGGGACAACTGGTGCGGATAAAACCGAACACCCGTACTTGTGAACTCCTACTCAAGAAAGTCGGAACTTCTACCAGACCTGATGCATGTGACTCATACCTTGCTTTCAGCCCTGTCAAAGGACAGGAAAATATGCTTTATGTCGCGATGGCAGAAGGAAATCAGATATGGCGAGTGGATGTGGGAAATCTGGAAGGTAAAGACAAAAACACCTATCCCGGTGAAGGTTATGCCGGAAAGGCCATATTGGAAGGACAGGTAGCAGGAGCAGGATGGGAAGACGGTTTGCTGAGGAATGCCAAGTTTGATAATCCCCATCAAATCTGCTTTACCGAAGACGGTAAATTGTATATCGCTGATTGTGGTAACAATTGTATACGAGTAATCGATACCAAATTGCCCTTGGATAGAGCTATGGTAACTACTCCTATCGGACTTCCGGGCATGAAGGGCTATAAAGACGGCGGTCCGGATATCGCGTTGTTCAATCATCCGTTCGGTGTAGCTGTTAGTGCCGACGGACAAATTGTATATGTCGCAGATACCGGAAATAAAGTGATTCGTAAATTGTCTATACAATAACCTTTGATAATACATATATGAAAAAAAATCTTTTATTGATTGTACTGCTTATGACATTGATTCCATTGGCAGGCTACAGTCAGAACGAAACGAGTACACAGTTTACAGTGGCAGGCGTGATTGTGGATGCAACCGGCGAGCCATTGGTAGGTACGGCTGTTTATGTAAAGAACGAACCGGGAGTCGGCGTAGTAGCGGATCTGGACGGAAAGTTCAAGATAAAAGTAACGAAAAACGCTACACTGATATTCCAGTCAGTGGGTATGAAGAATGTCGAGATGCTGATTACCAAAAACGAAGAAAAGCTTAAGATCGTCATGAAAGAAGACGAGACTAAGATTGACGAAGTAGTGGTAACGGGTATGAGTTCCCAGAAAAAAGTATCTGTGGTAGGTGCCATCACCACCATTGACGTTGCGCAGCTAAAAACTCCCGCCACTTCCCTCAATAATATGATCGGAGGTCGAATGGCAGGTGTTATCACTATGCAGAGTTCGGGTGAACCGGGCAAAAATATCTCCAACTTCTGGATTCGCGGTATCAGTACTTTCGGAGCCAGCAGTGGAGCCTTAGTACTGATCGATGGTCTCGAAGGAAGATTGGAAGATATTGATACCGACGACGTTGAATCGTTCAGTATCCTGAAAGATGCCGCAGCAACGGCTGTCTACGGAACACGCGGAGCAAATGGCGTGGTATTGGTGACTACCAAACGTGGTACCAGTGGAAAATTAGAGGTGACCGGACGTGCTACGATGAAAATATCACATATCAAACGTCTGCCCGAATACCTGGGAGCATATGATTACGCACTCCTTGCCAATGAAGCCAGAGCGATGTCTGGGGAAGACGATCTGTACACCCGTCTTGAACTGGATCTGATCAAAAACAGGCTGGACCCGGATCTTTATCCGGATGTAAACTGGATAGATGAAATCATGAAAAGGAATTCTATTCAGCAGAACTACTATGTCAGTGCTAAAGGAGGAGGTGACGTTGCCAGATACTTCTTGTCGCTGGGGTATCAGGATGAAGGAGCCGCCTATCGCCAAGAGGAAAATCTGTTTAAAAAGCCATTGAGCGTAAACAAGCTGAATTATCGTGCCAATATCGATATGAATTTGACCAAGACGACCCAGCTATACTTCGGTGTAGATGGATATGTCAATTCTTATGTCAGTCCGGGCGGAGGGAACACAGATCTGGTATGGTCAGCCGTCCAGCAGTTGACCCCCCTTCTGTTTCCGGTCACTTACTCTGACGGCACGCTGCCCGTATATGGCGGATCACGTGAATTGGCTTCTCCATATGTTATGCTGAATAATACCGGATACATGCAAAGCGAGGACAACCGAAACATGCTGACGCTGAAGCTGACGCAAGAATTCGGAGGATTTCTGAAAGGACTGACGATGTCGGTACAAGCGATGACGGAACATATCGGCTACTTCAGCGAATACCGCAGGATTTGGCCCGACCTCTACCGTGCTACCGGACGAACCGCACAGGGAGTCTTGATTAAAGCGCTGCGCTCAGCACAATCAAGTATGGCATACGGAAGTGGCGAAAACTCTTACAGGCAATACTATATGGAGGCGAAAGCCAACTGGAACCGGTCGTTCGGAGACCATACCTTTGGCGCGTTGCTCGAATACTATATGAAAGATGAGAAAAACTCTCTATGGGGCAAATATGATGATTTAGGTATCGCCAGCATCCCCAAACGCCATCAGAACCTTTCCGGACGTATCTCCTATGACTATAAAAACCGTTATTTCATCGATGCGAATTTCGGTTATACAGGTTCTGCACAGTTCAAAAAAGGAGAACAGTTCGGTTTCTTTCCTTCCATTGCCGCAGGATGGGTTCCTTCCTCTTATGCATGGTGGACAGAGAAACTACCTTGGTTTACGTTCCTCAAAATTCGCGGCTCTTACGGTATCGTAGGTAACGACCAGATTGTTTCTACCAACGATTATACCGGCCAGGGACGCTTCCCTTACCTGACCCTGATAGACAATCATGCCGGATCTGCTTGGGGATATCGTTATGCGGGTATCACAGAAACCCATACCGGAGCCGACAATTTGAAATGGGAAGTAGCAAAGAAGGCGAATCTTGGTATCGATGCCAAGTTCTTTCACGACAAGTTGTCCCTGACAGTCGACATATTCCGGGATACTCGTGACCACATCTTCCAGGACCGTGTGACGTTACCTTCTTACGTAGGTATGGTGACTTATCCGAAGTCGAATGTCGGACGTATGCACAGTGTAGGATCGGACGGAAATATTGAGTTTTTCCATACTATTAATAAGGATATGAGTTTTACGGTTCGTGCCAATTATACATTCTCACAAAATATCATCGACTATTTTGAAGAGAATAAATTACCTTACGACTATCTCAGTGTGACCGGCAGACCCTTTAACATCTTACGCGGATATATCTCCGAGGGACTATTCGCCAGCAAAGATGAGATCAATACCAGCCCCGATCAAAGCGGATTCGGAAAGATACGCCCGGGCGACATCAAATATCGCGATGTCAACGGCGATGGTATTATCAATGAAGACGATAAGGTGCCATTGTCTTATTCCAACCAGTTACCAAGAGTGATGTATGGATTCGGTGGTGACTTCCAGTGGAAAGATCTGACTGTTAGTGTCTTGTTCAAAGGTTCCGCCAAGGTAGACTACTATCGTGCAGGGCTTGGAAACGACAACGGATGGATTCCGTTCTATAATGGAGACTTGGGAAATGTGATCAAACTAGCCAACAATCCCAAGAACAGATGGACGCCCGCATGGTATTCGGGAACTACTGAAACGGAAAATCCGAATGCTGAATTTCCACGTCTCTCTTACGGAGGTAATAAGAACAATTCTCAATTGTCCTCCTTCTGGAGGCGGAACGGTTCTTTCCTGCGCCTTCAGGAAGTTAGCTTGCGATACAGCCTGAAACATCTGCCATGGATTAAAGCGGTAGGATTGTCTTCCGTCGATCTGGAATTTGTGGCGAATAACCTGTGCACTTTCGACAATGTGAAATATTTCGATCCCGAACAAGCATCGGCAAATGGTGCTGTCTATCCGATACCTGCTACCTATTCATTCCAGGTATACTTAAGATTCTAATCACATAACATTGAAAAATTTATGAAAAATCGAATTAAAATACTTTTGGGAGCCGTGATCGGCAGTTCTTTGCTGCTCAGTTCCTGCAATTTTCTGGATGTAGACAATTATTTTCAGGCTACATTCAAGGAAGATTCCATTTTCCACAGCATGAAAAATGCCGAAGGATACCTTTGGAACACCCCGACCCGTTTTCCCGACGCGGGTGCCATTTGGGGAAACTCATGGAATCCGGGAGAAACTGCCTCGGACGAGATTGCCGTCAGATGGCAGACCAACGAGTTTTGGGGAGCGCAATTCAGTGTTGGTACTGTCAACGGAAGAAACCTGCGGCAGGATATATGGTATAGCATGTATGTAGTAGTGGCAAGATGTAACCGGATGCTGGAAAATATCGATAAAGTGTCTGATATGACAGAAGCCGACAGAAGACGTTACATCGGATACGTACAC
The DNA here is from genome assembly GCF_003434395.1 of Bacteroides sp. AM23-12. NCBI lineage: Bacteria > Pseudomonadati > Bacteroidota > Bacteroidia > Bacteroidales > Bacteroidaceae > Bacteroides > Bacteroides sp. AM23-12. The sequence goes on from NZ_QTLF01000001.1 coordinate 317,679, forward strand.
TTTATGCGCGGTTATGCCTACTACCATTTACTGATGAACTACGGTCCGTTGCTCATTGTCGGAGACGAAGTACTAGGTACTTCCGAATCTGCGGAATACTATGACAGGGAACGGTCTACATACGATGAATCGGTGGATTATATTTGCAATGAATTCAAGCTTGCCACACAAGGTATTTATGGACCGACCGAGCAGAGTATCAGCTATTCCGACCGTCCTACCAAGGGGGCAGCTTTAGCGTTGATTGCCCGTCTGCGCCTGTTCCAAGCTTCTCCGTTGTTCAATGGCGGTGATGCCGCCCGCTTGTGCTTTAGCAATTGGAAGCGCAAAAGCGACGGTGCCGATTACGTAAACCAGACTTATGATCCCGACCGTTGGGCGGTAGCAGCCGCTGCCGCAAAGCAAGTGATCAATATGGAATACTATTCACTGTTCACAGTGGCACCGGACAATCAATACCCTTATCCGTTGGCAGATAATGTTCCTACGGCTCCTTTCCCCGATGGTGCGGGTGGTATCGACCCTTACCATTCTTTTGCCGATATGTTCAACGGTGAAGGTATTATTCAAACCAATAAAGAGTTTATCTGGGCAATGGCATCCCAAAATGTGACTAATTACACGCACCACTCGTTCCCTGTTAAATTCGGAGGCTGGGGCGGCATGTCCGTACCTCAGAGAGTGGTCGATTGCTTCCTGATGATGGATGGCAGAGACATCCACAATGCATCGGCAGACTATCCGTATGTAGCGGATCTCAGTCAGACAATAGGTACGAATAAAGTGCTGGGAAACTATCAGTTGAGAGGTGATGTTCCGAAGATGTATGACAACCGTTCGGCACGTTTCTATGCTTCCATCGGATTTCCCGGACGCTTGTGGACTATGAGTTCCGCTTCTTCCGACGCAACCTATGTCAACCAGCAGTTCTGGTATTCTCATGATGATACGCAAGCCGGGTTGGCCGGTGCGGGAAATAACGTCAATGATTACAATATCAGCGGCTACACTCCCGTCAAGTTTGTCCATCCTGACGATTCATGGTCGAGCGGAAAAGGAAGTGTGAAAGGCGCATTTGTTACTCAGCCTAAACCGTTTGCCATCATCCGTTATGCCGAAGTACTTCTTGAATATGTAGAAGCGTTGAACCGGGTGACGGGTACGGTCACTGTTACTACTCCTGATATGACAGGTACGGATGTCGAAGTGACTGTCAGCCGTGATATTCAGGAAATGGCTAAATACTTCAATATGATCCGCTATCGTGTCGGATTACCCGGTCCGGCTTTGGGTGACTTCAACGAGGTGGAGAGATTTGAGCAGATCATCCGTAATGAACGACAAGTGGAACTTTTCAACGAAGGCTACCGCTATTTCGATACCCGTAGATGGGGTACTTACCTTACCGAGGATGCCAATACGTCTAACTGGCAGGGATTGGATGTACAAAAAGACCGTACGGACGTCGCCGGCAATCCGGGATTCTGGAACATCGTGACCATTGACCAACAGAATATCCGCGATCGCGTCGCACTGCCCAAAATGGTATTTATGCCGATCAGTCACTCTGAATTACTGAAAGTACCTTCCATGGACCAGAATCCGGGATGGGACAGATAATGAAAAACAAGAATAACAGAAAGATAATATGAAAAAGATATTAACTATAATTCTTTGCTCTGCTTTGGTTATGATAAGTGGTTGCGATAAGTATGATTTCGATCAGGAACAGTTCCGCAAAGAAGTAAATTTACTCAGTAATTCCAACTTGGTATATGATCGCCAGGTAGCTGAGTTGCAGCAGGGAGGAGATACCCTTTTCGTGGTAGCTTCGTTGAGTGGATCGCAGGCTACCGACGAACCGGTAACAGTGGTGCTGCAACATTCCGATACACTGTTGAGGGCTTACAACAAATCCAATTTTGATATCAATAAAGCCCGTTTTGCAAAGTACTTGCCGGAAGAATGCTATGAATTTCCAACGATGGAAATGAACATTTCCGCCGGCTCTTCCAAGGCTATGTTTCCGGTGTATCTGAAAAATCTGGAAAAGATTTCACCCGACTCCATCTATTTTCTCGAATATAAGATAGATTCATTGAGAACACCGGACTGTAATCCGAAAAAGAGGCACGTGCTGCTTCGTATCCACAAGGAGAATTACTATGCGTCCACGCAGACGGCAACTTACTACAATTACACCAGTAGTACGGTCATTATCCCGAATCCGGATGGGTATAGTGAAGTTCGCCGTCCGACCAATTCCAACCGTGTATTTCCTATCTCTGAGAACTCTGTACGTTTGATGGCCGGTGATGAAAATTTCACTGACTATACCACTGCGCTGGATATCATCAATAAGGGGAGCATCATTCTGGAAATGGGAGCACAGTTGCCCGAGAATCCGTTGGCAAAGGAACTCACTATCCTGCCGTATCAAAGCATCGACGTAGTGCAGCTCACACCCATCGGCGAATATGACAATACGTATTTATTGAATGTCATCCGGACGCCCGACGGACGCTCCACTTATTATAAGGAGTTCCGCCTCCATTACAAATACCGTTTGAAGTCTACCGACCTCTACAGGGAGGTAAATGCCAAACTGAGATACCAATTCAATCCAAGAGTAGAAAACTTGTAATGCATCTAATAATATGAAAAAAAATATACTAATCATCGGACTGACAGGAATCCTGGGAACTTTCGTAGCTCTCTCTTCCTGTGGTCCTGATTATGAAACTGAGTTCAATGTACTGACATTGACCATTCCCAGCGAGAGCCAGGCGGCTGTTGTTTTTCCGCTTTCCGGCGGCGAACATGAGATAGAAGTGGAGACCAACGTGGCGCTCGATAACTGGACGGTAAGTTCGAATGCCGAATGGTGCAAACTACAAAAGCAGGAAGGTAAAGTCACGGTTTCTGCCGATCAGAATGAAGGCTATAAACAGCGTATAGCAGAAGTTACGATAGCATACGGTCACCAGAGTTATTCCATAAGTGTGAAACAGTTCGGCTTGGAACCGGTGATCGATATACCCGGATTGACGGATGATGGAATGAAGGCGGTGGATGCTAAAGCGACTTCACTTTCTATCCAGGTGAATACCAATCTGAATCTGGATGTCATCACTGTACCGGATACCTGTAACTGGGTACGCTTTAACGAACCGAAAGAGCTGAAAGCAAAGAAAGGACAAAAAGCTGTAAAAGCGGAAGATATCGTCAAGAAAAATCTGGTATTCAGTTTGGATCAGAATACTGATACCATTGTGAGGTATTGTACAATCACCCTTCAGTCGTCACAGAATTACAACTGTGTCGGCACGTTCATTATCAAGCAGCAGCCGAGAGGATATATTGTTGACATTGACGATGCACACAAGGTCTTTGAAGTGAAAGCAATGGGCGAAACGATCACGATTCCTTTCAAAGTGAACGGTCCTGCGGGTGCGGAATATGAATATGTGATTGACGAAAATGCTCAAACATGGATTAAGCCTGCAACTGCACCGCTCACCAGAGGAGCATTGCGTGATGCTTCCGAAAGCTTCATCATAGAGCCTAACACCGCAGTTGTAGAACAACCCCGTGAAGGAACGATAACGTTCACAAGTAAAGATCCGGTTGATCCAAACAGCTTTACAGTTACTGTGAAACAAGCAGGATTCGTTCCCGTTCCTCCTGTAAATGTGGTGAATGCTACCGCTACACCGGGAGCCGGACACATCACTCTGCAATGGGAAGCACCGGAAGATGTGGATTATAGTAAAGTGAAAATCACGTATTATGATAAGGTCACAAAAGAAAATAAAGAGATAGAAATAGATGGATTCAAGACAACATCGGCTATCATAGATGATACCTATCAGTGTGCTGGTGAATATTCCTTTACTTTCAAGACCTACGGTCCTACGGGAATGGAGACTGAGAGTCCTGTAATCATTACAGGTACTTCCGGTGAAGCTTCCGAGTTGGAACGCGTCATTCTCACTGTTGATATGCTTTCTGCTAATGCGACACAGGACGGTGATGGAGGTGGCTTACCTGCTTTGATTGACGGCAAAGGTGGAACTTATTATCATTCCAGATGGCAAGATCCAGTCGTATCAGAAGCCCATTACGTGCAGATTAAACTGAACAAACCGTTGCAAGGGCTTCGTTTTGAATATGATGCGCGTCAGACTGGCATAAATAATGGGGGCGACGTAACGATCGCAACTATTTACGGAAGTACCAACGGTGAATACTTTGAAAGCATGGGTACGGAAGAGTTCAATTTACCGACATCAAACGGTGGTCATGCTACCGCTAAAAACAATGTGAATGGTAAACAAGCTTACAACTATATCCGATTTACTCCTACGGGTCGCCGTAATCAAGCCACATTGGACTATACTAACGCTAATAAAGCATGGTGGAATATGGCTGAGATGTATCTCTACAGAGTAAGGCATGATGAAGCCTGGGCCAAAGAGCAGTTAGGCATCTGATAAACTAATGGAAAGACTGGCGGGGAGGAAATAAGATTAGATTAGACACATTTTCCTATAAAACTCCCTGTCAGTCATTTTTTTTATTTATATTATCCGACTATTGAGAATCATGTACATGAAAACAAAGAAACTGAATATCATATTACTTGTTTTGCTGCTAATCTGCACAGCCGTCGGTTGTCATTCACGGCAGAAACCGGACATTCGTCCCCATCCCGTAAATCTCAGTGCCGACAGTTTTTATCAACAGGCGGTAGCCATCCTGCAATCGTCTTATGATGTCGATTCCACCCGGAAGTGTATCAGCCTTCTGGACCGGGCACTGTCGATTGACAGTCTCAACCCCGATTATTATGGTACCAAAGCTAAACTACTGGCTGAGATGGGGGAGCTGGATTCCGCATTGCATGTCCAGACTTTGGCAATGGAGAGAAAAGCGATAACAGGAGAATACCTGTTTCAGTTAGGATTGTTTCAGGCGGCTAAAGATATGAATGCTGATGCGCATCAAAGTTTCGGAAAAAGTCTGGAAATTCTGCGGGCAGTGCTCGAACAATATCCTGACAGTTTGGGAGCATTTATTCTTGAAGAATCCGCCAATGCGCTTTATCAGGGAGCAGACAGCATTTATATGAAAGACATCGATGGCATTCGCAAACGTTTCCCGAACAGGCTTCTGGAAATAGAGATGATCCGAAGGTTGAAGCCGCATTCGCTGGTGAAGCAAATCAAAAAGATTCAGATAGAGAATGAATATAACATTGACTTCGATTTGGATAGTCTGGTCAACGAAATGGAAAAACAACAAAAAATATAAATACTATGTTATTGGATAAAATAAAACATATACTATGTATCTCTCTTATTCTGCTGGTGGGAGTCACTACTCTTTATGCTTGCAAGAGTGATGATAAAGAGCTGCAGGGAGAACCGGTGCTGCAAGTTCAGAAATCCATTGGATTCAAGAAAGAGGGTGGGGAAGTAGCCGTACCTGTCAAATCGAACCGGGAGTGGAATGCATCGGTAACTGAGGGAAAAGAATGGCTGACGGCAAGGAAAGCATCGGATACAGAACTGACGGTTTCGGCAACATCCAGTCCGGAAAAAGGAGTCAGAGAAGGAAATATTACTATCACCAATAATGCGCTGACTGCTAAACTCAGAGTTGTGCAGACAGGCGGTGACCTGATCATTGAAGTGTCTGACGAGAGCCGTGTCATTCAGGTGGCGGGGACAGGAAACGATCATATGGAAGTCAACTTGCTTTCCAATACAGACTATGAAGTAGTTATTCCGGAGGAAGCCAAAGACTGGATTACCGAGAAAGAAGTACCTGATACAAGAGCTGATCTGGCATCCAGTACACGAATATTTTCCATCGCTTCCAATCCTTTGACTACAGAAAGGAATGCTACGATCAAGTTTGTATCCAAAGAAAATACAAGCATTTATGACCAGTCGGAAATCAAACAACAAAAGAAATCGAGTGACATTTCGGGGGTGAATCCGGAGAAGGATGTAAAACTGAAAGTTACCGGCGGATACGACACCGACCATCAGCCGGGGCAGGATATATCGAAGTCTTATGACGGTCAGTTCGGCGGAACCTGTTATCATTCCACATGGAGTCAATCTGCAAAATTCCCCGTTACTCTTGAATATCAATTCGATCAGAATCAGCTTACGCTAGACTATATCCTGTATCACAGCCGAAATGGTAACGGTAATTTCGGAGCATTCGAACTTTACATCAAGCCTCAAGGAAGTGCGGATTTTGTTCATATACAAGATTATGATTTTAAAGGAGCAGGAGGCAGCCACAGGATATTGCTGAACGATCCGGTTGTACCTGCGGCTGTTCAATTCAAAGTTAAAAGCGGATTGAATGATTTCGTCAGTTGCGACGAGATGGAATTTTTCCATGCTACGGAAAATCCGCTTGACGAACAACTGACAACTGTATTCACCGACCGTTCATGCAGTGAACTCCGCCCGGACGCTTCCGACGAAGTCATCAACCGACTTCCGTCATTCTTTAATGTGCTGGCAAAGTCTTTGCAGAGCAATACTTATCCCGAAGCGGAAAAGAGATTCAGGATACAGGCTTATCAGGCATACAGCGTGCCCGAATATTGGGGAGATAAATTGAGAACCAATTACTACTCGCCTCTCTGCAACCCTACCGGTATCATAACGAATGCGGGTGAAGAGATGGTTGTTTTAGTGGACGGCATACCGCAAGGTGAATCCATTTCATTAAGATGTTGTTCGGATCTGGGACCCGATGGTGAAGAACGATTTCTGAAAAACGGAATCAACAAGTTTTCTTTTTCACGTGCGGGAAATCTGTTTGTCATCTATCAGAAACTTGATCCCCGTGGCATGCTGGCAGTGAAAATACACTTTCCGCCCCAGTATGTGGAGACAACGGAACATGCGCGTGTAGGCTTCAATGTATGGGATCTGACTGTGGATAAAACCGATGATCTGTTCCGCGAATATATCCGGAAGGCAAAGTCTGTCACTTTGGACGGATCTGATAAATGTGTATTTGTACTGAAAGGTAGGAAGATTCTGTTTACAGCACTGAAAGACTTGCTGCAAAATCAGGACAACTTCAAACAATATGGGGTAGTAAGGGGAATGGAACGATGGGATAACCTGATAGATTGGGAGCAGGAACTGGCTGCTATCGACACTTATTCGAATACGGGAGAATTCAATTCACTGATGCATGTCACTACTTTCACCGACGGACTTTATGCTACCAATTATTACATTAACATGGCAGCCGGTGATGTAAGCACAAAAGACGGATGGGGATTCAAAAACAACTTCGATCCGCGTGATATGGATAAAAATCAGGACAATGAATGGGGGCCGGGACATGAACTCGGACACATGCATCAGGGAGCTATCAACTGGCCCAGTACTACGGAATCGAGCAATAATCTCTTTTCTAATTATGTGGTGTACAAGATAAACCAGTGGGGATCACGTGGTAGTTCCATCGGGACATTGGCTGCTTACCGATATGCGCCTCCGACCCCTTGGAGCAGATTCATGCATCCGCGAGATCCGAACACGCTGGCATTTACCCCTCAGGACATGACATCTGATGATGCCAATAAATATGGATTATATCAAGGAGAAGCCTCCGAAATGCATATGCGTCTCAACCAGCAATTGTGGACCTATTTCGAACGTATCGGCAAGAAACCGAATACCATCCGTAAGATATTCGAGCAAGGACGTACCTCTGAATTTTGGTTACCTTTCAATGATCCGGGCGCAGCACAGCTGATGTATGCGCGCAACGTAGCAAAAGCCGCTAACATGGATATGACCGAATTCTTCGATGCCTGGGGATTCTTTATTCCGGTTAGTTTCAAGTTGTATGCTTACGGAAGCTTTTCATATACCGTGACACAGGATATGATTAATCAGACGCTGGCTTATATGAAAACATTTTCCACTAAATGTCCGCCTATTGAATACATTGAAGACCGAAGATATCAGGTAGGAGCCAAAGGCAATCAAAAAGGTATATCCGAAGATGGAGGAGATGTAGGGTACTTCGAAACATTCCAGAACAATGTGAAAATCACCAAGACTGTAAGTTATACCGTTTCCGGAAGAACATACACTGTGACTAATGGCGAACAGGCGGTTGCTTTCGAATTAATCAAGGGTGGCAAAAAAGTATGGTTTGCCAATCGGTTCGTATTTACCGTACCTGCCGGAGCAGACATTGAAGGAGCGGAACTGTACGCTGTTCAGGCGGACGGGCAACGTATTAAAGCAAATAAATAGGGAAACTTACTGAATATCCCCAATCTTATATGGAATGAAGAGTAGCTTTTACTTTTGCGTAGAAGTTACTCTTTGTTCTAATGAAGATAATCCTCGAATTTCCATCCTGTATCCGATGAATAGTTTGCTTTTACATACCGTCCCTGAAAAATAGAACCGTTTATTGTCTGTAACCATCCAAAACTCCAACGAGGCAACTTACTAATCTGTTTTATTAATTGTTTAGTTAGAGCTTGTTCTTCTTTATTCATAATCTCGTCGGGGGATAATAAATATCCGGTCGTTTTACCTTTTTTATTTGTTACCAACAATATATCTAAACCAAATTTTGTAGTTGATGTTTTATCCTTTTTCAATTTGCTATTAACGAACTCTTCTAATAAATCCAGTTTATATTGAAGATTACTATACCAGCAACCATCTGTACTGGCAATAGGCGAATACTTGATAGTAGGACGAGAACGACGAGGACCTTCCATCGTTCCGGTTTTTGCAATATCTAAAAAGTTTCGTGATATTACCTGTCCCTTTTCTATGTCAAACTCAGCTACATTCTTCGTCACAATTTCTCCAAATAAGTCTTTGGGACACGATAAGGCTGTTATCTTCCCCGAATACCATATTGCAGGAATCCCTAAATCGTCTTTTCCATATTTTTCAGCCAACTTATTCTTATAGATCGATGCTTCATTCGACTTTCCTTCTTTTGATGAATATATTTTCTTTAAGTATAACGTAGCCTTTTGTCCTGAAAAATATTCAAAGCACCATTCTGCACGAATATCTTTTGGTCTTTGTAAATCAGATGGTAATAGAGATTGTTCCATAAATATTCCTGCTTCAGGAGATTCTTCAATATTATAAATAATATCATGATTCTTCAAAGTATCGATAGCTTTTTGCTTTTTATAGTTAGATATCATCTCTTTGACCGGAATATAATGCTGGGCATAAACGTTATAAGTATAACATAAGATACTTAGCAAAAGAAACTTTTTCATAACTTTAATCTTTTATGACAGAGTCGTTTTAATGAAAATAATCATTAAATCTCCAGCCCGTATTTTGCGAATAGTCCGCTTTCAAATATCGTCCTTGAAAAATTGAACCATTTATTGTTTCCAACCATCCAAAACTCCAAGGAGATAGCTGATTAATACGCTTTAGAAGATTATTAACCAATATTTTCTCTTCTTGTTTTTCTGTTTTTTGAGGGGATAAAATATATCCTGATTCTTTTCCTTGGTTATCGGTTACAATTAAAATAGATAACGCAAATGCTTTTATCGATGATGTTACAGCATCTTGGTTTACAAATTTTTCTAATGCTCCCAAATCATTATATCGCATACTATCATACCAGCAACCGTCTAACATCATTGCTTTCTGTGACTTTTTTTCTATGCTTCCTTTTTTTATAGGTACATTTTCTTGTGAGATAACAATACCCTTAGAAATAGTTAATACAGCTTTTTCTCTAGATACAATTTCTCCAAACATATTTAACGGGCATAATAAAACATCAATCTTTCCCGAATACCAGACAGCAGGAACTCCATTGCTGTTTTTTCCATATTTATCGGCTAATTCATCTATAAGACTAATTCCATTTTCGTCTTCGATCTGCATTAAAGTGAGGGTACGTCTTAAAGGATCGCTGGAAGAAAGGGTATACAATAAACTCCATTTTATTTTGTCATATTCTAAATTTATTTTTGGTTCTGAAAATGGAAAAAGATCTTTATTAACTACAACTGCGTCTACTTCAAAGCCATCTATGGATTGCATAGGTGTATTTTTTACTTCAGATTTACTAAAATTCAAAATCATGTTCGAGATTGGCAGGGTTTTAGTTTGACCCAATGTTGTGTTACTGATTATAAAACAATAGCACATAAACCATATAAAAGTCTGTTTCTGCTTCATGAGTATTAATTTAAAGTTGTGTGATTCTGTAAAGATAGAAATAAATTTTGCATCTTTGTAAAGAATATGAATCTTTTTTTATGTAAACACGATAATTTTCCTGAAAGTGTCAAATTGATGTAAAATATTGTGGATCAGTATGTTTTAAAATGATAACTAAATATTACGGCAAATACTATTCAAACTGGTTAGTTGTCTTGTTTTTTGATAGAAAAGTGGGAGAATTGATTTGTTCCAATAAATAAAATGTTAATTTTGCAGTAGTTATAAAAAACTAGCGGTTATGAAGAATGTGGTAGAGAATAGTGATTGGGATGTATGAAAAATAGTTCGTTAATTTTGTTGTATAATAATGCAGAATATTTGCCTTTTCACTTATCTTCAGGTTTCGAATCAAAAGGATGGGAGGTTACTCTAGATAAAAGACTGATTGGAAAGGCTGCTGTCGTTGTTTTCCACCTTCCTACGTTACTTGATGTATTATCGGAAGAATTAGAAAAAACAGAAGGACAGTTTTGGGTTGCTTGGAAACATTCGAGAGAACGAGAATGGAGATTCAATACTAAACCAGTATGGGGAAATATATTTGACTTGTATTTATCTTATTCTCCTCAGTGCTATTGGAAATGCGCTACAACTTTTGGTTCTCAGCTACGTCCGTACAAACTAATGTATCCTTTATTGGACGAGATAACGAATTGGTTTAGAAAAATAGATTTTATGATAATTGGAACTCAAAAGGGAGGAAGTACTGCTTTGCATGACTACCTTCATCATCATCCTTCTTGTTGGGGATCATTTTTTAAAGAGCCCGGTTTTTTTCTTTACCCAACTGAATATGCGAAAGGATTTCCATTTTTTATGGAATATATGTGGAAGGAATATCCTCCTTTCCGTTATTCTTTATCCGATAGTCTTTTGTTTGAATCTACTACTTGGTATTCTTATTGGCATGAGGTTCCTGAAAGACTTTTTGAATATAATCCTCATTTGAAATTTATTTTTCTTGTTAGAAATCCCATTGATAGAGCTTATTCGCAATATAACATGTTGATAAATTGGAGGAAAAGTCAGCTTTTACATGAATATGAACTTTTCCCTGATAAAGAAAAATTGAATATTTTATTAAAGAAGCTACTTGATACTCAGAATTTTCCCTTTTCGTATTGGGTCAATCTAGAAATAGAAAAGATAAGAAATCAGGAGAATACGCCAATAGATTTTTTTCCTGATTTTCTACATCGTGGATTTTATTATGAACAATTAGAGCGTTATTATCAGTTTTTTCCTGTGGAGAATATTTTAGTTATTGAACATCGTGAATTAAAAAACAATCGCATATCTACACTCAGAAAGATTGAACAATTTCTAAATATTCCCTATGTGGACTGGAATGCAATAAATTTAGATGATAAGTTTGTCTCACAATATAATGTAAAATTACCTAGTGATATTCGTAATAAGCTTAAGGCTTTTTTCAAGCCATATAATGAGAAATTTTATAAACTCATAAAGAGGAACTTTGATTGGTAATAATTTATAGTTTGAGTTAGTTTGTTCTATTTTTTATCTGTGAAGAATAAGAATGTGACAAATCGCTTATAAGTGTTAAATGGGTGGGACAAGCGTTTGTAATACAATATGTTGTAGTAGTTGGCTTTCTTTGTATACAATCTCAATATCGATATTCAAGGTAGTCTTCAACCTTAAACTTTTTATTTTCTATTATAAATTTAAAATATCGGCCATATAGCATTTTCTTGTCAATGGTTATTAGTGGACCAAAACTGTTTATAGGAAACTTTCTTATTCGTTTTTCTAAATAAGATACAATTATTTGCTCGTCAGTAGATAGTGTTTTCGGTAATAAAAGGTGTGGAATAATTTGTCCTGTTTTAGGGACTACTTCCAATAGAAATGAATATTCCTTCCCAACATGTTTGCTAAATTCTGTAGAAAAATTTTCATTAATAAGGGGGGAAATTAAAAAATCTATATTCCTTTTAATGTCATCATACCAACATCCGTCTTCGCGTATTAATATCATACCTCCTTTTTGTGGAAAACAAGAAGATTCAAACTCACCTTCATCTGGAGTTATTAGTTTTTCGTCAGATATCCTACCTTTATCAATGGATAGGATTGATGCTTTTTTTGATACAATTGTATTAAAAAGCTTTTTGGGACAATGCAAAACGAATAATTTGCCAGTGAACCATTTGGCAATTATACCATTATAACCTGCTGGTACATCTTGATACATGGTTGATTTTCTCGATCCATATTTTTCTTTTATTTTTTGAAATTCAAGAGCTGCGTGTTTTAAGGAATCTCTATTTTGCGGAAATATATCTTCTAAGAATAGATACTTACAGTTTCTGTTTGGAATTCTCCATTGAGCTACACAACAAAATTCTTTCTTTAAAGGTGAAGGATACATAAGAGAAGGCTCATAGAAGTAGCCCGGAACATATATTTTGTCATAATATTCAAGAACATTTTTTTCATTATTCTCAAAAAGATTCAGCATGTCAGTTAGAGACAGAACTTCATATTTGTCGTCTATATTATTTTGAGCATAGATTAGACTAGGCAATAAATATATGAAAAGTGATATAATTCTATTTTTCATAATTGTTATTCTCAATATGGAATATAGGTATCAGTTGGTTCATGATAAATATAAAATTCTTTATATCCAATTTCTTGTAATTTACTCTTTGTTTCATAGTCTGCACCTTAATTTTCATCTTAATTATTAGTGGACTTTTCTTTAGCTTTTAAATGAGGTATTTCATATTCATCTATGATTGGTGGATCTATTACTTCAATGTAATCTTTCGGTTCTCTATACCAAAAAAGATGTTCTAATGATCTGATATAGTGACTTATCTTTTTGGCACCTTTGTCATTATAAAAGCAATACAGAGCAATACATCCACGACGTTTTTTTTGAATTATCATTACTTGGCAATGATTATACTTATTCTCTAAATTTTCCCACATTCTTAAAGGATATGTAATTACGGTATCCGCATTAAATGCTTTATGAGCATATTTTAAAGATTTATAAGAGAGAGGAAGGTCACATAATGAGATCCCCCTTTCTCCTGTATTTATCAAAAAATCACTTTTGATTATTTCTAAATGATAAGTATTCATTTCAATCATAAATCCTGTTTTAAAACTAAAGTCAGCATAAATGGAATCTTTATCCCCGCAGAATATGGGAGGCACAGATACGTATGCAATAAAATTACTGTCTTTTGATAGTATGCAATTATAATGTCGACTAAATGCATGTGCTCTAAATTGTTTTGAAGTAATGCATATTAGATTACCGTTAGGAATATGATGAAACACAAAATCGCTGGACTGATTAAATCGTACTTGGTTTCTATTCAATGCATATCTTTCAGATATATATCCACCAGAATTGAAAAAATCTTTAGTTTTTTTATCTTCTTGAGAGCATACTTTTGACATACTCAAAAGTAAGAATGATGACAAGGCTATTGCTTGTAGTATTTTCATAGTTTTATTGTTCTTATATGTAATTATACTTGCTAAAACGTTGCATGCCAATCACACCAAAAGGTCCATGCCGGTTCATTCAGTTTCATTTTGTCTTCTCTATGCTTCTTAAGTATTTCCTTTGCTTGAGGGTAATCATACCATTTGCCGACTAGTTCTTCTCCAAATGGTCCTGAAGAACCGGGGAAGAAATCGGTAAATTTCACTCGTTGATCGGTATCGGAGAGATCTATCAGTTCTTCGGCATACTTACAATTGGTTTCTATTTGTTCGAACCAATAACGTTCAGAATTATTCTTATAAAAACAATTATAGTCGAGTACGGTAAGAGTTCTTTGATCAACTAACTTGAATTTTCTATATCCTAGCTGATATAAAGCATTCAAAGTGTCCAATTCGTGTCCTGCAATATCTTCATCTTCTCCTATGCATTCGGTTTCTACTGATATATATAGAGGTTTCTCACTCACTTTTTCCACCGTTTGCAATGCAATGATGTCATTTCCTTCTATATCTATTTTGCAATAAAAAGGAGTACCGTATTCATGAAACAAATGGTCCAGCCGTTTTGATTTAATCTTCTTTTTAATAGCTTTGCAGCACATTCTTGAAGAAATAGAAACTTTAGTTGAACTCCAAATGGTATTTGGACTTATATAAAAATCAGTGTCTACGTCATTTGTATCAGAAATCACATAGTTTAGCAACAATAGCTTTCCATTCTCTATGTATTTCTTAAAAATATTCTGCCATTCATTTATTAATTCAGGATCAGCATCCACAGCAATCACCCGATACCCTTTCAAAAGATAAAAAAGGGTATCTTCTCCTTTATGAAAACCTATATCAAAAATGAGATTTTCCATTAGACAATTCTATTTTTCATGAATAATAAGTTTATCATTGTTACATTGATCTTTCTTTTATTTCAGACTTATCAATTTCATTTGTTTATTCGCTCTTGCAAAATGCTCTCTTATTTTACCTTGCTGTTCCATATTACTTTGAGTAACATCCGAGTACCCAAAATCCTTTTGTTCTGAGATAAAAGGATAGATGACCATTTTGTTTGTTGCTAGTTTGGATATTACTCCATCGGCTGTGTCAGTGTTCTGAAACGAATAATCCAGCATCTTATCAAAAAAACGATTATAAACAACAATGAATTGTGTGCACCAAAACCAGTCTACTTTATAGCGATGATATCCTGCAGGGATCGCTTGTCCAAATCCTCCAATACCACCGGAAAGTACTTCTGCTCCTTGTATATAAGCTTCTGTAACTTCTTTGAACAGTAATTTGGGAGAATAATTTTCCGTGAAATAATGGTCGTCTTCACAAATGACAATGATGTCTTCTCCTTTCTCTTTTGCCATTTTTATGATTTTGATCATACTATTCCACAAACCTACTGCACCGATAGGATGAACCGACGCCTCTACTAAATTTAACTCGAATTCTTCCTTGTTGTCGAACTCTTTAATAATATGTTGTTTACGTTCTACCCTTTCTTTCATGTTGATAACATAAACCGGAAGATAAAAATCCGGTTGATGCTCGGATGCGAGTCGTTCTATAATCTTATTACTTTTATCGAGCCATCTGTTCCAGTTTAAACGTTCTTCAAAATTCTTTCGGGCCGTTTTCCTTAGTTGGGAATATGTTGCAGGGGTATTGAATGTATCTTTTATTTTATCAGCATATTCTAGTGCAGAAGCATCGATGTTGAACAGAAATCCATTTTCTCCTTCTTTGATAACCTGTGATACACCTCCTACATTAGAACCTAACGATGGAATACCATAGGCGCATGCTTCGCAGAAAGCTATTCCAAAACAGTCAAAGCGGGTGGGTAGAACTAGAAAATGCGAACGCGTTAGGATTTCATGGAATTTTAATCTATCATTCGGGTTTGCTTTGTCGATAAAAGGGTATATTTCAATATTCGGATCATTTGGTAAGGACATTGGAGGTTCACTCCCTATCATAGTGAGTGTACATTGAAATCCTCTTCCTTTTAGATTATGATAAATTTCAAGTACTTTGTTTCCGCCTTTCATATTCCAATTTCTTCCGATAAATAAGAGGTTACATGGTGTATTTATCGGCGATACGTTATCTAGAACTGGGATGTTCTCTATGATATTCGCTCCAAATTCAACCACTTCTATTTTCTCGGCATCGGCATTGTAATCCTGCATTGCGCTCTGTTTTGCCCATTCCGAACAATAAATAATTTTATCCGCCTTTTGTATAGCGAGTGATTCCAGTTGTTCGGCTAGTTTGGTAAGACTTTCGTCATGCCAGTTCATGTATTGGTTAAACAAATGAAATGTAGTATCTCCAATATAAATAAGTGGTACATCCGAAACGAGATATGCGGAAAAAAAATAATCTCGGCATACAATGACGTCATAACATTCTTTTTTCAATAGGTTAGAAACCAACTTGCCAAAAAGTAACGCATAATTTTCTGGAAAGAATGCTTCATTGCCTTTGAAATTAGCTTTGTGGAATTCCCAAACCTCAGCAAACGTAGTTCCGCCTACCCATATCACCCTATGCTTCTTCTGAAGTGAAGTGTATAGATAGTAAAGAGTACCTGACCAATTATTCTGGTCATTAGGATTTAATGAAGATAAAAAAGCTATGTTCATGATTCTAGTTCAATCTAAAATAATTTATCTACCAGTTTCATAATATAATTATCTCTGATATTTATGCGTATTTCTTGTTTTGATTTCTTATGTTTCCAGAAAAAGTCTGTAAGTTCTTTAGTTTCATTATAAACAATAGTATCGTGAGGCATCTGTATTTCCATACGTTTCAGAAATTGCAAATACGATTGTATCCGTTCTCTGGTCCAAAAATGATTCATCACCATCCCCATACCCATAGACTCATCCGGAGATAAAGTTACACAGTAAGTACTGTCATCTATCATCACAAATAGACTGTCTTCTCCTTTGTTGATTTCATTCACTGCAAAATATGCTCCACTCGTAAGCGATTCAAAATTACTAAGTGATGGACTGCTAAGACTATCCCAGCGACTTTTCTCTACTAAATAGCACATAATTCGGGCATCAGAATCCGTTTTATTATTTATTGATCCCCAAATACGATAATCACAACTTGACAATAGTAAAGTGCCTATAACGTATAATAACACTTGTCTCGTTCTGTTCTTGTATACCATAATTATCAAATTTATAATTAATACAGTAAATGTAATGTTGCAGCCTATTTTATGTATTCACCTTTCATTACTAAATATTTTAGTGAAGATGATCTTATGATTTACTTAGTATCTGACATATAGTTTTGATTAATTTATAATCAGTACTTATTTAATATAATAACTTAATGTTCAAATCTGTTTTTTAGTGCTTAGTGTACTTCTTTGTGTATAAATATAGCTTATCCAAAAGACTATGCTAATAATTGGACAAGCAATTTTAATTGTAAATGGATAATATGCATAATGTTTGAGGTAAAAAGGTAATCCTCCAATATCAACATTCCAATGTCCGTTTATATAATTTACTTGTATGGTTATATTTGCTACTAAAATCAAAAGCATCCAAATCCATTTGTACTTAATCTTTTTATATAGTATAAAGAATAATGTTGATATAATAAACAAATTTGTAATTATCAGATTTATTAAATAGAATAAGCGAACCGTTGATTTTGGATAAGATGGAATCAATTCTCTATTTGAAGTCTTCATTCTTAATGAAAGGTCATGGATATCTTTTTGTTGACTTAAGTCGAAATATTTTGTTTCATATCCTTTTTTAGTGACCAATACTTCAAGTTTATCACTATAAGAGCCTGGTCCGTAAAGATTGAGCATAAAATACCCTAAAGAGTCACTATACAGTGTCTCTTTTTCAGATGTAACGATTTTTGCATTATTTATTGGATTTCCTAATTCATCAATGACATGCCCCGACATAGTAAAGACTCGATCGCATGAAGTTTGTAAAAGCAGTAATGCAATTAAATACACAAGTTGTTTTTTCATTATAGTATTTTTAGTTGAGAGTCATTAGATTCTTGAATTACTTTGCATTCTATTAAATAGATTCACAAAGAAACGGAATATATCTTCATAAGACATCCATTTATTCTTTTCTAAATATTCAAGATCAGATAATAAGCTATTTAGTGCTTTATTATCATAGATAGAGAGAAGATAGAGAAGAATTTCCTTTCTTAAACGGATGGAACCTAAAAACATTTCCTCTTTCTTCGTTACGGTGACTTGTGTATCACTTCTCCTAAGCATCATCAACTCTTGTGGCTCAACAAATAATATTCCTCCGGCCTTAGCTATATCAAACCACAATTTATAATCTTCTACATAGGGATAGTTTTGGTATTTAATGTGATGATTAAACAAAAACTCCTTTTTAACCATCACACTAGGATGAAGTAACATGTTGTATTTTAATAATTCCAATACAGGTTCGCATATGATCTCATGGCCAAAATGAAAAACATTTCTTTCGTTACCCTTATCGCTGAAAATCTTAGCCCATGTACCACAAACTGTGATGTTCGGATTCTTCTTCATACGTTTTAACTGTATTCGTAGGCGCTCAGTGTGCATAATATCATCAGCATCCATACGTGCGATATAGGCACCCAAAGCTAATTCTAGCCCCTCATTTAAGTTCCGAATGAAATTATGCTTCCTTCTTATCAAACGTATTCTTTCGTCTGTATATCTTTCGATTCTTTCTACTGTCCTATCTGTAGAACCGTCATCCATGATAAGAAGTTCAAAGTCGGTAAATGTTTGTTTTAAGATACTATCAATTGATTCTTTGATGTACTTTTCTCCATTTCTGACAGGCATTAAAATTGTTATTTCAGGCATTATCTTGTTGTATTAATTGTTCATACACATTTATCGTGTTCTCTATCATATTATCCAGTGTGAATTTTTCACGATAGTTTTTGATCGCATTTTCACTCAACTTTTGCCTTAAGACTTTATCATCTATTAGACGAATAATAGCATCTGTTAATTTTTCTTCATCTAGCTCCAATCCAAAATCCTCATCAAACACTAAGGGAATTTTCAAAGCATTTACTTCATCTTCAAACATTTCAGAAAGTGCATCTACGTCTGATACGATCATTGGCATGCCGAACATTGACATTTCAATAGCAACATAACTACATTGTTCATGCAAAGAGGGTACAATTCCGAGAGAACAGCTAGAATATAAAATACTAAGTTTCTTATAAGAAATATTACCCAAGAAATCAACATCCAGTTCTTTGTATTTTAAATAAATTCTATTTTTAATCCTGAAACTACAATCTCCTGCCAATTGTAGTTTCACTTTTCGACCTCTTAAATATACCTTTTGTAATGCATTTAGCAGATTAAAAATACCTTTTTCTTTACTAATCCGTCCAACGAAAAGAATCTTAAAATCTTCATTGCCTGTCTTTAGGGGCGTAACCTTTGTCTCTCTTAATCCATTATATATTACAGATATATTAAGTTTATTATATTTGCAGACCGAAAGTATGTGTTTCTTTGCTGAATTGGAAACACATATAATTTTATCTGCAATAGTATATGCATTTTGTTCGGTATTATTTAGGCTAATTGAAATAAAATTTCCAGCCTCAACTTCTTTGTATAATTGTTTGAATGTTTTTTCGTTAGTTTCTAAACTGAACTTCCATGGAATAACATGCAAATGCAATAAAATAGTACCACCTAATTCTTTCTTCAGTAATGATGCTAAACCTGATAGAAAAAATTCTTGAGTATGAAATACTATATTTGTTTTTCCATCTAGATATGACTTTGTTAGTTTTGTTATTATATTAAAATATTTGTTCCTCCAAAAGTGATCTGATGAATAAGGATTTATCTCAAAAGGGAGTCTTGCAAAAATAAGATCTTTCTTTTCATATATTTCAGGAAAAATAGCAGATGAGTCTAATACTATAGAGTGGATTTTATATTTTTTTTGAGTTAACAACCCCCTCTTAAGCATTTCAATATATCGAATAACACCTGTAGGATGTCCATTTTCATAATATAATAGTACAATATTATAATCCATTTAAATAAATAATTTCATTTTTCTATTTTTTAAAATCATTTCTTTATTCAACATACATCTCATTAACATAAATTTAGGAATACCATATTCTAAAGATACCAGCGAACTTAGTTTGCCTTGATTTAAAAGAGATTGCTTGTTGATTAAATTTTCACATGTAAATAATGAATCTATCCATTTATATATATGTTCAAATTGAAATGGATTTTTTTCTTCTTTAAATAGTTCATTGATTATATAATATGAGTCTATTGCTTCTTCAATACTCATGGTATTATTAATTGTATTTTGAAGAATATTATTTATTAAAGATTGAGAATTTAAAATTAATCTCTTTTTCTGACATTTTTTACTATAATGAAAAAAATGGAAAGCAAACTTTAGATTCATGCATATATAAGCTTTTTGCTCTAATTGTTCGTGGATATTAATTATTGAACAAGTGACATTGTCTAAATAATATTTATCTCTGTCAAATGATGAATTATAGATTGTAAATATCTTTGCTGCGCTAGAGTAGAAAAAGCGAAGTTCAATGGGATTAACTGGTACAAATTGATAATAATCGACTAAGATAGAAGTTAATACATTTAATATCTCCTCAAAGTCATCAATTGATATTTCGTTCTTTATATTGAATAAGAAAACTAGATATCCGATACATTCTTCGATATTGGTTTCTTTGATTTTTATACTTTTTATATAGCAGATGATTTCTTGTAATTCAATGCCATACAACTCATTAAAATCGCAATTAATAAAATTATTCTCAATAGTATACAGTAGTGCACATGCAATTCCTGCTTTTCCTTTTTTAAATGAATATTCTTTTATATTCCAAGCTAATACTTCTTTAAGGAGCTCGAAAGCTGTTTCTTTTATTATCTCTCGCTTATCGATTTGAGATACTTCATATAAACTCAACATGATTCCTGCTTTTCCAGTCATTAATCCCGGGTTGTCAAGTAAATATCCGTGAAGAAGCATAAAATCAACAAGCATTTTGTTGAAAATATTCTGTTGATTCATGTCTTTAAGGCAATTAGTCATAATATGAAGTCATTAGAGTGTAAAGTGTTTGTAACAAATAACATATTTATTGGAGGGTAGCTATCCAATTTATTATTTTTCTCCATATTGATGTACTATATTCTATGTTTTTACTCTTCATGTGGCTTATAGATGTGAAAAATGGTGTATAGACATCGCATTTGCAATAAGAATGATTAATGCTATCCAATCGTAGGATTTCATAATTTCTCTTTTTGATATCTATAAATATTTTTTCTATTCCATCTGCATTATCTTTCCAATCCATCCATTCATCCATCTTTCCATATAGCAATATTATTGGACATGAGATCTTTGAATAATAAACTTTCGGATCATATTTAGTTACAGCTATAAAATGTGGATTCGCCCATTTGTCTAAAGTTTGTTTATATACTTGATGCAAAGTCATATTGCCGTAGGCTTTTATTCGAAATACTGAATCATTATAAAGCATTGCATCGTGCTCTTTTAATTTAGATTGAATTATCGTTGGGCTATTATATCTCTCAATAATTCTTATTTTGTCCCATATTTCTTTTCTTATCCATTTATCTTGTATGGAGTGAAGTTTTAAATAATCAATACGAAGAGTTGATTGATAATAAATAAAATCTGTACCTTTTATTCCACAAGATGATAATATAATGGCAAAAGCAATATCATTATTTTTAGATGATTCAATAGCTACTGCACTCCCTCCTTCACTATGCCCTAAAAGACCTATTTTATAAGTTGCAAAACGCCTATCTCGCTTTAATGATAGGAAAGCATCATGCAGATCATCAGCTTGATTATACATTGTTACTTCTTCCCCGCTAATATTCAGATTCTTTGCTCTATTCTCAAAACGCAGACTTGCAATACCGCTATGAGCAAACACTTCAGCTAACTCAGAATACATCCCATGATAATCTGCATCAGAAGGATATGGAGGTGTTTGCATTATTACTACTTTTTTTTCAGATATCTGAGAACTGGATGGGATACAAAGAATCCCATTTAATTTCAGATTGCCACTATCAACGTAAAAAGAAAAATTTTCTACTTGGATATTGGGAATAGAATCTGCAAAACAGAATTCGGCGTATATCAGAAAAAAGCAGAATATAATATTCCTTATCATAATAATTATATTTTCTTATGATGGTGTACCATATCCTGTCGATGGATAAGTTGTATGGCTGTCCATATAGTCATTTCCTCTTTTGGTTGCATCTTGCTCATAGGGCATATCGTCATGACTACCTGGATCTGTTAATAGATTATACCCACTTGGAATTGCAACATCTTTCCAATAAGAACCACTTCCCATTTCTAGTTCTTGTAAATAATGTCCGTATTCATGAGCGAAATCTTTTATAGTGAAGGGATGTCTTGTATCATTAAGCCAATCTTGTGATATGGAAATGACACCTCCAACTTGAAACGCTGTTCCTGAAGCGATTGGTTCAGCTGTTGATATCCCTATTCCTTCAAAAAAAATCTGTTTGCCATCTTCTCCATAATACCATGTTCCATTTCCTGTTTCTTGAAGAAATCCTCCCGCTATTCTTAAAGTTTCATATCCCTTTACAGGGTCCCAGCCACCTTGGACTCTTTTTTCTTCATCTTCATTTAGTACTGGCATCTCTTTCCGAATCTCATCAATGAGTGCTCTTGTTAATTTTTGCTTCATAAGTATTAAATTTTATTTGTGTGATTCTGCAAATATAGAAATAAATTTCGCATCTTTGCAAGAAATATAAATCTTTTTTTATGCAAACAAGACAATTCCCCTGGGAGTACCAAATGGATGCAAAAGACTGTGGCCCAGCATGTATCAAAATGATAGCAAAATACTACGGCAAATACTATTCGTTGCAATATTTGAGGGATTTATGTGGGATAACCAGAGAAGGGGTTTCCTTTTTGGATATTAGCTATGCTGCCGAAAAAATAGGGCTAAGAACTGTAGCGGTTAAGGCGACTATGGAGAATCTGACTAACAGGATTCCACTGCCATGTATCATACACTGGGACCAGCACCACTTCATTGTTGTGTATAAAACAAAAAAAGGGAAGATATATGTGTCCGATCCTGCCAAAGGCTTGCTTTCCTACCCGGAAGAGGATTTCAAAGACAGATGGTATAAGGAAGGGGAAGAATTCGGGATGCTGATGGTATTGGAGCCTATGGCGAACTTCAAGCAAATAGAAGCTCATGAACGGATCGAAAGATTCAAAAGTTTCGAAAACCTTCTCAACTATTTTACGCCATATAAAAAAGCATTCGGCATATTGTTCGCTATCATGTTGATAGCCACCGGACTGCAAGCAGTACTTCCGTTTATCTCAAAATCTGTAATAGATATAGGTATATATACTCAGGATATATCTTTCATCTACATGATGCTAATCGGCAATATTGTTCTTTTACTTAGTATAACGCTGTCAAATGTATTAAGAGACTGGGTCTTGCTGCACGTTTCTACCCGTGTCAATATCTCCCTCATATCGGACTATCTGATCAAATTAATGAAATTACCGGTGACTTTCTTCGAAAACAAACTGGTCGGTGATATCCTTCAACGGGCGGGCGATCATGAAAGAATACGCAGCTTTGTGATGAACAACTCCTTGGGGATGTTCTTCTCTATCATTACATTCGTTGTATTCAGCATTATACTGTTGATTTATAATCCTATGATCTTTTTTATTTTTATAGCGGGCAGTGGGATTTATGTAGCATGGATTTTCACCTTTTTGAGCATACGTAAAAAGCTCGACTGGGAGTATTTCGAACTGAATGCCAAGAACCAAAGTTACTGGGTGGAAACCATCGAAAATGTTCAGGAGATTAAAATAAACAATTACGAAGACCTTAAACGCTGGAAATGGGAAGCTATACAGGCAAGGATATACCGGTTGAATCTGAAAGTGCTGAAAATCAATAATGCACAGTCGCTTGGGGCGCAATTTATCAATAGTATGATGAATATTGCCGTCACGTTCTACTGTGCCATCGCCGTTATCAATGGAGATATCACTTTCGGAGTCATGATCTCAACGCAATTTATTATAGGGATGCTGAACGGACCTGTGGCACAGTTAGTCAGTTTTATACAATCTGCCCAGTATGCTAAAATCAGCTTTATGCGTATCAATGAAATTCATCAGCTGAAAGATGAAGACGATTCTTCGCCTGTGATAAGCAACAGTCTGAGTTTGCCTGTAGACAAAAGTTTATATCTGAAGAACGTATCATTTCAGTATTCGAGAAATGCTCCGCTGGTTTTGAAAAACATCACCTTGCAGATTCCTAAAGGAAAAGTGACCGCTATTGTCGGAGACAGCGGATGCGGCAAATCTACTTTACTCAAACTGTTGTTGCGTCTATACATGCCTTCTTACGGAGAAATCTGTATGGGAGATATGAACGTGAATAATATCAGTCTTCGCAATTGGCGTGCTAAATGCGGCTGCGTGATGCAGGACGGGAAATTGTTTAATGACACCATACAGAACAATATTGTACTGGATGATGCCAATATTGATTATGAGGCATTGCAGAAGGCTGTTGAAGTAGCCAATATCAGCCACGAGATAGAAGCTATGCCGCAGGGATACCAGACAATGATCGGAGAAATGGGCAGAGGTTTGAGTGGAGGGCAACGGCAGCGTGTACTGATAGCAAGAGCGCTCTACAAGGATCCGGACTATCTGTTTCTGGACGAAGCTACCAATGCACTTGATACGATTAATGAGCAAAAGATAGTAAGGGCATTAAATAACGTTTTCAAAAACAGGACAGTCATTGTGGTAGCTCATCGGCTAAGTACGATTCGCAGGGCAGACCAAATCATCGTATTAAAAGCGGGAATGATCATAGAGACAGGCAATCATCAAAGCCTGATGACAAACAAACAGTATTATTACAACTTAATTCAAAGCCAATATGAACCGGAAACAAACACCTTCTCCACAGAAGAAAGCGCAGACTAAATCATCCGGAAGAAGCGAAGAACTGGATGAGATTATTGACCGGATGCCCATGGCTTTCGGAAAATGGGTGGCACTGGCGGTCATTGTATTTGCAGCATTATTTCTATTGTTCGGATGGATTATCAAATACCCGGATATGGTGACCGGGCAAATTAAAATTAATGCGCAGAACCCGACCGTAAGGCTTGTTGCCAACAGTACGGGGAATTTGCTGCTTCTTTCGCACAAAGCACAGGAGGAGGTGAAGAAGGGGGAATATATAGCGGTCGTGCAAAATCCTGCTTCTACAGAGGATGTGCGGAAGATTGCGGATTTAATAAATCGAATAGATTTCGATGGCACCCATTTGCTTGCTCTTAAAGATACATTTCCCGACAAGGTATATTTAGGAGAAATCAACCCTCAATACTATGCCTTTCTTGCAGCTCTGAAAGCTCAATGTGACTATCTGCAGCAGAATGTCTACGAAAAGCAAAGAGAGAATATCACGACGAGCATTGAATGGAAAAAGAAGATTGTCCGAGAAGCGGAGGACTCGCAGAAAGCTGCAAAAGATAGAATGGATGTTGCCCGGAAATGGCTTAAACGTTATGTCTCTCTTGATCAGCAGGAAATAGCGACTTATGAATATGAGACCGATCAGATTAAAAATAATTACCTGACAACAGTACAGGAGGTACAAAACATAAATAGGGAGATTGCCTCGACCCGCATGCAAATCACAGAAGCATACCATCGGCTGGAGCAACTGGAAGTGGAACAACTGGAGAAAGAACGGGAACTGAAAGTGGAACTTTTGTCCACTCATCAGAACTTGATAGCAAATATGGCCGCATGGGAACAGAAATATGTTTTCAAAGCTCCTTTTGATGGAAAAGTAGAGTTCCTGAAATTTATTTCAGATGGTCAATTTGTGCAGGCAGGAGAAGCGGTATTTGGAGTGATACCCAAGGAAAACCATATATATGGTCAGGTGCTGCTTCCGGCCAATGGAGCCGGAAAGGTAAAAGAAAACAGTAAAGTCGTTATTAAGTTAGAGAACTATCCCTACATGGAGTATGGATATATAGAGGGATATGTATCTTCTATTTCTTTGGTCACCCAAACGCAGAAAACAGGAGAAAAGACCATTGAAACATATTTGATTAACGTTGAATTACCCAACGGATTAACAACTAATTATGAAGAGACTCTCGACTTTAAATATGAGTTGGGAGGAACTGCCGATATTATTGTAAAAGACAGACGATTGATAGAACGCCTGTTTGATAATTTAAGGTATCGGACTAAATAAAGCTCATACTCAAATTTACGCTCCATAGGAATTCAACACGACTTTTGCCCTCATGCTCTAACAGTCCGTCTGTATCCCTTTATTCATCGTGGTTTCGGGCGTGGTAGCAAGTGTGGTGGCAAGTATGAGAGCAAACGGTTGCTCTCACTCAGTTTCGTCGCATTATATGTTGTTTTTTGCTGCTATTATTTGATTTACAGAGTATTAATGTCTGAAGTGTCAACTATTAACGATTGGCATTTCAGCCATTAATAACTGAGAAATCAGGTGTTAATAGCTGATAACTCACGCATTATTGACCGATATATGATTGAATGCTTCCTGAAAGATCAGGTTGATTGAAACATTTCATGCGGTCAAATCAATCCAATCATATAAGTCAAGCGCCAGTTTCCTGCTTGGGAAACTGGCGTTCCCTTATAAGGGAACGCCAGTTCCAAGGCAGGAAACGAGCGTTTCCGATATAGGGAACGCTCGTTTCCAAAATAAGAAATTAAAGGAAACTGTAAGCCATTCAGATACAATGATATAGGGAAATCATGGTAAGAAATGAACCATCTACGTGTGATTGATGTCGTATTTTATTATAAGGTTAATGCGAGCAAAAAGTCTGTTTTTATTAGAGGAAAAGTTTGTATGCCGTAATATAATATCGTACCTTTACAGGAATTAAGCGATAAACAATATTGGTAGATAAACAGACAAAAAAGAATGAAAATAACTTTAATCAGACAAGACAGCGGGAGTGGAAAAGAAGCTCTAAGCATATGCGAAGCAAGTACATTATTCAACAAAATGAAAACGGAGACAAAATCGGGACACATTACGGCTTTGCGAAACCTGATACCGATGCTGGAAGGTACGTACAGCCAGTACGAACATATAGACAAACTGCCATATATCTATTCTGCCGTAGAATGTACCCGCACTAAAGAAGGCGAACGAAAAATGAAACAATATAACGGACTGGTGCAGTTGGAAGTGAACCGGCTGGCAGGCCCGTCCGAAATGGAATATGTGAAACGGCAGGCGGCACTCTTGCCTCAGACTTTCGCCGCATTCTGTGGTTCCAGTGGCCGTAGCGTGAAGATATGGGTGCGTTTTGCCCTGCCGGATGACAGAGGACTGCCCGAAAAAGAAGCGGAAGCGGAATTATTTCATGCTCATGCCTACTGGCTGGCGGTAAAGTGCTACCAGCCGATGCTTCCTTATGATATTAATCTGCAAGCACCGGTGCTGACACAGAAGTGTCGTATGACACTGGACGAATCTCCATATTACAATCCCGATGCAGTGCCGTTCTGTCTGGAACAACCGCTCGCTATGCCCGGTGAAGAAACTTTTCGGCAGCGCAAGCAGGGTGAAAAGAATCTGCTGTTGCGCCTGCAACCGGGATATGAGTCTGCAAAAACCTTTACAAAGATTTATGAAGCGGCGTTGAACAGGGCATTTCAGGAAATGGAAGACTGGAAGCGTGGAGATGATTTGCAACCTTTGCTTGTACACCTTGCTGAGCATTGTTTCAAAGCGGGTATCCCCGAAGAAGAAGCGGTCCGGCAGACACTCATTCATTACTATCGGGAAGAGGATGAGCGAATCATACGCTCGACGATTCATAATCTTTATCAGGAATGTAAGGGTTTTGGCAAGAAAAACAGTATCGGAAGGGAGCAGGAGACGGCTTTTCTGCTGGAAGAATTTATGAACCGTCGTTATGAATTTCGTTATAACACCGTGTTGGATGATCTGGAATACCGCCAGCGTGATTCCATCCACTTTTACTTTAAGCCCGTGGACAAACGTGTGCGCAACAGTATCTCTATCTGTGCC
This sequence comes from Bacteroides sp. AM23-12, assembly GCF_003434395.1. Taxonomy (NCBI): domain Bacteria; kingdom Pseudomonadati; phylum Bacteroidota; class Bacteroidia; order Bacteroidales; family Bacteroidaceae; genus Bacteroides; species Bacteroides sp. AM23-12. Next base: position 345,704 of record NZ_QTLF01000001.1, read on the forward strand.
TTGAAAGAAGGCATCAATGCCTGGGATCGTGATGTAGACCGTTTTCTGAATTCGGAATATGTTCCTTTGCACAATCCTGTAGAAGAATATCTTTATGATGTCGGCCGTTGGGACGGGAAAGACCGTATCCGTGCATTGGCAGGATTGGTTCCTTGTACGAATCCGTACTGGCAGGAGTTGTTTTATCGTTGGTTTCTGAGCATGGTGGCGCATTGGAGAGGGGTGGATCGGCAGCATGGAAACAGTACGTCACCTTTGCTTGTCGGTCCGCAAGGGTATCGTAAGTCAACGTTTTGCCGGATTATTCTGCCGCCTGAGTTGCGTTTCGGCTATACGGACAGTATTGATTTCAAGAGTAAGCAGGAAGCGGAGCGTTATTTAGGACGTTTTTTTCTGATCAACATTGATGAGTTTGATCAGATCAATGTCAGCCAGCAGGGGTTTCTGAAGCATTTGTTGCAAAAGCCTGTTGCTAACTTGCGCAAGCCTCATGGCAATACTATTCGTGAAATGCGTCGTTATGCCTCCTTTATCGGCACCAGCAATCAGAAAGATTTGCTTGCCGATCCCAGTGGCAGCCGTCGTTTTATCTGTATTGAGGTGATAGCTCCTATCAAAACCAATGCTACCATCAATTACAAACAGCTTTATGCTCAGGCGATGGAAGCCATTTATAAGGGTGAGCGTTACTGGCTGGATGATGAGGATGAAAAGATTTTGAAGCAGACGAACCGTGAGTTTGAGCAGGCGAGCCCGTTGGAACAGTTGTTCCATTGTTATCTCCGTCCGGCGGAAGAAGAGGAGGGAGGCGAATGGATGACGTCCATGCAGATTCTGAATTATTTGCAGACGAAGACACGGGACAGGTTGGCTATCAATAAGGTAGCTGTGTTCGGCCGTGCGCTTCAGAAGCTGAATATTCCCTGCCGGAAGTCCGGTAAGGGGACACTTTATCATTTGCTGAAAATAGAATGATTGGTAGCAACGTGAGGGCAAACGGTTGCTCTCACGCTGCTATCATTGGATCTCTAATCGCTGTAACTCCGATGAATAGGGGGATTGAAGCGGGAATGAGAGCGTGAGGGCAAAAGTGCTGTCATTTTTCATTTGGAAAAAAGTTATTTCGCTACAGTCGCCTCAACGAGACTATCCATATCAAAATCAATATTATAATCCTTTTCTATTTGAATCCTTCTTATTTGATTGACCAATGAATGCGGTTTCACCCTTCGGGTCATCTCTATTTCCAGCAACCTTTCGGGAAAGCGTTTACGGATTTCATCTATATTTCTCATGAAAAGTGAATCTTTATTTTCGTAGAGAGAATTGGCGGCTTCTGCCAGGATAAAAGCTCCCAAGCTGTCGGGATATTGTTTTAGTACTGCTTGAAGGAAAACCTTGCTTTTTCCAAAGCTTTCGTGGGCTTCAGCGTGCATATCTTTGGCAGCTTGAAGTAGTCCCAGTTGGAACAGATACTCACCGGTAATTGCGTTTTTCTCCATAGCAAGTGTTTGTATGTATAGGGCGGAGTCCAGTTCTCCCATTTCAGATAAAAGTTTGGCTTTCATGCCGTAATAGTCAGGATTTAAACTGTCGATTGCCAAAGCTTTGTCCAGAAAGCGGATGCATTTTCGGGTGGAGTCTACATCATAGGAAGATTCCATCAGGGCTATTGCTTGTTGGTAGAGGCTGTCTGCCTGAAGATTGATACAATGAGGAGTGATGTCTGCTTTAGACTCTTGCCGGGAATGGCAACCTGTAGCTGCAATAATCATTGGCAAGATAGTTAATAAGAGGCTTAATTTCTTGGGTTTCATATTCATAATTCTTATCATCCAATTTTATAAAAAGTAAGACTGGCGAAGAACTCGATAAGAAAATGTGTCTAATCTGATCTTATTTTGTTCTTCGTCAGTCTTTTCTTGTTTTGTTAAATGCCTAGCTGCTCTCTTGCCCAGGCTTCATCATGTCTTATTCTGTAAAGGTATATTTCGGACATATTCCACCATGCGCTGCCTGCGACAGTATAATCCAATGGATCTTTGTCACGGCGAGCCGTAGGAGTAAATCGGATATAGTTGTAAGCTTGCTTTCCACTCACATTGTTTTTAGCTGTGGCATGGCCACCGTTTGTTGTCGGCAGATTGAATTCTTCATTACCCATACTTTCAAAGAACTCACCGTTCATACTTCCATATATTGTTGCGGCTTTTACGTCACCTCCGTTATTCACTCCGCTTTGACGTGCATCATATTCAAAACAAAGGTCCTTTAATGGCTTGTTCAGTTTGATCTGGACATAATGTGCTTCTGTTGTAACAGGAGCATTCCACTTGGTATGATAATAAGTATTCACCTTCCCGTCAATCAATGCCGGTAAACCGCCTCCGTCTCCGACATGATTAGCATTGTCGGAAAGCATATCGATAGTAAGAGTAACACGTTCCATTTCGGAAGCTTCGCCGGAAATGCCTGTTATTGTTACCGGACTATCTGTCTCCATACCAGTCGGACCATAGGTGTTGATAGTAAATGAGTATTCACCTGCACATTGGTAAGTATCATCTATGATATAGGATGTTGTCTTATAGTCATTTATTAAGATCTCTTTATTTTCTTTCGTGACTTTATCGTAATAGGTAATCTTTATCTTGTTGAAGTCTACATCTTCAGGTATCTCCCATTGCAGCTGAATACTTCCGGCTCCCGGAGTAGCAGTAGCATTGATCACATTTAAAGGAGGTGTCGCGATAAATCCGGCCTGTTTTACTGTGACTACGAACTGACTTGGTACTTTGTCGGTGCTATTGGTACTCTTGAAGGTTATCTTTCCTTCACGAGGTTGATTCTCAACTTCAGTGTTGGCTTTAATGATAAAGCTTTCGGAGACATCACGCAGTGCTCTTGAAGCGGGTAATGATACTGGAGTGATCCAGGATTGGGCGGATTCTTCGACTTCATAGGTATATGACACTTCACCGGCAGGAGAATTTACTTTGAAAGGAATAGTGATTGTTTCTCCCATTGCTTTCACTTCATAGATCTTCTTGTCTTCATCGATTTCGACTATATAACCTCTGGGTTGTTGCTTTATCAGGAAAGAAGCTGTATAGCTGTAATTCTGGGAAGACTGGAGGATAATCGTACAATAACGTACGTCAGTCTCGGTGCTTTTATCCAGCGTAAATTTCAGTTCCTGTTTGTTTACGTCTTCCGCTGCACGCGTCTTTGCATCAAATGTGGCAGGTTGCTCTGCCAGACGTATCCAGTTGCAAGTGTCTGGTATAATGATATTATCCAGATTCAGGTTGGTCGCTACAGGAATTGTCAATGTTTCTCTTTCTGCATCTATTATTTCTACATATCCTTCCTGTTGTAGCTTGTCACCTATAAGGATGGCCGGTTCTTTACCAAACTGCGAGACAGTGATGGAATAGCTTTGATGACCATAGGCTACAGTGATTTCTGCCCGGCGTTGTTTGTATATATTGTTTGCACTGGCAGATACGACTACTTTGCCCTCGTGTTGTACTACCTTGCACCATTCTGCATTGGACTGGGCACTCCATCTGTCGAGTGGTACATTGGTCTGCACTTCAATTTCATGTTCTCCTCCCAGAAGTGGGAAAGTGATAGGTGCCTGACTTTTATCAGGAACTACGAGCGTTTCTACTTTAAACTCGGTTTCGTAATCGGGCGAACAAGAGATAAGTCCGGAAGCAATTCCGAATATGCTTGCGAGCCCGATGATTAATATATTTTTTTTCATACTCATTTGATTTGATTACAAGTTATCTACTCTTGGGTTAAATTCATATCGTAGTTTGGCTTTCACTTCCCGGTAAGGGGCGGTGGATTCCAGGCGATATTTATAATGCAGACGGAACTCTTTGTAATAAGTGGCACGTCCGTCGGGAGTACGGATAGCGTTTAACAGGAATGTGTTGTCGTAATCATCGATTGGGGTAAGTTGTACTACATCGACCGGATCCACTTCCACATCATTAACTCTGTCATGCGCTCTGATGGTAAGTTCTCTGGCCTGAGGATTCTCCGGTTGCTGCTCGCCAATTTCCAGAATGATACTCTTAGATACAATTCTGCTTCTTGCTGTCTTATAATCGCCAAGATCTTCATCACCTGCCATCATGCGTACCGAATTGGCACCGATCGGGAATACTTGATTGGCATTTGTCGGTCTACGGACTTCGGGACTACCACTGGGGTTAGGAATTACAATCGTACTGCTTGTATAATTGTAGTAGGTAGAAGTCTTTGTCGTTGCGTAATAGTTTTCTTTATAGATACGCAATAATACATGACTTTTATCCGGATTATAATTAGGTGTTTTTTCCGGATCTATCTTGTAATCCAGAAAATAAATAGAATCCGGTGAAATCCTTTCCAGATTTTTCAGATAGATCGGAAACATTACTTTGGAAGTGCCTGCCTGAATATCCAGTTCCTTATTGGGAAAATCATAGCATTCATCGGGAAGCAGTTTGGCAAATTTTTCTTTTTCTATATCAAAGTTGGATTTGTTGTATGCTTTCAGCAAAGAGTCCGATTCCAGAAGAGCTACATGGTGTGTGTTAGGGCTTATTTGTGAGCCGCTGACCGTGGCAACCAGATAGATCGTATCTTTTTCTTGTCCTACATTAGCCACCTGCCGGTCGTAGATCAGACTCGAATTACTGAGTAAGCCTACTTCGTTCCGGTATTGTTCCTGGTCGAAATCGTATTCATTGCAAGCACTCAATACACCTATAAGAGTGCAGAGCATTATATTAAATTTCTTTTTCATATTCAGTCTGTTATTCATGTTTTGATATTATCTGTCCCATCCGAAATTCTGGTCGGCATTGGGAACCTTCAGCAATTCATCATGGCGGATCGGTAAGAATACCATTTTAGGCAGTGCAATGCGGTCTCGCACATTTTGTGTATTGATCGTCACAATATTCCAGAATCCTTCATTACCGTTGGCATTTGTACGGTCTTTTGTCACATCCAGTCCCCGCCAGTTGGAGCTGTTGGCATCTTCGTCCAGATAGGTTCCCCACCTGCGCGTATCGAAATATCGGTATCCTTCGTTAAAGAGCTCTACCTGACGTTCATTGCGGATGATTTTTTCAAAATTGTCTGCTTCTGCCATGTCGCTGGCATCTACTCCCGGCAAGCCGACGCGATAACGTATCATGTTGAAATATTTAGCCATTTCTGCCGGATCACGGCTAACGGTTTCCTCAATAAGTGTACCTGTATTGTCGGATACTTCTACGGTCACTGTACCTTCTACACGGTTCAATGCTTCTACATATTCCAGTAGCACTTCACCATAACGAATGATAGGGAACGGTTTAGGGCTGGTGACGAATGCGCCTTTTACACTCCCTTTGCCGTTAGCCCATGAGTCGTCCGGATGAATGTATTTGACGGGAACATAACCGCTGACACTGTAGTCGTTTACGTTATTTCCGGCACCGGCAATTCCGGCATTGGTATCATCGTGAGAATACCAGAATTGCTGATTGACGTAGGAGGCGTCGGTAGAAGCTGAACTCATCGGCCAGTAGCGACCCGGAAAACCTATCGAGGCATAGAAGCGTGCCGAACGATTGGCGTACATCATAGGTACGTTTTCCCTTAGTAGGTATGTCCCCAGTTTTTTGGATTCGCCGGTGAGTCTGCTGAAGTCCGGTTCATATGGATATTCTGCCGATGAATTATGAATAGTCCGCCCATCTGCCATCAGATAGCAATCAATTACCCTCTGCGGCACAGACATTGAACCCCATCCGCCAAACTTGACAGGGAATGAGTGATGGGTATAGTTAGTGACGTTACTGGATTCCATCGCCCAGATGAATTCTTTATTAGTCTGTATGATACCTTCTCCTGTGAACATGTCGGAGTAAGAGTGATAAGGATCGATATTGCCTGCTCCGTCAGGGAAGTTAGCAGTAGGGACATTGGAGGCCAGAGGATATGGGTTCTGGGCATCTGCTTCCACTGTATGTAGCTCGTATCCCATTTTGGTCAGCTGTTTGGCGGCAGCTGCTGCAACGGCCCAGCGTCTCGGGTTATACTCTTGATTGACATAGTAGGCTCCGTCGCTTTTACGTTTCCAGGTCCCGAAACATTTACGGGCTGCAGCTCCGCCATTGAAAAGCGGTGAAGCCTGGAAGAGGCGCAAACGGGCGATGAGTGCCATGGCTGCTCCTTTGGTCGGACGTTGATAATAGTTGACGCTTTGCTCATCCGCTGAATAGATGCCTTGAGTTGCCAGTCGGAATTCATCGCATATATAATCTACAGACTCATCATAGGTAGCCCGTTCGCGATTATAATATTCGGCAGGTTCGGAGGTGCTCAGTTCTTCATCGCCCACGATAATCAACGGTCCCCAGTTCATCAAAAGATGATAATAAGCGTACCCACGCATAAAGTGAACATATCCGATATAACGTCTTCTGTCCATTTCATTCATATCAGGTACATTGTAGACTTCTTTAAGCATTTTGTTACATCTTGCTACAATGACATACATGTCGTACCATTGGTTTTGGATAGGCAGATTTCTGCTGTTGATGGTACCTACGGAAAATTGTAGTCCCCAAAATTCATTTGTCTGATATTTAAGTGTTATTTCGTCCGAAGCAGATTCCCCCGGATTCCAGGAATTTCCCCAGATAGCCCCTGCGTCGGGAAAACCTTTCGGAGTGTTCCAGAGATAACCTTCAGCATTTTTCTTGCTGTGAAAGATGGAGTCTTCTTTGAAAGTAGCTTCGAAGTATGGGTCTACATCCAGAAAATTGCAGGAACTGAGTAGTAGTGTACTTCCTACTGTTGCTCCCAATATTATTTTGAATAACTTTTTCATGAGTGTTCTATATTATTTTTAGAATTTAAGATAAACCTGGAACGTGTAAGTTGCCGGTATCGGATAAGCGGCCCCGTTTGCAGATGCCTGTTCCGGATCAAAATACTTCACTTTGTCGATAGTAAAAAGGTTGTTGGCAACAAACTCCAGATCGACAGAAGATAGTCCTGTCTTTTTTATCCATGGAGTCTTCAGGTTGTACTTCAGACTGAGTTCCTGAAAGCGCAGGAAAGAACCGTTCCGTTTCCAGAAAGAGGAAAGCTGGGAGTTGTTCGTATTGCCTCCGTAGGAGAGACGTGGGAATTCTGCATGGGGATTTTCCGTAGCGGTGGTGCCTGAATACCATGCGGGCGTCCATCTGTTCTTGGGATTGTTGGCCAGCTTGATAACGTTGCCGAGTTCTCCGTTATAGAAGGGAATCCATCCTGCGTCATTACCGAGTCCCGAACGGTAGTAGTCTACTTTTGCCGAACCTTTGAAAAGGAAGCTGAGGGTTAAGTCTTTCCAGTGAAAATCGGCTCCGAACCCATACATTACCCGAGGGAGTTGGTTGGAATAGGACAAAGGTACTTTGTCATCGTCATTGATAATACCGTCTCCATTTACGTCACGATATTTGATATCTCCCGGACGAATGCGGCCGAATCCGCTTTGGTCGGCACTTGTGTTGATTTCTTCTTTACTGGAGAAGAGACCTTCTGCAATATATCCGCGAAGGATGTTAAAGGGTTTTCCGGTTACACTCAGATAATCATAAGGTAACTTGTTTTCTTCATAGTAATCAATAATATTCTGAGAGAAAGTGTAATTGCCGCGTACAGTGAAGCTCATGTCTTTATTGATCTGGTGGAAGAATTCGAAGTTTCCGTCAGAACCATAGCTATGCATTTTTCCTACATTTGATTTCGGGACGGTAACCATACCTACAAACTTAGGCAGCGTCACACGATCCTGGAAGATGTGATCACGTGTATCGCGGAAAAAGTCAACAGTGACAGAGAGCTTGTCGTGGAAGAACTTGGCATCGATACCAAAGTTGAGTTTCTTTGCTACTTCCCATTGAAGGTTGTCGGCTCCTTTCACAGTTTCTGTAATACCCCGTTCACGATATCCCCAGTAAGAGGCGGCATTGTCATTGATTAATGTCAAATAAGGGAACCGGTCACCACTGATCTGGTCATTACCTACCTGACCGTAGGAGCCGCGGAACTTGAGGAAGCTTAACCAGGGAATGGCCTCATTGACCCAGTTATAGGATGTCGGTACCCAGCCTACAGCAATGGAAGGGAAGAAACCGAATCTTTTTCCTTTTTCGAATTGCGCAGAACCTGTGTAACCGAAGTTTGCATCAATGAAATAGCAATTGTTATAGCCATAGGAAACACGTCCTGATAAGTTTTGACGCCGTTGAGGAATGGCATTAATACCCATTGCGTCATAGTCCCATTGGGTGTTATGAACATCTTCCATGTAATATAAAGCCAATGCTCCTAGTGAGTGCAAACCAAATGTACGGTCCCAGTTGGCTTTGGCTTCCATGTAGTATTTTCTGTATCTGTTGTTATTTTGTGTATATTTCATGTTCTCTTTGGCAGTACGCAATGTTTTGATGAGTACCCCTTGTGAACTTCTTCCTGTAGCGCGGTAGAGGTCAGGCCATATGTAACGTCCTTCATTGAAATAATTGATATTTTCGCTCATCGCTTGTACCGACGCTGTCATTCCTTTCAGGAATCCTCCGAATTCCTGTTCAAGTTTGAGTGTAAGCATATTACGCTGAGTTTCATCTTGCGTGTATCCGGTGTTATTTAGCATGACATACGGAGAAGCAAGGTCATGTTTTCCATAAGAAGGGAAGGTACCGTCTGAATAGGTTTTAGGAAACATCAGTGGAGTTAGCTGACGGACTGCTGACCATACCGTATTCGTGTTTTGTCCACCCGGGCTGGTATAGTTGGAAATATATCCGTCCAGACCAAAATAAACTTTGGTTGTTTTGGTCAGATTCATGTCAATATTGGCACGATATGTTATTTTTTTATATGACAAAGGCTTTTTGAACAGATTGTCTTCCTGCCGGTAGGCCGCTCCTTCATCCTGATACCCTAATGAAAGATAATATCTGGCTATGTCGCCTCCTCCTTGTGCATTGATGTAATAGTTCTGCTGGATAGATGTGCGTTTCATTATTTCATCTATCCAGTTAACATCCGGGTAGAGGTCTTTATCCAAATTGTATTTTATCAGATCCAGTTCCAGACGGGAGTAAAGGTCGTCTTCACCCGACATGGCACGTGCCTCATTGGCAAGGAGAGCGTAGTCATAAGCTCCCAGGTATTCGGGCAGACGTTTGATGTGCGATACTTTTAATGTTGCTCGTCCTGTGATGGTAAGTTTGCCTGTTTCTCCACGTTTAGTGGTAACCAAGACCACGCCATTGGCACCTCGGGTACCATACACTGCGGTGGCGGAGGCGTCTTTCAGGATACTGAACGATTTTACATCATCAGGATCAATGTCTTCAAGGCGGCCTTCGATACCGTCAATCAGCACTAATGCACCGGAGCTGGCTCCGAAAGTACTGATACCACGAATCCAGAAGTTGGAGATGTTTTTTCCCGGTTCGCCCGAACTCTGCATGGTGATGACACCAGCCAACCGTCCGCCGATCATGTTGTTGAGGGAAGTACCGGGAGTACTGAGCTGGGCTACATCAATGGTACTGATTGCACCTACTACTGATATCTTTTTTTGTGAAGTCATACCTGTGACCACTACTTCGTCAAGCTTGGTGTCATCTTCTTCCAATGTAACTTTGAGTGTCATTTCATCTTTAGTCACCAGTTTCTCGATAGATTTCATTCCAATAGCCTGAATGACTAATATTTGGTTGGCATCTACTTTGATACTGAATTTACCATCCATATCTGCTGAGGTTCCCACTCCCGGTGCATTCTTAACATAAATGGTAGTACCCGGTAGCGGTTCACCGGTTTTGTCTATTACGACCCCCGCTACAGTAAACTGTTTTTTCTTATTGTCTTGACTGTAACTCGTCAGCGGTATAAGCGCCATGATCAGTACAATCAGTAGAAAATTATTTCTCATATTGTATTTTGTATAAGGTTATTCAATGGATAATTTACGAATCACTTTGTTCTGTGTGTCGGCTACATATACAATAGTTCCATCACTGTTGACTGCTACTCCGCAAGGGAAGTGGAATTTGGCAATTTCCGGACCTCCATCCTTATAACCTTCCGCTCCCGGCAGACCGATAGGTGTGGTTACGGCTGCTCTTTCTTTCGGCATAGTAGTATCTATTACGCGGATGCAGGAATTACCACTGTCAGCAATGTACATTTTTCCGTCGTCGGTGAAACAAATCTGGCGCGGGTGTCTGAATTTGGCGTTCTTCAGCAAGCCGTCTTCCCAGCCCTTCCCGTTCATAACTCCTTCGTAGATTGCTTTTCCTGCGTATGATTCTCCGTTATAAGTGTCTTTATCTTCCGGAGTGATCTTGGATACGTCCACTCTCCAAATCTGGTGAAAATCTGCAAGAGATACATAGAGTACGTTTTCTTCTCCTTTAATAGGGCTGAATGCGATATAGGAGTCACTTCCTGCTTTGCCGCCGTCGCCTGTTGCTACATTAGATATTTTCTTTAGCAAAATTTCTGCTGTACGGTTTTTAGGATTGATTCGAACCAATTGCCCTTTCCACATGACCGTATAGATCATATGATCCAGCTTGTTGATTACAAAGCAATGCTTCCAGTTGTTTTCGTCTACGGTGCTGAGTTCTTCTGATTTCAAGACTGTTCTATATCGGGGAACATAATTTAGAAGTTTTTGCATATCATAATATTTCATGCCGGCATCATCCGGAATGTAAACAGCTTCAGCATCTTTTTCATCAGAATAAGCCGGTGCATTAATATATGCAGTTCCATATTTTAATACAATGGAAGAATTGCTGGCGATGGAAATCATTGAAATGTTTCCGTTTACGCCTTCACCTTTTTCATTACGGCAGGTTGTGTTTGGTTGTTTGTCTTTTCCACTGTCTCCTTTACGGTCTACCACAAATATATTGTCTTCACCGTCTATACAGAGATAGAAAGGAGAGGAGAAAGTACATGTGGCAAGGTCACCACCAACGGTGTTTATATTATTGTCCGGTGATGCAAGTCCTGCTACCGTACTAACACTGGTTTGTGTCTTGTATAGGAATTGGTCTGGTGCTTTGCCTATGTATTCTTGACCGTCGGGCGTTCTTCTTTCTACAAGAATATTCATCTCTCTTTTGAAGGTGAGTCCTTTGGGAACAAATGCATAGATTCTGCTACCGTTACTGCTGACTAATCCGGCAGGATGTCTGATCCCGTCTACATCTTCAAAATAGACTTTCATGCCAGTGGTGTCTGTACCGAAGTTGCGGCCTTCGATGATCATCGGAGTGGCTATACCTCCGGAATCAGGATAAAATTCTGTAATCTCAATAGGCTGGTTTGGGTTGAACCCGCTGCTTCCATTGATGTCGTCATCTGAACAGGAAGCTAACCACGCGAAAGCTGTAATGAACAGCGTCCAATAAACTCTTCTTTTTCGCATTGTTTTTCTGTGATAAAAGGTTAATAATTAGATTGGTTAAAAAAAAGTGATAGGGAAACCTACTCTTGTGTGTCTACTATGTGGGTAGAACTAGGGTATGCATACAAGGGGTATACGTTTGTTTTTGTATGTATGAGTAAGTTTGAAAATATATGGGTGTGTTTGACTGCTATTATTCATCTTCTTAAATTGGGGGTATTGAAGTTGATAATGAACTCAGAATACATATTATACCTATTCTGATCTGTGCTGAAATAAAAGTAAAGAATGAGATCAAATTCTCCGATTTTGAAAGGCGGAGGGCTGTTGCTAAGAGTTTTCATAAATGTTAATTTAAGGTTGTAATCATATTGATTAATTGGGGCTAAGTCGTAATAGGACTTGGTATGTGTGTATATAAGTGTCTTATATATAATTGATTAATTGGTTGATGAATGCTTCGGATGACAATTTATGAACTATATAGTAGAATTGAGATTCTAAAAAAATGGTGTTTGTCGATAATTAAAATAAAAAAGATATTGTATTTTTCGATTTTATTAATAACTTTACACCGACTTAGAATAGTACATGCACTTAATAACCTTTGAATAGCCTATGGAAACAGTAAAAAATATACTTTGGGGTATAAAAATACCAAGTCCTATTACGACTTCTTCAAAATTATTCAATTTGGCATAAGGTCTCTATTGCTCTCCAGGATGAAAAGTAATGCAATTAATTTAAATAATTAGGTCGATTTTTCCTTTGAAAATAATTAGAAGACTGTTCTTTTGACTTTTTTCTACCTTATATATATTAGATTGTTCTACCCAAACTGTCAATCTCTTAAAGTAGTTTTTGAGCATCCGGAATCAGAATCTCTTTTCTGTGCAACTCGATTAAACCATTATCCTGTAGTTCATTCAGTGTTTTAGAAATATTTAATCGAGTATCATCCAAACAACGCGCCAAATCGTCCATCTTTACTTTGAAAGTCTTTTCCCCTTGCGGTTTTTCGCAATGTGACAGAAAGAAACGGATAATTTTGCTTTTTAAATCCAGCGTGGGTTCATCCCATAAACGGGAATAGAGATTTTGCGCCCGGTTGCTGACGATATTCATATAGTTGAGGCGGAAAATATCATATCTGAACAGATCACTGAGTACGAATGCTTTGCTGATACAAACAGTATGCACTTCCGTATGTGCCACATAAGAAGAAGCATAGTTGGTATTCATACCGAATAAAGACTGAGGTTCTATCAGATAGGGAGCTTCGATTTGTTCGATGACCGTATAAATGTTTTCTTTTGCATTGGTGACAATAGAAATCTCACCTTTCAACAGAAAACAAAGCTGGGTACAGGGATTACCACTCTTTATGATGGTTTCCCCAGCTTTATGTTTGATAAAGTGCAGCTTGACTTTATCCAGAATACTAGTGAAATCTTCATGACAAAGCCCCTGAAATAAAGGTAATTGGAGCAAAGTATCGAACATTGTTTCCATACGTTGTAATCTCTTATTAATCGTACAAATTTACTCATAATACAACACTGCTATCCACATATCCCCTTTCTTTTTGTTTTTTTTATTGTTTGAATGCATAAAAATAGAGTATATTTGCAAAAAAAAGGAGGAATTATGTTCACGGGTTTTAATTGGCAGCAAATGGTCAGTGCGTTTATCGTACTTTTTGCAGTAATAGATATTATCGGTTCTATACCTATTATTATTAACCTGAAGGAAAAGGGGAAAGATGTGAATGCAACAAAGGCTACTGTCATCTCCTTTGCTTTACTGATAGGCTTCTTCTACGCGGGTGATATGATGCTGAAACTTTTTCATGTAGATATCGAATCATTCGCCGTGGCGGGCGCATTCGTTATTTTTCTTATGTCTCTGGAAATGATTCTGGATATAGAAATCTTCAAAAATCAGGGGCCGATAAAGGAAGCGACACTCGTTCCGCTTGTCTTCCCGCTGCTGGCAGGGGCCGGAGCTTTTACTACGCTTCTTTCGCTTCGTGCCGAATATGCCAGTGTTAACATAATCATTGCCTTGATACTGAATATGCTATGGGTCTACTTTGTAGTAAGCATGACCGGACGTGTGGAACGTTTCCTCGGAAAAGGGGGAATCTACATCATCCGTAAGTTTTTCGGTATCATCCTGCTCGCTATCTCAGTAAGGTTGTTTACTGCTAATATCACTTTATTGATTGAGGCATTGCATAAGTCGTAACCGGGATTTATGAGGTAATATCCGTAGAGTCGGTTGTATTGTGATCGTTGATATCTTCTTCCGGAGATTCTTCTTCTTCATCCGTTTCGTCCGCAAAAGGTTCTGGTCGTTGAGGCCCGTGGTTCAAGAAACCGAATGCACAGAGTGTTCCCATGATACCCCCGCTGAGATGTCCTTCCCACGACATATTGGCGGGAGAGAAGTAGGGGAACATATGCCAGATGATTCCTCCATACAAAAAGGTGACAAGCAGTGAGATGGCAATCAGAGGAACATATTTCCGCAGGATACCACTGAAAAAAAGAAAGAAGGCAAGTCCGTAAATCAGTCCGCTGGCACCGATGTGCCATCCCGGTTTGCCGATAATGAAGGTCAGCAGTCCGGCTCCGATCCAGATGATCATAAAAATACGTCCGGCTATCCCCCTGTAGAAATAGAACAAGCACCATGATAAAAAAAATAGCGGCAACGTATTGGCCAGCAAATGGCTGAACCCGCTGTGTATCAGCGGATGAGTCAGAATACCCGTTATTCCTCGCTTTTCCAGAGGGTATATTCCCATGTGAGAGAAGTCCCAGTCCATGCCGACTTCAACGATCTTTAGCAGAAATAGGATAAAAATTAGGAACAACGGCACCGCTGTAGCCAGCATGATACGCTGAATATCTCGCTTCATTACTTTCTATTCTTTAGATATTTTACGCAATACTACGAATATTTGCACAAAAACTGAAAATAAAAAGCCTTTTTATTTTTGTTTTTATCTAGAATTTGTACATTTGGGCATTATACCTATATATACAATGCTCAGGCTGGTATATATACAGAACAGCAATAGATATATATAAGGAATATAGTGACCAATAATTAACCTTTAAATAATGCACAACTATGAGTTATTTACGATTTGACAAGACCCTCATGACGAATCTGGAAGAAAGTCTCCAAAGGGAGATTCTCCGGACGAACAAAGCAGGAGCTTATCATTGTACAACGATTGTTGATTGTAACACACGCAAATATCACGGACTGTTGGTAATTCCTGTTCCCAATATCGACGATGAAAATCATGTGCTGCTATCTTCTCTTGATGAAACGGTAATTCAACATGGTGCTGAGTTTAACTTGGGGTTGCATAAATATCAGGGAAACAACTTTAGTCCGAATGGACATAAGTATATCCGTGAATTCGATTGTGAGCATATCCCGGCGACAACTTACCGTGTTGGAGGAGTAGTGTTACGCAAAGAAAAAATCTTTGTACATCATGAAAACAGAATCCTGATTCGTTATACTTTGTTGGACGCACATTCGGCGACGACTTTGCGCTTCCGACCGTTCCTCGCTTTCCGGAGCGTGCGAGAGTACACTCACGAGAATGCGCAGGCAAGCCGCGATTATCAGCTTGTGGAAAATGGTATCAAGACTTGTATGTATCCCGGTTATCCGGAACTGTTCATGCAGTTGAACAAGGCTTGTGAGTTCCATTTCCAGCCCGACTGGTATCGTGGATTCGAATATCCGAAAGAACAAGAGCGAGGCTACGACTTCAATGAAGACCTCTATGTTCCGGGATATTTTGAAGTGGATATAAAGAAAGGAGAAAGCATCGTTTTCTCTGCGGGTACTTCCGAAGTGACTCCGCGCAGACTGAAGCAGACGTTCGAAGCCGAAGTGGCTGACCGTACGCCTCGCGATAGCTTCTATCACTGTCTGAAAAACTCAGCCCATCAGTTCCACAACCAGCAGGAAGGAGAACATTATATCCTTGCCGGTTACCCGTGGTTCAAGTGCCGTGCCCGCGATATGTTTATATCCTTGCCGGGACTGACACTTGCGCTGGACGAGGTGGATCAGTTTGAAGATGTGATGAAGACAGCGGAAAAAGCGATTCGAAGCTTCATCAATGATGAGCCGGCAGGATACAAGATTTACGAGATGGAGCATCCGGATGTACTGCTTTGGGCCGTATGGGCTTTGCAACAGTATGCCAAGGAGACCTCTCGCGAACAATGCCGTCAGAAATATGGCGAACTGCTGAAAGATATCATCGAATTTATCCGTCAGCGGAAACATGAGAACCTCTTCCTGCATGAAAACGGTCTGCTTTATGCCAATGGCACCGATAAGGCGATTACGTGGATGAACTCCACCGTAAACGGACATCCGGTGATTCCCCGTACGGGATATATCGTAGAATTTAATGCTTTGTGGTATAATGCGCTTCGTTTCGTTGCCGATCTGGTTCGTGAAGATGGAAACGTTCTTTTGGCCGATGCGCTTGACGCACAGGCGGAAGTGACGGGAAAATCATTTATCGAAGTGTTCCGCAACGAATATGGATATTTACTTGACTATGTAGACGGAAATATGATGGACTGGAGCGTACGCCCCAACATGATATTCGCCGTAGCATTCGATTATTCTCCGTTGGACCGGGCACAAAAGAAGCAAGTGCTCGACATCGCAACCAAAGAGTTGCTCACCCCCAAGGGACTCCGTACCTTGAGTCCGAAGAGCGGGGGCTATAACCCTAACTATGTTGGTCCTCAGATACAGCGTGACTACGCTTACCACCAAGGCACAGCCTGGCCTTGGCTGATGGGATTCTATATGGAAGCCTATTTGCGAATTTATAAGATGAGTGGTCTGTCGTTCATTGAACGCCAGCTTATTGGTCTCGAAGATGAACTGACAATTCATTGTATCAGTTCGTTGCCTGAACTTTTCGATGGTAATCCGCCTTTTAAAGGACGCGGAGCTGTATCGTTTGCCATGAATGTCGCCGAAGTACTGCGTATTCTAAAGCTACTGTCTAAGTATTATTAAAAAGAGGAGGAACGAAAATGAAAGTTTTAATGTTTGGATGGGAGTTCCCCCCGCATATCTTAGGAGGGTTAGGGACTGCCAGTTATGGTCTGACAAAAGGAATGTCTCAGCAGGATGATCTGGAGATTACATTCTGTATTCCCAAACCATGGGGAGACGAAGATCAGAGCTTTTTAAGAATTATCGGCATGAACAGCACGCCGGTAGTGTGGAAAAATGTCGGTTGGGACTATGTGAAAGGACGCGTAGGCAGTTATATGGATCCGCAATTGTTCTATGACTTGCGCGATCATATCTATGCCGACTTCAACTATCTCAATACGAATGATCTGGGATGCATCGAGTTCTCCGGACGTTATCCGGACAACCTGCACGAAGAGATCAATAACTATTCGATCGTTGCCGGGGTGGTAGCACGTCAGCAGGAGTTTGATATCATTCATTCTCATGACTGGCTGACTTATCCGGCAGGGATACATGCCAAGCAAGTATCTGGTAAGCCATTGGTGATCCATGTGCATGCTACTGATTTCGACCGTAGTCGCGGCAATGTCAATCCGACAGTGTATGCCATTGAGAAGAATGGTATGGACAATGCCGACCACATCATGTGTGTGAGCGAACTGACCCGTCAGACTGTGATCCATAAGTATTTCCAGGACCCGAAGAAGGTGTCTACTGTGCATAATGCCGTTTCTCCTTTGTCACAAGAGATACAGGATATTGTTCCTCAAAAGAATCCGAGCGAAAAGGTCGTTACTTTCCTGGGACGTATTACCATGCAGAAAGGACCGGAATACTTTGTAGAGGCTGCAGCAATGGTATTGCACCGTACGCGCAATGTCCGTTTCGTAATGGCCGGTAGTGGTGATATGATGGATCAGATGATTCGTCTGGTAGCCGAACGCGGTATTGCGGACCGTTTCCATTTCCCCGGTTTTATGAAGGGAAAGCAGGTGTACGAAGTGCTGAAAGCCAGTGATGTATACATTATGCCTTCTGTATCTGAGCCATTCGGTATCTCTCCGTTGGAGGCTATGCAATGTAGTGTACCTTCCATTATATCCAAGCAATCCGGCTGTGCCGAAATTTTGGATAAATGTATTAAAACGGACTACTGGGATATTCACGCTATGGCGGATGCCATTTATTCTATCTGTACTTACCCGGCTATGTACGAGTACCTGAAAGAAGAGGGTAAGAAAGAAGTGGATGAGATTAAATGGGAGAACGTGGGATATAAAGTTCGCGGTATCTATGATGAGGTTATTAAAAATTATGGTAAACAATAAAATGATATAGACTATGAGAACGATCTGTCTTTATTTCGAAATACATCAGATTATACACTTGAAACGCTACCGTTTTTTCGATATCGGCACCGATCATTATTACTATGATGACTATGCAAATGAAACCGGTATGAATGAGGTTGCCGAACGATCTTATATACCTGCTCTCAGCACGTTGATCGAGATGGTGAAAAACTCGGGAGGAGCTTTCAAAGTGGCGCTTTCTATTTCCGGTGTGGCATTGGAGCAACTTGAAATTCATGCTCCGGCGGTGATTGACTTGCTGCATCAGTTGAATGATACCGGTTGTTGTGAGTTCCTTTGCGAACCTTATTCACACGGCTTGTCATCTCTGGCTAATGAAGACTGCTTCCGTGAAGAAGTGCTTCGCCAGCGTGATAAAATGAAACAGATGTTTGGCAAAGAACCGAAGGTGTTCCGCAATTCCAGCTTGATTTATTCAGATGAAATCGGTGGACTGGTAGCTTCTATGGGCTTTAAGGGAATGCTGACGGAAGGTGCAAAACATGTATTGGGATGGAAGAGCCCGCACTATGTATATCACTGCAATCAGGCTCCGAGTCTCAAATTGCTGTTGAGAGACTTTAAACTTTCTGATGATATAGGATTGCGTTTCTCCAATTCGGAATGGCCGGAATATCCATTATTTGCTGATAAGTATATTAACTGGATTGATGCGTTGCCACAAGAAGAGCAAGTGATTAATATCTTTATGGAATTAAGTGCATTGGGTATGGCTCAGCCGCTTTCTTCCAATATCCTGGAATTCCTGAAAGCATTGCCCGAATGTGCTAAATCAAAGGGTATCACGTTCTCTACTCCGACAGAGATTGTATCTAAATTGAAATCTGTATCTCAGCTGGATGTTCCTTACCCAATGTCATGGGTGGACGAAGAAAGAGATACAAGCAGTTGGCTGGGTAATATCCTGCAACGTGAGGCTTTCAACAAGTTGTATAGCGTAGCAGAACGTGTTCATCTGTGTGACGACCGTCGTATCAAGCAGGACTGGGATTATCTGCAAGCCAGCAACAATTTCCGTTTCATGACTACCAAGAATACAGGTATCTGGCTGAACCGTGGTATTTATGACTCTCCTTACGATGCCTTCACTAACTACATGAATATCTTGGGCGACTTTATCAAACGAGTAGATTCACTGTATCCTGTTGACGTAGATAATGAAGAGCTCAACTCTCTGCTGACTACTATTAAGAATCAGGGTGAGGAGATAGCCGAACTGCAAAAGGAAGTAACCAAATGGCAGGCAAAAGCTGAAAAAGGAGCTGTAAAAGCTCCCAAGAAAGTAGCTGCGAAAAAAGAACCGGTAGCTAAAGCTACTCGTAAGAAAGCTACTGCAAAGAAAGAAGAATAAGATAATAATAAATTAACTGGTTGTAACCGTGGGGAGATGGGAATCACCTCACGGTTGTTTTTTATATATTGGAAGGTACAGGTACATATAAAAAAACAGCGCGAATTACCGAAGTAACCCGCGCTGTTTATTTTATATATCTTTTTAGTTTGACTTAGTTGTTAATCCGAAGTCTGTAGAAATAACTTCAAGTTTCAACTTGTAATCAGGATTTGTTTTGCCTAGACTTCCACCTTTCAGCCGTACATAACCTGGTTTTAAATCATGTTGTATTCTAATAATATTAGCTTGACCAGTTGTAGTATTTGAAGAGTCATAAGTCACAAGTACAGGTATAAGGACTACTTTGTTCCAATCAGGGTTTTCTTGTAACCATTTAGTTTCATCCCATGAACTACCAGCATTCTTTTTAGCCTCTTCCTTTTCTGCAATACAAGCATTTACCAATTTGGTGATGTTGCTGAATACATATTGGTTCGTGCTACTTGTGTGTGAAGTTAGATAAGAAGATACACCATCGCTCAGCTTATTGTCTTTAAAGAAGCTATCCTGGAATTTCTTACGTACAAGCATTACAGTAGATGGTATAGCCATACCAAACTTCTTATCACCTGTTTGATTGTAATTAGTGAATGTCAGTTTTACTGCATTTAAGGTATCGCCTGTCAATTCATTTTGTATATCTGAAATGGGTAGTGTAGCTTCGGTGAAAATACCTGCCGGACTCTTTAAATAAGTGTTTTTATCTTCCTTAATTAATGCATCTATCCTTTCGGGATCATTCTTTAATTGATTGGCTTGGATTACTTCACGAGTTGTAGCAAACACACGATAAGAGTAATAAGTAGAGTCCTTACCACTTCCGTCTTTCTTCTGTAATTTTTTTCCGGTAATAGAATCTGTTGCATAGCATTTGTATACTACATTCATTTGTGGCTGATCTATATAGAGTACAGTTCCATCACCATAGTCGCTCTTAACGTAGATTCCTTGAAAAGCTTCTCTGAATAATTGGCTATTGAATTCCTTATCAGCATTTTTAGCTTTTCTTGCCGCAGTTAAAATATTTCCACCTACTCTTGTTGCTATATCCTCTTTGAAAGCAATATGCACACTTGGAACATATGTGCTTAGGTTACGAATAGAATCTTTTACTGAAAGATCTACGGCTGTATATGCTTTGGTTCCTAATATATTCTGACTATCGTAAAAATCCTCAGGGTTAATATCGGTATAGTAAGCATTATCAAGATTTAATGTCTCTTTCCCATTGCCTCCCAGTTCATATACACTTAATCTACAAGCTGTCAATGAGTCTCCAAAGTAGCTGTCATACCACAGGTAGAGTTCGACTGCACGTATGTTTCCTATGATTTGATTTCCGTCTTTTATAAAAGTAACATCTTTATTTTCTGGATCTTTATCATCGACAACCATTCTTCCTGTGGCTGAAATAACATTACCACTTGCATCTGTAACTTCTTTGTATGGTTCAGGAAAAGTTAGTCCATCCGGACAATTTAGCTGAGCCAAGAATCCAGCCTGATAAGTGCCAAATGTTTCATCAGTGAATTTGCCAATATAACCGATGTTAGTTTTCGCATAAATGTCACCTGTCTTAACAGATTCAGTAGTTACATCAAACGTGGATAACTTTCCTTTGATATTTTGGTCATTGCCCGGGAACATTCCTAATCCCAGTCCGCCTGTATTATCATCGCATCCGAAAAATGTGATTGCCAGTAAAGCTATCAAGGCATATTTTGCTTTCATGATTGTCGTATCTAGATTTTTATTCTTCTTCTTTATTTGTAGTGGTTTCCCATACCTGATCGTAGAATTCGTTGCAAGCGTTTGCGTAGTTTTCCGGATCCTGATAATCAAGTACCAGTTTGCCTGATTGGCGGGCGTACTCAATGATTGATTCGTCTACCTTTGCGCTGTTTTGTATGATTCCGTCAGAATAATCAACGGCAAGTTTACAAAGTGCCGCATAGTCTACCGGTTCCTTCAAACCAGCCAAATCCTTCTTGGTGATGCCTTTCAACATCAGTTTGGTTGCAAAGTCCTCACTGAGCGTATTCTTGAAATCATCTTCATATACCGAGAATACAACTTTGGCATCACGGAACGATGGTTCGTCCTTGTAGGCCTTCTTAATATAAAGAGGAGCCAATGCCGTCATCCATCCGTGACAGTGGATAACGTCGGGACACCAGCGAAGCTTCTTCACTGTTTCCAGCACACCGCGTGCATAAAAGATAGCACGACTGTCGTTGTCATCGTATTCCACACCATTTTCGTCCGCTGTCTGCAAGCGATTCTGGAAATAATCATCATTATCGATGAAATATACCTGCATACGTGCGGATTGAATAGAAGCAACTTTTATAATAAGGGGGTGATCAGTATCGTCGATGATCAGGTTCATACCGGAGAGGCGAATTACTTCATGCAGTTGATTTCTGCGTTCGTTAATGTTTCCCCATTTAGGCATAAATGTCCTGATTTCACGGCCTTTTTCTTGTATTGCCTGTGGAAGGTTTCTACCTATATTGGCCATTTCGGATTCTGAAACGTAAGGTGTAATCTCTTGAGTAATAAATAAAACTTTATTCGCCTTTGTCATAATAACAATAGTTCACTATAATATTCTGCAAAGATAGCAAAAAAAAGGAACTTTAAATACCATATTCTTTCTTTATGTGGCAAATATTAGTTTATTTTGCAGAGTTTTTGCAAACGACCAAAACATAAACCAATTAACAAAAATGAAAGTAATACACACTATCAAGGACTTACAGGCCGAATTGACGGCACTGAGAGCCCAGGGTAAGAAGGTAGGACTGGTACCCACAATGGGTGCTTTACATGCAGGACACGCATCACTGGTAAAGCGCAGCGTAAGTGAGAATGGTGTAACAGTAGTGAGTGTTTTTGTAAATCCCACTCAGTTTAACGATAAAAACGATTTAGCAAAGTATCCGCGTACATTGGATGCTGACTGCCGCTTGTTGGAAGATTGCGAGGCAGCATTT
Organism: Bacteroides sp. AM23-12; assembly: GCF_003434395.1. Taxonomy (NCBI): domain Bacteria; kingdom Pseudomonadati; phylum Bacteroidota; class Bacteroidia; order Bacteroidales; family Bacteroidaceae; genus Bacteroides; species Bacteroides sp. AM23-12. The sequence goes on from NZ_QTLF01000001.1 coordinate 367,982, forward strand.
GCCTTTGCTCCTTCGGTAGAAGAGATGTATCCGCAGCCGGATACGCGTGAATTCAGCTATGCTCCGTTGGATACGGTGATGGAAGGGGCTTTCCGTCCGGGACATTTCAACGGAGTTTGCCAGATTGTCAGCAAGTTGTTTGACGCGGTGCAACCGGATCGTGCTTATTTCGGAGAGAAAGATTTCCAGCAACTGGCGATTATTCGGGAGATGGTTCGTCAGATGGATTATAAACTGGAAATTGTAGGTTGTCCTATCGTTCGTGAAGAAGACGGATTGGCTCTGAGCAGTCGGAATAAACGTTTATCAGCACAAGAACGTGAAAATGCTTTAAATATTTCTCAGACATTATTTAAAAGTCGTACCTTTGCAGCATCTCATACAGTGAGTGAGACGCAGAAGATGGTAGAAGAAGCGATAGAGGATGCTCCGGGATTGCGTTTGGAGTATTTTGAAATCGTTGACGGAAACACGCTGCAAAAGGTAAGCAGTTGGGAGGATTCTCTGTATGTAGTAGGCTGTATCACAGTGTTCTGCGGAGAGGTCAGACTGATTGATAATATCAAGTATAAAGAAATCTAAATTAAAAAAAGACGAAACCTTATGATGATTGAAGTGTTGAAGTCGAAAATTCATTGTGCACGTGTCACAGAGGCAAATTTGAACTACATGGGTAGTATCACGATTGACGAAGACCTGCTGGATGCTGCCAACATGATTCCGGGAGAAAAAGTGTACATCGCTGATAACAACAATGGCGAACGCTTTGAAACCTACATTATCAAAGGTGAACGCGGTTCCGGTAAGATTTGTCTGAACGGTGCTGCCGCCCGCAAGGTGCAACCGGATGATATTGTGATTATCATGTCGTATGCATTGATGGATTTTGAGGAAGCGAAGTCGTTTAAACCGACCGTGATTTTCCCGGACCCTGCGACGAATAGCGTAGTGAAGTAAGAAGTATCTTGTGATAAGAAAACCCCGTTTGCATTCAGCAGACGGGGCTTTCTGTTATAATAAGCTTGTCCTTTTACTTGCTTTGCAGTTGTTCATTCATGGCAGCGGCGGCTTTACGGCCATCTCCCATGGCAAGGATTACGGTAGCTCCTCCGCGCACAATGTCTCCGCCGGCATAGATCATCGGAATAGATGATTCCATGTTGTCATCTACGGCAATGGTTCCTTTGCGTCCTAATTCCAGTCCTTTAATGGAACTCGGAACAATCGGGTTCGGAGATACACCGACACTGACGATGGCCAGATCGATATCGATTGTTTCCGTAGCTCCCGGAATGGCTACAGGACTGCGACGTCCGGAAGCATCCGGCTCTCCTAATTCCATCTTCTGGAGAATGACCTGTTTCACGCAACCTTGTTCGTCGGCAATATATTCAATCGGATTGTGCAATGTCAGGAATTCGACTCCTTCTTCTTTGGCATGCTTCACTTCCTCGATACGTGCAGGCATTTCTTCTTCCGAACGGCGGTAGATGATCATAGCACGTTCAGCACCCAGGCGTTTGGCTGTACGGACAGAGTCCATAGCAGTATTACCACCACCGATGACAGCCACATTTTTGCCGAAAGCTACCGGAGTGTCAGAGTCTTCGCTCGCAGCATCCATTAGATTGACACGAGTGAGGTATTCGTTGGAAGACATGATATTGATCGAGTTTTCGCCCGGTATATTCATAAAGTTAGGCAAACCGGCACCAGAAGCGACAAATATTCCTTTAAAACCTTCTTCCTTCAAATCTTCCACACTGATTGTTTTTCCTACAATGCAGTCTTTGATGAAAGTAACGCCCATTTTAACGAGGTTGTCTATTTCTACATCTACAATCTTGTTTGGCAGACGGAATTCCGGAATACCATATTTTAATACACCGCCGATTTCGTGGAGTGCCTCGAATACTGTTACATCATAACCGTATTTTGCCATATCACCTGCGAATGATAATCCGGCAGGACCCGAACCGATCACCGCCACTTTGATGCCGTTCTTTTCGGCAATGACAGGTACTGAAATTTGTCCGCTTTCACGTTCGAAGTCAGCAGCGAAGCGTTCCAGATAACCGATAGCTACCGGTTTTTCATTCATCTTCAAGTGTATACATTTGGATTCGCATTGCTTTTCCTGTGGGCAGACACGACCGCATACTGCCGGAAGCGCACTTGTCTCTTTCAGTGTTTTGGCTGCTTCGAGGAATTCGCCACGCTCAATGTTCTTAATGAAGCGCGGAATGTCGATGCCTACCGGACACCCTTCCATACATCCAGGGTTAGCGCAGTCCAGACAACGCTTGGCTTCTGTAACTGCTTGCTCAGCGGTCAGACCCTGGTTTACTTCTTCCTTGCGGCTATGTGAACGGTATTCGGCATCGAGTTCGTTCATCTCGACACGTGGAATAGCTGTACGTTCTTTCGGTTTCATCGATTTGCGCAGTTCCTGTCTCCAGGCTGCGTTGCGGCTTTTCTCATCTATCTCTTTCGTTGCTTCACATTCGGGCTGGAGTTTGTTCATCTCTTCACGCTCAATTTTTTTGAACGCACCCATACGTTTCAGCATTTCATCAAAGTCCACCTGATGACCGTCGAATTCGGGACCGTCAACACAAACGAACTTCGTTTTTCCTCCTACCGTGATACGGCAAGCACCACACATGCCGGTTCCGTCTACCATGATGGTATTTAATGAAACGTCGGTAGGAATCTCATATTTCTTTGTCAGCAGACAAACGAACTTCATCATGATAGCAGGGCCGATGGCGAAGCATTTATCTACCTTTTCACGTTTGATGACTTCTTCCACGCCTTCGGTTACCAGACCTTTACGCCCGTAAGAGCCATCGTCCGTCATAATAATCACCTCATCGGAGCTTTCGCGCATTTCTTTTTCCAGAATGATAAGGTCTTTGTTACGTCCTGCCAATACAGTGATCACTCTGTTTCCGGCAGCTTTCAAAGCCTGTACGATAGGAAGCATCGGAGCAACACCTACACCACCACCAGCACAAACAACTGTTCCGAAATTCTCAATATGAGTAGCTTGTCCGAGCGGACCTACTACATCAGTGATATAATCACCTTCGTTCAATTCACAAAGACGGGTAGAGGAGAGCCCGACTTCCTGTATCACCAGAGTGATGGTGCCTTTCTTCAAATCAGAACCGGCAATCGTCAGAGGCATACGTTCTCCCTTGTCGCCTACACGTACAATGACGAAGTGGCCGGCTTTGCGGGATTTAGCAATTAAAGGAGCTTCAATTTCAAGTTTAAACACTTTCTCAGAAAAGCGTTCTTTGCTAATGATTTTGTTCATTATCTAATTAATTTGTTGGTATTATTACGTAACTGCTATCAGAATGTTATAAATTTCGGCAAAGATACGGCTTATTTACGAAATATAAAAAGAAAAGTCACTCTTTTGATGAGTGACTTTCCATATCCATGTGAATATCTTTATTTATTTCGTTCTGATTTTGTATCCGGCTACCCCATAATATAGAATAAACAGGAAGCAGGGAAGGCAAATCCAATATGCTTTCTGAATATCGGAAATGTCTTTCAGATAGCCAAATAAGGTCGGAATAACAGCACCGCCTGCCATTGCCATGATCAGAAGAGATGAACCGGATTTGGTGAACTTTCCTAAATCTGCCATAGCCAAAGGCCATAGGGCAGGCCACATTAAAGAACATCCCAATGCCATAAATGAGATGAAATAGATGGATATATCGGCAGGTGTAAGTACTACTAGTACGGAACCGATGATAGCCAGCACTGAACAAATCTTCAGTGCTGTAGCCTGGCTCATATATTTAGGGATGAAGATGATGCCGCAGATGTAACCGATCACAATGCCTATCGGAGCAATCCAGGCATACATTGCTGCATTTTCCAAATGAAGGCTGGTGGCATAATCTACTAATGTACCCAGTGATACGGTTTCTACACCTACATATAAGAAGAGAGCAAGACATCCTAATAATAAATGCGGGAATTGCCAGATGGAGGTTTTCTTTGCGGCGTACGGACAGGCTTCGGCTGCCTCTTCGCTGTCGTCTTCACCGACGGCTTTGACTTCCGGTAGGGGAGCCATGTATGCGATAATACCTAGTGCGATGAATGCGGCGATAATAACGTAGAATGGCAGAAACAGGTCAGCTACTGTAATATCGGTCACTTCTTTTCCGATTAGGAAAGCCAGGAATAAAGGAGGAATCGGCCATGCGAGTTTGTTGCATATACCCATAATGCTGATACGTTTGGCAGCACTGTCTATCGGTCCCAGAATCGTGATATACGGGTTTACGGCAGCTTGCAGATAAGCGTTGGCACTTCCGCTGATAAAGGAAGCCAATAAAAACAGAGGAAAACTTTCATAACTTGCCGATGGTATGAAAAGTCCGAAGGCTATGGCAAACATAAGGAATGAAAGGACCATTGTTCGTTTGTATCCGATTTTTTTGATTGTAAGGCTTGCCGGATAACCAAAAATAAGGAACGGGATGAAAGTGGCGGCAATGATCAGATATGATTCGGCCGAACTGATTTCCAGTGATCCCTTCAATACGGGGACTAATACTGAGTTGATACCAAGGGCGAAGCCCAGTGAAAAGAACATAACGCCAATGAATGCCAATGGCAATACGAAACTTTTTGTGTTTTTTGTCATGGGGGTAAATGTGTTAAAGGTTAATAAAGGAAACTCCTGTAAGGGGCAGAGATATCTCATCCTTACAGGAGTAGAAAGTTTCTTAGTCTATCATGTCGAAACCGCAGTATGGAACCAATGCTTTAGGAATTCTAATTCCTTCGGGGGTTTGATTGTTTTCCAATAAAGCGGCGACGATACGTGGTAGTGCCAGTGCTGATCCATTTAACGTATGGCAGAGTTCTGTTTTCTTTTCTGCACTACGGTAGCGGCATTTCAGCCGGTTGGCCTGGTAAGTGTCGAAGTTAGATACGGAACTTACTTCCAGCCAGCGTTTCTGTGCTTCGGAGTATACTTCGAAGTCGAAACAAAGCGCAGCAGTAAAGCTCATATCACCACCACAAAGGCGGAGTATACGGTATGGAAGTTCCAGTTTCTGCAACAGGCCTTCTACGTGGTCAAGCATTTGCTGGTGGGATTCTTTAGAATGTTCCGGCTTGTCGATACGCACTAATTCTACTTTGGAGAATTCGTGCAGACGGTTCAGCCCGCGTACGTCTTTACCGTAAGAACCGGCTTCGCGACGGAAACATTGTGTGTATGCGCAGTTCATAATCGGCAACTGTTTTTCTTCCAGGATAACATCACGGTAGATGTTAGTGACAGGTACTTCGGCTGTCGGGATCAGATAGAGATCATCTACTTCGCAATGATACATCTGTCCTTCTTTGTCGGGAAGCTGGCCTGTACCATAACCTGAAGCGGCATTGACTACTGTCGGCGGCATGATTTCAGTATATCCGGATTTGCGTGCTTCGTCCAGGAAGAAGTTGATCAGGGCACGTTGCAGTTGGGCACCTTTTCCTTTGTATACGGGGAAGCCCGCACCTGTAATCTTTACACCTAGGTCGAAATCGATTAAATCGTATTTTTTAGCCAGTTCCCAGTGAGGCAGTGCATCTTTGGGAAGTTCTGTTTCCATGCCTCCCATCTTTTCTACGACATTGTCTTCGGCACCTACGCCTTCGGGTACGCTGTCATAAGGAATGTTGGGGATCGTATAAAGTACATTCTGCATGTCTGTAGCAGCCTGTGTCATGGTAGCGTCCAGCGCTTTGTTGCTTTCTTTCAGTTCGGCAACACGTGCACGTGCAGCTTCGGCTTCTTCTTTCTTTCCTTCTTTCATCAGCTGACCGATCGTGCGGGAAAGTGAATTAACCTCTGCCAGGTTCTTATCTAATAGGTTTTGCGTAGTACGTCTCTTGTCGTTGAGGGCGATGACTTCGTCAATCGTCTCTTTTGCATTCTTGAAATGCTTCTTTTCCAGTCCGCGGAGTACCGCTTCTGTATTTTCTGTAATTTGTTTAATGGTAAGCATATCTATACTTTTTATGAACTTTCTTTATTAAGGCTACAAAGATAAAGAAAAAACGAATAAGCGAGCAATGAAAATCTGCATAAAAAAAGAAAGGAGATGCAATCCTTTGGATTACATCTCCTTTTCTTGAATATTTTCAGTTGTACAGGTTATGCTTCTGTTGCTTCAGCAGGGATGATAGAAACATATCTTCTGTCTTCTCTACCTACTTTAAATTTAACTGTACCATCTACTAAAGCGAAAAGAGTGTGGTCTTTACCCATTCCGATGTTTTCACCCGGATGGAATTCAGTACCTCTTTGACGAATGATAATATTACCTGCTTTGCAAGCTTCACCACCAAATATCTTAACGCCTAATCTTTTGCTATGTGATTCGCGGCCGTTCTTAGAACTACCGACACCTTTTTTATGTGCCATTTCTTCTTACTTTTTAAATGATTAAGCTACTACTTCTGTGATTGTTAACTCTGTGAACTGCTGACGGTGACCGTTCAGTTTTCTGTAACCTTTTCTTCTTTTCTTGTGGAATACAAGAACTTTGTCACCTTTAACCAAGTTTGAAATAACCTGGCAAACAACTTTAGCACCTTCTACAGTCGGAGCACCTACAGTTACGTTTCCGTCTTTGTCTACTAAAAGAACTTTTTCAAATTCTACAGTTGAACCGTTTTCTGCACCTTCAATGTGGTGAACGAACAGTTTCTGACCAGCTTCTGCTTTAAATTGCTGACCGTTAATTTCTACAATTGCGTACATCTTATATATAATGTATAAGTTAGCTCCGGCGGGTGGTCTTTAATCACTTAAAGAGCTCTTTATCGAACCCGTTGCGGAATAATCGGGCACAAAAGTACTTCTTTTATTTGTTTCAGACAAATATTTCCTTTATTTTTTTGCTGTTGTAACAGAAGATAATCAGATATATAGCAAACCGGATAAATTCTCCATAATAAACCGGTGGGGATATGCTCTGAGTTCGTCAGCGGTAGTCATTCCATTAAGGACACCTGCAAAATCTACTCCCGCATTTTGTGCTGTTTCGGCATCCACAGTACTGTCTCCGATGTATAAGGTTTCTTGCGGAGTCCTGCCCAAGTGTTCGAGAGCGAATTTTATTCCTTCCGGTGAAGGCTTGGCAGCTTGTACATCTTCTCCGCCTACCACTATGTCGAGAAAGTTTTCCGGCAGATACTCATCCAGAAAACTAAGTATACGGAAACGGTATTTAGTAGAGATAATGCCGATGCGGGCACCTCGCTCTTTTAGTTCTTTCAGAGTAGAGAGTGTATCAGGAAAAAGGCGGGTATTCACGTTCATGTGAACATCCGCTTCCAGTCTGTACTCTTGTCGAAAAGCGGTGAGCTGTTCCCAGTCGGTGACTCCGGTCAGTATGCTGAAAGATTCTTCCAATGTTTTACCAATGGTACGTTTGATCGCTTCGTCAGTGACATTCGTATATTGGTGACGATTAAGTACATTTCTGAAACAAGTAACGATACCCCGTGATGAATCGGCTAGTGTATAGTCGAAATCGAATAAATAAGTTTTATAATTCATTATTTTACTGCTTCTACTGTATATCCCTGTTTTTTCAGTAAGCTTAATAAGCCTTTATTACCCGGCAGGTGCAAAGCGCCGACTGCAACGAAGGTAGGAGCGGCTTTCATGATAGCCGGTAGTTTCTGTGCCCATGTTTTATTGCGGTCGTAAATTAGGGCATCTTCTTCTGTGGGAAGTGCATCACATTGATTTCCTTTACGCTCTTCGTTGATTTTCAACATGGTTTCCAAATCTTGTTTCATGTAGGCATCTGTCAGTCTTTTGAGGCTTTCCACCTCTTTGTCGATGTTATTGAGGGTACACATGAGCAGTTGGGCTTGGCGTTGCAGGGAAATTCCATTGTATAGCAGGTTAAACTGGAAATCCGGAGTTTCCAGTCCATCCACTTTTTTTCCTTTTTGTGTTGCCTGAGTCTGGAAATAAGTATCGAGCTGTTCTTGCGGATTATAGTTTCCGATGTGCTTGATGTACGCCACTACTGCTATGTTGTTCAGTAAGAAAGCCGGTTTGATTTTGGGTGCCATGTTGAGGTCCATCATCAGGTTCTCCTTGCAGAATTTATTAGCGGTTTCGTAATCTTCCGGTGAGAGGAGGGTAGTCAGAGTCGTATCGCTTTCTATCATCATCATTTTCTGCATCTTCTGGATGGTGGCCGGAGACTGGATATCCGACATTTTCAGTTCTCCATATACCTGTTGTGTTTCATCCATCGCTTTCTGTAGTCCGGTAATGCCGTCTTTGACACTCAACGGAGCGAGATGGTGAGTCCCCATAATGTATGAAGGGCTGCTAAGTCCGTTACCAGATACTTTCCATAAAAGCTGTGCGTTTGCGCTTAACGCTACGCAGATAAATATGACTGCTCCAATAAACGATTTCATGATTCTATATGTTTTTAAGTTGATAATCAGCGTATTCTTCCTCCGGATATCCAGTGTCTGGTGTAATAGTCTTCGCTCAGTCGACTGACAATCACTCCTTTGCTGGTACTGGCATGAATGAATTTCCCATTTTTGAGATAGATACCTACGTGAGCTACCTTTTTTCGGGAACGGCTACTGCTGAAGAATACCAGATCGCCTTCTCGCAAATTCCGTTTGGCGACTTTGGTACTTTCTTTTCTCAGGTCTTCGGTATTTCGCGGAACCTGAGTACGGTATACTTTCCGGTATATCTGGTAGGTGAGTCCCGAACAGTCGGTACCGCGTTTTGAATCGCCGCCTCCACGATAAGGAACACCAATCCATTCGGCCGATTCCAGATAGAGTTTGTGGTTATCTTCCATATTGATGTCCACGCCCAGCAGGATGGAGGCGCGTGCCAGTGCCTGGTAATCCAGACGGGGAGCAGACGTGCGGCAGGAACTAAGGATAAAGATCAGTCCTGTCAGTATGAAGATTAGTTTGAAGTTCACTCCCATCGGCTATCTTTCTTTTCGTATATCGTAAAATTATAAGTAACTTTATTCTTCTACATTGAAGTAGTCTTCCAGTTCTTTTTCAGCTGAATTATTCTCATTCATAATATCCCGGATGATGACGCCATTCTCCAGCAGGGCAATACGCGGACATACATCTATCGTATGATTCAGATTGTGGCTGGAAATGATTACAGTTGCATTATGCTCTTCGCTGTACTTTTTGAGCATATGTTTGATAATGGATTGCGAACTGGGATCGAGGAAGTTGAACGGTTCGTCGAGTATCAGCAACTGAGGATAATGAAGCATGGCGGAGATGATGCCGATTTTCTGTTTATTACCGGCTGAGTAGTTACGGATCAGTTTCTTTTGTCCGATCACTTCTCCGCTCATCAGACGTTCGAACGGCAGAAGGCGTTCGTCCACCTCTTCTTTTTTCAGTCCGTACATTTTCCCGATAAAATAGAAATACTCTTCCGGGGTAAGGTAGTCTATCAGAAATCCATCGTCAATGAAAGCACCTGTGAAGTTTTTCCAGTCTTCACTTTGACTGACGTCAATTTCGTTAATGACGACATTCCCATTATCCGCTTTCAGTAAGTCGAGCATCAACCGGAAAAGTGTTGTTTTACCGGCACCGTTGTTTCCTACCAATCCGAGCATATCGCCTTGATTGATTTCATAGTGATCTATGTTCACGGCTAACTTTTCGCCGAATTTCTTTTGAAGATTATTGATGCTTATCATTGTCTTGGTATTTTTATCGTAAATGATTAATCGGTTCAATCGTAAATCTCTTATTGGCGACTGTCTCTGAAGCCTTCCATATTCTCGTATCTCCGTTTCATGAAACGCTTATAGACGTTTCTGATCCAAAGCGGAGAAGTCAGTGTGAATCCAAGCCCGATGGCGAACAGGATAGAGTAGGCGGCCGTTTCACCCAGAAACGCATTCAACACAGAATACAGGATCAACGGGATACCGAAAGCTCCGAAGTTGACAACCATTTGTATGGCGCTGTTGGTCTGGCGGCTTGTCACTTTCTCGTTCAGTGCTACGGTCTGCTTATTGTAAACAGCCAGTTGGAAGAAACAAAAATAGATAAAACCGGTGGTATAGAAGAACCAGGCAAAGATACCCAGTAAGGGAACTTTATCCATTACAATGGCGGGAATCATCAGGACAAATGGGACGATCTCGCCGATAGTATAGATATAATATTTTGCTTTCAGCAGACTCATGATGGATTCTTTGCGGGACATTAGTCCATCGATGTAATTGCCTTCGAAGGACATGAGTTGCGAAAGGATGATCATGCCGAATACGGCAAAGTTGTAAACACAGATAAAGGTAGTCATGGTGCTCGTGTCATAAAGGCTTGAAAAGCTCAACAGGCAGGAGAAGGCGATGACTACAAGGAGAACATTGCGCAATGCACCTTTGCAACGCCGGTTGCGCAAAAGCATTTTTAATTCCAACCGCATATATTCACCAACTTCTCCGTATCGCTCGAAGAATTTGTATTCTGAAACATGCTTGATGCGGGTATCATCTACTTTTGCCAATTCGGCGTAGATGAGGCCGGACATGATTTTGCGGTTAATCAGCCATAAGATGGCTATGACAAGAATGGTACCGAGGAAACAGAGAATATTCCCGTTGATATATCCGTCGCCCAGGTCCATAAAGAAGTAGAACAGGGGACTGTCTTCGGGAATAAAGGCAAGGCAGCCCAGTCCACCGTAGAAAGCGATGGGGAGCAGCACCCACCAAATACGTTCATTGATTAGTGTGCGACATAACAAGTACCAGTAATTGTTGGCAACGATCAAAAGCCAGATGCCTATGAGATAGGTGAGTACACCTGAGATACCGAAATATTTGGTAATGGTAATGAAGGAAAAGGGGACGAACATAAACAACCAGAACAGGTTGAACAGACTAAGTCCCGAACGGATAAGCAGGAAATCGATGATCCGATTTCGTTTAACCGGCAACAGGAGGTAAGGTTTTACCTCCTGCGTCGGTGTCTTTTGGAACGGAATACGCAAGAGGAAGTCAAGTGCCAGAATAAATATCAGGGCAACGGCATTCATTACATGATATGGTTCCCGGTTGGGAACCATATCTGCAAAACCGAATGCAAACGTCGTACCGAAGAATATCAGGTATCCTGCCCAAAAAGCAACCCCGATATATCCGAATATTTTGGCAACTTTGTTCTTTTCATACATCGGATGCCGTTTGGAGGCGAGCCGTCCATGTTTGCGTAATTCGTTAAATATCATCATACTGTTGGTATGCTATAAAAGTTTATTTAGCTTCTTCTTCAGGTACGGTCATGATGACTTGGATTTCGTTGTTCTGTTTCATCAGCTTGGCAAGGAATTCCTGTACATCTTTTGCTGTGATGCTGTTGACCAACGTTTCATAGTCTTTTGTATAATCGATACCTGTGTAGAAATACTCATCCAGATTGCCCAGCCAGTAGCCGTTTTCCTTTTGGGCGTCTTTGTATTTTTTCAGCATATACTCTTTGATCTTCTGCATGTGTTCGGCAGACGGACCTTCTTTGGCCATTTTTTCCAACTGTTCGATGACGATGCCCGATAGTTTGTCTTTCTTGGCCGGATCGGTCTGGAATACAATCTGAAGCACGAGTTGTTCTTTCGGATATTTGGTGAGGCTTCCGCTGCAGCTTACGCCATAAGTACCGCCTTCTTTCTCACGGATTTCTGCGGTGTAAACCATATCCAATGCCTGATCGAGGATGCTGAGAGTAAGGTTGTTGCGTAAATCATATTTGCAAGTACCGTTGAACAGGAACATGATGGTTGCCATCGGTGTTTCTTGTTTCTTGGCAAACTCGTTCTTGTATTGACCTTTGCGGATTTCCATCTTCGTATCTTTGAAAGTCTCTTTGCGATTGATAGATGGCAGACCACCCAGATATTTGGCGATCATCGGTTTCATTTTCTCAACATCAATGTTTCCTACAAAGTAGAATGTAAAGTCGCTCGCATCTTTGAAACGGTCTTTGTACATTTCCATTACACGGTCATAGTCGATCTTGTCCACCATGTTTTCTTTCATGCTGAAAGAACGTGGGTGATTGCCGTACAATGCATAAGAGACTGTATCACTGAATGCGGTCATCGGATTAGCGTCAGCATTCTGCAATTCGGCTTTCATGCGGTTCTTGTATGATTCGAATGCTTCGTTGTCCTTGCGGGGAGCAGTGAAAGTCAGATAAGTCAGCTGCATCATTGTTTCAAAGTCCTTCGGAGAACAACTGCCGGAAACCGTTTCTGTTGTTGCGCTCACACCGGCTCCTACAGAAGCACGTTTGCCTGCAAGTGCTTTACTCAAATCTACTTTGCTGAAGTTACCGATACCACCAACCATTGCTACGCTGTTGATTTGAGAGATATTCAGAATCTCTTTGTCGGGGAACTGGCTGCTACCACCAAGGCTGGTACCTTTCATCAGAATCTGGTCAGCTTTATAGTCAGTTGTTTTGATATATACTTTCACACCATTGGACAGAACAAGTTTTGTTGTTCCGTAAATATCTCCGGCTTTTTCAGAAACGATCTTTCCGCCTTTCGGCTCTTCTTTCAGCAATGGTTCGTTAGAAACTTTGTCTTCGTAAGGCTTCAGATCGAAAGATTTCATTTGTTTCAGCAAAGCAGCGATTTCTTCTTTCGTCGGGTATTTTACACCTTCCTTCTCCGGACCTGCCAACAGTACTACCTGATTGTTGTCAGTGATCAGCTGTTGCATCACTTGATTGATAGCCGCTACCGGAATGTTTGGAGCCAGCTGATTCATCATTGCATATTCGTATTCAATGCCCGGCATCGGTTCATTGTCAAGGAAGTTACTGATGTATTCGTTGACATAAGTGTCATTTTTCATCTTTTCGCGTTCATTGTAAGCAGATTCTACGCGTTGCAGATAGTTGGCACGGGCACGGTCATATTCAGTTTCGGTGAATCCGAAGCGGCGTGCGCGTTCAGTTTCTTCGAGAATCGTTTTCATGGCCAGTTCGATACCATCGATTTTGCTGCTGGCGTCTACTCCGAAAGCACTTTTTGTCTTGGCTACGAAGAAGTCGCCATAACCTGCACTTGCACCTGTAAAAGGAGGATTCGCTTGCTGACGGATTTCTGCCAAACGGCTGTTCAGCATTGTAACTCCCATGCTAATCATGTATTGAATGCCGTAATAGTTGATTGTATTCTTCAGTGAATCCGGGAAGGCTTCGCTCTTGAAGAAGAAGCTGATGGAAGGAGTTTCGATTTCCTTGTCCGTACCGATAAAGATTTGCGGTTCCTGATTGTCTGCTACCGGATAGTAGATACGTTCAGCCGGATTCACCGGAGCTTTCACGTCTGCAAATACCTTTTTCAACTTTGCTTCCATTTCATCTACATTGATGTCGCCGACAATCATGATACCTTGCAGGTCCGGACGGTACCATTTCGCATAGTAGTCACGGATGTCCTGATAAGGGAAATTGTTGATTACATCGAGGCTTCCGATTGGCATACAGTCTGCATATTTGGAATCCGGATACATGACAGGCAGGGCATTGGTCATGATGCGCTGCATACCACTGTTACGGCTTCTCCATTCTTCACGGATCACACCACGTTCTTTGTCGATTTCCTTGTCGGCAAGGTTGATGGCGCTTGACCAGTCGTGCAGGATCAGCAGACAAGAGTCTACTACACTGACGTTGTCGGTAGGTACATTGCTGATTCGGTATACTGTTTTGTCGATACTGGTGTATGCATTCAGGTTTGTTCCGAACTTGATACCTTTAGTCTCACACCAAGGCACGATGCCCAGTCCGGTTTCATCACCCGGGAAGTTTTTTGTTCCGTTGAAAGCCATGTGTTCAAGGAAGTGAGCCAGACCGCGCTGTTGCGGCTCTTCAAGGATGGAACCCACTTTCTGTGCAATGTGAAATTCGACGCGTTTTTCTGGGAGTGCGTTGTGTCGGATGTAATAAGTAAGCCCGTTGTCAAGTTTACCTATGCGGACATTTTTGTCCACGGGCAGTGTTTGCATAGGTTGTGCAAGCACGAGTTGGAAGTTGCAGCATATAAAGAGAACTGCAATAAAAAATCCACGTAATAAATGTTTCATGTTCTATTTAGTTTATAAAAAAGTTGTTTGAAATATCTGTCGTATTCTTTTGTGTATAATCACAAACGGGCAGAAAAAAGAGTTATTTGATAGCTTCCCGTATTCTGACTAATTTCGTTAATAGTCCTTCCAGAAGGTCCAGCTTCAACATGTTTGCTCCGTCGCTCTTGGCTACGGCGGGGTTTTCGTGTGTTTCGATAAAGATACCGTCGGCTCCTACGGCGATGCCGGCTTTGGCTACGGTTTCGATCAGTTGGGGCATACCACCGGTCACTCCGCTGGTCTGGTTGGGTTGCTGCAATGAATGGGTGACATCCAGTATGACCGGATAACCGAACGTTTGCATTTCCGGAATCCCCCGGTAGTCTACTACAAGGTCCTGATAACCGAAGGTTGTTCCGCGTTCGGTCAGCATCACGTTCTTGTTGCCTGCTTCCACCACTTTGTCAGCGGCAAACTGCATGGCGAGCGGAGAGAGGAACTGTCCTTTCTTGATGTTAATCGTCTTACCCGTTTTAGCAGCAGCAACCAGTAAATCCGTCTGACGGCAAAGGAAAGCCGGAATCTGGAGAATGTCTACGTATTCGGCAGCCATCTCAGCCTCGTCGGCCGAATGGATATCCGTCACTGTGGGCACTCCGAAAGTATCATGTACCTTTTTCAGCACTTTGAGTGCCTTCTCGTCACCGATACCTGTGAATGAATCAAGACGCGAACGGTTTGCCTTGCGGTAAGAACCTTTGAATACATAAGGAATCTGTAATTTTTCAGTGACTCCGACCACACGCTCAGCGATGCGCATTGCCATCTCTTCACCTTCTATTACACATGGACCGGCCAGCAGAAAGAAGTTACCGGCAGGATTGTTCTTAAGTTCGATCATTTTATTAATTACAAGTTACTAATTACTTATTTATAGTTTCATGAGTGAAGGGCTGTTTTTCGCCAGAAGCCCGGTTCTGTTGGCTAATTCGGAATAATCAGGGTCGTCTTTTCTGATAATACGCCTATTTCCAGTGGGAAATGTCTTGCCAGCAGGCGACCGTCCAGATCGACGGAAGCATTCTGTGCGCGGAGCACTTTTACTTTTCTTGTCCGATAGCTTTTCACCATCTTATGGTTCAGGATTCTTCCCTGAATCAGCATCCACAATCCCGAAATGATTTGCAGGAATTCCGGACGGTAGATGACGGATACATCCAGCCAGCCGTTGTAGGGTACGGCACTCGGAGTCTGTCCCCAGCCCCAGGCGCTTCCTACACATACGGTCATGATGCGCCCGCGGATGTGCTCGTCATTGATACGAAGGTGCATCCGGTATAGTTTGCGTTCGAATATCAGCGAGAAGAGGGCGGCAACGTACGACAGGAATTTCACCCCCCAGAAACGTTTGGTCTGGTCGGTGATTTTCACAATCCTTGCGCCTAGCCCGATGTTGACTGCATTGAGGAAATAACGGCGTTGGTGTTCCTTGCCGTCGTAGAAGTTGCAGAAGCCTACGTCTATTTTCTTGAGACGGTGGTTGATGATACAGTCTACGGCAGGTTTGTATTCGGTACTGAGTCCCCAGTATTTGGCAAAGTCATTTCCTATACCGTTCGGGATCATGCCAAGGGCGATGTTCTCCTTGTCTTCGGCATCAGAGAGCATGATACCGTTGATGGCATCGTTCAGCGCACCGTCGCCACCTACGATGACAATGGTACGATAGCCGTTGTTCGCCAGAATTTTGGCAAGACGTTCTACAGAACCGAAACCTTCGGATTGTACATAGTCATAGTTGACACCTTTGCTGTCCATGTACTCCTTGATTTCTTTCCATCGTTTCTGTACCTTTCGGGTACCTGCTTTGGGGTTGTAGATCACTCCCCATTTTCCAGGTTCTACACTCATAACCGTATTTCTATCCTAACTGTATTAACAATCGCATTTTTTATCTTTCACAGACCATTCGTAAATGACTGGCAAAGATACTAATTCCCTCGCAGTTTTTCTATCACAAAGGCTATCTTTTCTTCCATAGGCAGCTCTGCACTGACCCAGTGGATGGTAAATCCCCGACGTTCCATGCCGCGGAACCAAGTCATCTGACGTTTGGCGAACTGATGGATGGCCGTCTCCAGCTCAGTGAACATCTCTTCGTAAGTCAGTTTGCCTATGACGTATAACGTCAGGAATTTGTATTCCAGTCCGTAATAAATCAAGTCGTCCGGTGAAATACCTTGTTCTGTCAATCGCCTTACTTCATCCACCATTCCTTCGTCCAGCCGTTGTTTCAACCGTCGGGTGATCTTCTCGCGACGCAGTTCCCGATCGATATCTACCCCGATGATGAGGCTGTTCAACTTCGGAAACTCCCGTTCGGGAACCGGATGCACGGCATAATACTCCTCAATTTCTATCGCGCGGATTGCACGTTTCACAGTATCCACATCCGTAGAGTTGTGCAATGTTTTATATTGCTTCAGGATTTCGGTCAGTTCTTCGAGAGAGTGATTAGCCAGACGGGCACGTAACTCCGGATTTTCCGGTACCGGCATCAGCTTATAGCCTTTCAGTACCGATTCCAAATACATACCTGTCCCTCCACATAAAACGGGCAGACAGCCTTTTTGTTTGATGGATTCGTAAGAAATCAGGAAATCCCGCTGATATTCGAAAACATTGTATTTATATCCGGGATCGGCGATATCAATCAAGTGATAAGGAATTGGATGTCCGTCGACTGTATAATCTGCCAAGTCCTTGCCCGTACCGAGGTCCATTCCCCGATAGATCTGACGAGAGTCGGCACTGATAATTTCTGTATTCAGTTCATGGGCTAATGCTGCAGCAAAAGGAGTTTTCCCTGAGGCTGTTGGCCCTAATATGGTGATTAAATCATAGTCCGGCATAGCTTTATTCTTTAATGACGGCAAAAATACAAAATAATTTTGACCCAGTGGGTCATTTGTATGCTTTTATCTGATTATTTAATAGGAAGCAGAACTCAAATTTGAACTACATAAAAGTTTGAAGAAGCGTTAAGAAAAGCTACTTATTAATGGTCTGTAGGATACGACATACCTTTCCATTCTTGTCCACGCCCTCAATAATGATATCTTCGGGAGCTGTGCTGTCCGGTGTATAGTATTCTATGGTCGCTTTGCCTTCGGCGTCTAACCGTAATTCCGGATTCCAGTAAACGGTACTCCGGAAGTCCGAACGCTGAGCGTTCTTTTTCTCGGGAGTATCATAGGTGGGGTGATAGAATTCTACGGACTCACTGTATCCCAGCGGTGTATAAGTGATAATTCCTTGCGCTGGTCTGGCCGGAAGATTTCTAGGGTCTTTCAGAGTGATGACAACGGCACCTCCGGAAGCACGGGGACCCAGTATGACGGCATCTGCTCCTCGAAGCAGACTGATACTGGACATGTCACTGACTTGGATATCCTTCAAAATATCGGAAGCATCTTCATACACAATATCATCGATAACAATGATTGCCGGTTCGGAATTGTTACGGATATGTATCTCACTTCCGTTCGTGATTGTAACGCTGGGTAGTCTGCTGGCTGCATCAAAAGCTGTCTGACCGTATCCTTGCAGTCTGTCTTCTTCTACAGTATAGGTGTTGATACCCCCCGTATAGATACTTTTTGAGCTCGGACGTTCCCGCTTCGCTGTAACTGTTACTTCTTTCAGATTGTACACACGCATTCCCCCTTCCATGTAATACTGGTCACGGGTATTCATCAGATAATCTTCCATAAAGGTAGTTGCTCCGTTAAAATAAGGGGCTTTATGCGTAGCAACCGGGTACTGGGGAGGATCCATTAGAATATCTACACCGGCAAATCCTTTCTTGGTGCGTGCCTGAACAAGGAATGTCGTGCTGTCTCTGAATGAGGTATTGACGATGAACTGGCCTTTCTCGTCTGTCTCGGTGGTGGCTATGATATTGTATTTGGGAGCCAGTACACAGATGGGACCTTTCTTTACGTTTGCTCCGAAGAATCCCATGATTCGTCCGCTGATGGTTTGTCCTTTTTCTATATAATTTGTGAAATTCAGCGAAGGAGTGCGGAGAACATTTTCCATTTTATGCCTGCGCCAGCCATGTGTCATCATCAGATAGTCGATGGAACGGAGCGTCCGGGCGTCCTGATTCAGAAAATAGAATGCGGGGTCTTCCACATATCCTTTCAGATCCGAAGTCAGCAGGAGATTGGACAGGATATTATCGGCGAGAGAGTCGGGCTGAATACTTTTTCGGTCGGTGATGCTGACAGAGAAAGTACCTTCTACCGGGTTGCCCTCGCTGTCTTTGGCAGCGATCTGTAAAGATACCTTCTCTCTTTTTCCATACGTCGGTTGGTCTGTAGTGATTTGCCATTGATTCGGCTTATGGTCCGGAACGAAAATCAACCGTTCACTAAGTGCATTTCCTTGTTCATCAATCAGCATGAAGTGAGTGATCCCTTCCGTAAACAGGCTGTCATTCATCTTTCCGAAAGTTCTTTTCGGATTGATGGGTTGTAAAATGGCCAGTTTGCCACGGGTATGTGCAAGCAGAAATAGTTTCTGAGGCCATTCGGTCGCTTCTGTCTTTTGGATTTCGTAGCGAATCTCCTGTTTATAGTGCGACATGGCGATGGAGATTCCTTTCGGTTCTATGGCAGGAAGGTCAAATCGCTTGGTAATACTGTCATTAGTTCTTACCGTAACATAATAAGTCTCATTGTTGACGGGATTCATCGTGAAGATGCCCATGCCGTTGTGTTCCGAACGGAAATTGGTAAGTGTGTCTCCTTTAGAGTTGAACAAGAAACCTTCGATCTCTTTAGAGAAGCCATCTGCTCCCTGTGCTTTGAAAGCGACATTCTGATGAGGAATGTTGATCAAGGCACCGCCTTCGGGGAAAAACTTCACATCGAAATCATTGGTAAACACAGGAAGATGGAAAGTCCGTTTGTAGATATATTGCGGATCGTCAAATTCTACTTCTATTCTGCGCGCTACCGGAGATTTTAAATCGGGTAGGGAAATGGAAATCCAGCCGTTTTCGTCCGTCTTTTTTTTGCCTTTGTTTTTTATCTTACCATTCTCAAGGTATAGGTATTTGATTGTTGTATTTTCAAAAACAGCCTGTACGTTGCTTGTAAATTTGATCTTGGCAGTGTAATGTGTATCATCTTCTTGCTGATACTCGATGCTCGAAACGATGGTATTGTCAATAGAGTTTCCTATCTTGATGTTGCGTGAAAAGAAAAAGTCAGGGTCTTCATTCAGCATCCAGTTGCTATACCCCCGCAGGTAATAATCGCCTGCCGGAAGGGTGGCAGGGAGGGTGAAGGCGTTGTGGAATCCGAGAGAATCTCTGCGGATTTTCTTTCGTTCCACAATGGAGTCGGAACGGTTGATCAGTTCCGTAATGATAAAATTACTTTGTGCGTTGTCCTGAT
The DNA here is from genome assembly GCF_003434395.1 of Bacteroides sp. AM23-12. NCBI lineage: Bacteria > Pseudomonadati > Bacteroidota > Bacteroidia > Bacteroidales > Bacteroidaceae > Bacteroides > Bacteroides sp. AM23-12. The sequence continues at coordinate 387,600 of NZ_QTLF01000001.1, forward strand.
GGGTGATGGCGTTCACCAGATAACCTTTGAACCATATCTTTTCTCCGGCTCCGTAAAAAGGCTTGTCCAGATGGAGGTACAACTTTTCTTTAGGAATTCTTTCCATCAGACTGAAGTTGGCGATAATCGTATCTTGCATGGTCTGTGCAGATAGCGATGAGAAATATAGAAGGACTCCCAAGAGTACTGTGATACTTCTTTTACTTTGAAGAGTAGTGGTGTTTTTCATATATTGTGTTTTTAACTTTTATGCATCCAGATTGAAAGAACTTTTCGCTTCACAGCCAGTATATTAATGACTGATACGATGAGGAATAAAAGAATACCCATACTGACAGCTACCCATAACGAACCGGTTTCCAGTTGCGGGAAGAGGAGTCTGATACTCTCTATGTAATAGCTGCGCAGCCAGCATACCAATCCGACAGATAAAATCAGTACGATGATGTTCAGTCCTACGGTCAGTATCTGATAAGGCAGCGCTACCCTGTTGGGGCTGTAGCCTATCAGAAGCAGACTTTCGAGCTTGGTTGTATTCTTTTGGAGCAGTAAGAATATGCTGAGCATCAGGATATAGAATGACAGGATACTGATGAATAAACCTACTCCCAGCACAATACCTACGATAAGGCGAAGGAAATAAGTGGTCTTTCCGGCATCCAGTTTTCCGTCTTCCGTCTCGTAGCCTTTTTTCTGAAAGTAGCTGGCAATAGAAGAGTCGGCGGGATTGCTGACCTCGATGATCAGTCGGGCAGGTTGTGCCTCCGCGTCGGGGGCGAAGTTCTTGTTTGCCCAGTTCATGAAAGACTGCGGAACGAGAATCGTATTCAGACGGTTGGAAAAACCGACGATGTTTCCCTTGTATTGTTCTACCCGTCCGTTGCCCCGCATCATGATGTCCATCTGAATAAGTCCCATCAATCCTTCTGACAACTTAGGCAGACTGCGGCTTTGAGCGAAACCGAAGTTATACAGATTCAGATAATTGCGTGGGATAATGATGGGAATGGTATGTGTTTCTTCGTCAAAGTGCCATTTGTCGAGTTTGATATCTACAAATTCATCGGGAACTGACTCGAAGAACATATCCGTAGAGAGATGAATACCCGCTTTCTGCATCCCCAATCCCGCCGAAACTTTGAATTGAGAAGGAGTGAAAGCTCCTATCGTTTTGGTAAACGACTGTTTTTTCAGATCGGCGATATCTTCGGGAGAGAACGTATTGCTTTTTCCGGCAAAAGACCCGAGCGTACTGATTTTCTTGGTTGCTATGATGAAGTCTTTTTTCATAAAGCTGTCTCCTTCGGTGAATACGGGAATGACATCTTTGTAAAACTGTACGCTGAGCAATACAATCATCATGCCGAACAAGTTGGCTAAAAAGAAACCGGCTAACTGACCGATACTGATATGTTGGCGGAGAAGTTTCCAGACAAGGGTATTCATTATTTTGTATTTTTATATTTTTAGGCGCGAATGACGCAGATTCTATTATAGTTGAAGCACCTTCTTGTATGGCAGTTCGATATGTTTGCCAATGGACGTGGCGATGACTCCGGCACCTTGTTTTCCGGCTTCGTCAATGATGATTTCTCCCATGATGCGGCTGTTCTCATCATCCAAATGGCTGATAGGCTCATCCAGAAACAGGAAGTCGAACGGCTGGCAGAATGCACGGATAAAAGCGACCCGTTGTTGTTGGCCGAAAGAAAGTTTTCCGGCTTTCACGTTCAGTTTATCTGAGATACCCAGCTTCTCGAATAATGAAAGAATCTCTTTTTTCTTCTTGTGTCCGGTAAGGTTATTCTTCAGTTGTACGTTTTCTATCGCTGTAAGTTCGGTGAAGATACGCAAGTCTTGAAAAAGCATACTCAGTGAATGCTTTCTCAGGTCTACCCATTGCTTCACGGAATATGCTTTGATATTGGTTTCATCGAAATTGATAATTCCTTGATAATCGTTGCGATAGCCGTAAAGATAGCTGCACAACGATGATTTTCCGGTGCCTGAGGCGGCTTCTATCAGATACATTTCTCCTTTCCGGAAGATAAGGTCCTGATGCCATACATCAGAGGTCACCGAATTACGGTCAGCAAACACTTGGGGAAGTGTTTGCTGTAAGTGAATACTATTCATGCCGTTCATTGACGAATTACATGCCGGCGAATTGCTTGGCAAAATCTACGATTTGTTTGAGGGCATTGACATCTTTGTCTTTCAGGCAAAGGTCTGTTTCGCTTGTTTCTCCTTCCGAACTAACGGATAAATAAGAAACTTTGGAAGCGAGATCAGAATAAGTCTTGAACTCCTTGCCTCCGAAGCCTACCAGCATCTTTACGACCGGTAAATCCAGTATGGCTTCTGCATTGATGGCCATAAATACGGTCTTGCCTTTCATGGCTGCTGCGTAAGGAGCGTCTTTGATCGATTTGTCAACCGTTTTGCCAATGCTCTTGTAGAGCAGTTCGTCATTGGTAGCATACATCTGTTTGTCCTTGATGCCGAAAAATATATTCATGCCTCTTGTTTTGTAGACATACTCGTCTTTGCCCAGTTCCATGATGTCTTCTCCTTTTCTCATGCCCAGTGACTGCTTGTTCTTGTAAAGAGCTTCAAGAGCATTCCCATTCTTTACATCAGCATAAGCAAGAAAAGTAGGGGCACTGTTCATGGTTACATTGATCAGCCCGGCAGAGATATCGCCGTTGAATGAACTGAACAGTTCTTTTACTTCATCCGCTTTGGCGATAGACACAGTGCTGCGGAATTCTTTATTCTCACTCAACAGATTGTAAAGTCCGTCTCCTTTTACGCCCATATTGATGAACATCAGCGTAGATGCCGGAAAGTATTTCACGAATGTGCCGTTTGTCTTTCCAAATGATTCCATTTGTTTTTTCAGAAGCGCTTTGACGGCGTCGTTCTCCGTGTAGTTTTCTGTTTTAAGGGCGATCTTGCCTTTTTCGAAGTTCAGTCCGCCTAGGATGGTAATGTCTTCCGGTTTGATTTCAGAAGGAAGTCCCATGCTGATCTGGCTTCTGTAAGTAGAAGGGATTGCTGACATGGAGGCGAAGAAGTTGATATCACTCTTTTGCTTGGCTATTTTCTGGAAGGCTCCGGATTTCGCAATGCTGTTGTCGGCAGTCTGTTTCATTAGTTTGGTGATGGCTTCTTTGGCTGCTTCTGTCTGAGAAGTTCTGCTGGCAGAGATAATGATTGCAGTGGTTTCATTGAAAGCAAGCAAGTTTCCGTTCAGGGTAGTGAAGCTATATCCGTCCGCTTCGCTGACCGGCTGGCAGATTTGTTCTTTTGCCATCACATCGAGGGAAGCGTGCAAATCGTCTTCATTGCTGACTTTGGCAACGAATGCACCACCGGAAATTTGGGGAGAGCTAAAGATATAGATCGGTGCTTCCGGATCCAGACCGGATGCTCCCGGATTGTTGATCACCTTCTCCAACTGTTGGAAAGTGGCAGCATTCATCCCGCTTTTCATTGCTTCCAGCAGTTTCTGTTTAGCAGCTTCATTTTCTTTGTCGTTCATTCCGGCTTTGTTGGCCAGTGATTTCAAATCAATAGAGGCAACAGCCGTAGCGTCTGCCGGTATTACGTTCGTATATTCCGTTTGTTTGGAACATGCTGCCAGAAACACAATCAGTACTGCCAGTACCGAGAGCCGTGAGATCATTTTCTTTGCCATACTCATACTATTTAAAAGTTATTATTGGTTCAATAAGTTCATTGTGTGGCAAGCCACGAGTGCCGCTGTCTCTGTCCGAAGCCGTGATTTACCCAAGCTGATGGGAGTGAATCCGCATTCGATGGCTTTCTTCACTTCCTCTTCGCTGAAGTCTCCTTCGGGACCGATCAGAACGAGAGCATCTTCTCCTGCTTTCAGTACATTTTTCAGCTGAGGCTTTTCGCCTTCGTAACAGTGAGCAATAAATTTCTGACCTTGAAACTCTTGTGCAATGAACTTGTCGAAGTCCGTCATTTCGTTGAGTTTCGGCAGGCGAGCCTTAAGAGATTGCTTGATGGCTGATATCAGAATCTTTTCGATCCGTTCGGTTTTAATCACCTTGCGTTCGGAAAAACGGCAGTTGAGAAAAGTCAGTTCGTCAAATCCGATTTCCGTAGCTTTCTCGGCAAGCCATTCATTGCGGTCCATATTTTTGGTCGGCGCCATGGCAATGTGCAGATGACACGGCCAGAGCGGTTCCTGAAAGATTGTTTCTTTGATGGCTACAAGGCAACGCTTGTTGGTTGCAACCGTGATTTCTGCTTTATAGAAATGTCCCTTACCGTCCGTAAGAGTGATTTCGTCTCCGATACCCAACCGCAGGACGCGGGTACAATGTTGTGCTTCCTCTTCCGGAAGTTCGTAGTTTTTCTGTATATCGGGAGTATAAAATACGTGCATAATTGGTTAGTGGTTTTGATTTCTTGAATTGATCCGGTCGCGTATCTTGGCAGCCAGTTCGTAATTCTCGTCTTTGATTGCTTGATCCAATGCTTCTTCGAGTGACATTGAAGTAACGTTGCGAGGCAGATCCCGCTTCTTTTCGTCTTCCGCTTCTTCATCAGACTCTTCAGGATGTCTTCTTTCCTCGTTCGATATCCGAAGGCATTCCTGTTCCAGAATGGATTCATAAATGAGGATCGGACATTCAGCACGGATTGCCATACCGACAGCATCCGAGGTACGTGTATCGATACGTATAATTTCTTCGTCTTTTTTAAGGTAAATGTAGGAATAGAAAATACCGTCCTTCGCCTTGTAGATCAATACGCGGAGCAAACTAGCTCCTAATACGCCGATAATGGTCATGAACAGGTCGTGTGTCAGAGGGCGGGGAGTTTTGACCCCCTTCATATACAGGGCGGTTGCCTGAGCTTCAGCGGGACCTATGATGATAGGCAGTTGCCGTTCACCGTTCACTTCACCCAACAGTAGGGCAAAAGCGCCTACTTGCGCTTGGCTATTTGTGATATTTAAAACTTGTAATTCTACTTTTTTGTCCATTGTTCTTTTTTACTTAATTTACTTTATTCTCTCGTTGGTGTTTGTACTTGAATACCAGAGCAAACAGGATGCCGATCACCAGTGCATACGCCGCAAAGATAAACCAGATGTCCGGCCATTCACGGCTCACTAGTTTGCCATCAGCATATACTGAGAATGCGTCTACGACAGCACCGCTGGCATATCCTCCGATGATGGCACCCAACCCGTTGGTCATCATAAAGAACAACCCCTGGGCACTGGCACGGATGGAGGAACTGGTTTCTTGTTCAACAAACAACGAACCTGAAATGTTGAAGAAGTCGAACGCCATACCATACACGATCATGGAAAGAATCAGCATCCACAGACCGGAACCCGGATCTCCGAAGCCAAACAGCCCGAACCGGAATACCCAGGCGAACATACTGATCAGCATCACTTGCTTGATGCCGAAATGTCTCAGGAAGAATGGTATAGCGAGAATAAATAATGTTTCAGACATTTGAGAAATAGACAGCAGGATCACCGAATGTTTTACTCCGAAAGAATCTGCAAACTCCGGAATACTGGCGAAGCTCCCGAGGAAAAGGTCACCATACGTGTTGGTGATCTGCAATGCTGCTCCTAAAAGCATGGAGAACAGGAAGAAAATAGCCATTTTCTTTCTTTTGAATAATACGAATGCATCCAGTCCGAAGGAAGAAAGTAATGTTTTCTTTTCTGTCTTGGCCGGTTTGCATGCCGGCAGGGTGAAAGAGTATAAACCCAACAAGAGTGCGGATGCACCGCCTACATAAAGTTGTGCGCTGGAGTTCTTGAATCCGGTAAGGTCTACTGCCCACATGGCGCAGATAAAACCAATCGTTCCCCATACACGGATAGGAGGGAAGTCCTTGATCAGGTCGCATTTATATTGTTCCAGTGCATTGTATGAAACGGTATTGGCCAGTGACAGGGTAGGCATATATACCAATAAATTGAGTAGCATAGCCCAATACATCTGGTCATAATTCGTAACGGTAGAGGCATAGAAAAGACAAGCTGCCCCTGCGATGTGGCAAAGTCCGTATAAACGTTCGGCATTGAACCATTTATCGGCGATAATACCAATGATGCCGGGCATGACTAAAGAGGCAATACCCATGGTGGCGAAGATGGCACCGATCTGTCCTCCTTCGAAGTGGAGTTCTCTGCCCATGTAACCCCCTAGTGAAATTAACCATGACCCCCATACAAAGAATTGCAGGAAGTTCATAATGATCAAACGAACTTTTATACTCATGACTTTTCTAATTTGTGTTTCTCTTTTTACGTTAATAATAGATGCAAATATAATATTTTCGTTGATTGGGTGGACAAGTTAATCGATAAAAAGGGGATAAAAAAGCCATAAATGCGAAGAATAGTGAAGAATTGCTGTTAAAAAGAGGGTGGATAGGCATATAAAAAAAGAAGGCTATCCATCCCAGACAGCCAATCTTTATTAACCTTAAATCTAATACCATGAAAAACACAGTGCAAATATAAAGGATTTTATGTTATAGAACATAATGATTTGCCGAAAAACTTCTATTTGTTAACTCTAATTAACTTTGAAACTATTATTTTTCTTTTATTCACCCCTTGTTTATGCAAGTTCATGGTGTTTATGACATATATTACTCTACATAGAGTACCAGCCCTTTCAGGTATTCTCCTTCGGGATGGTATATATTTACCGGGTGGTCGGCAGGCTGGGTTAGTTGGTGCAGGATACGTACACTACGTCCTGACATAGCAGCAGCGGTAAACACAGCTGTGCGGAAATTATCCTTGGTTACCACCTGCGAGCAGGAGAAAGTAAACAGGATGCCGCCCGGTTTGATCTTTTCGAATGCTTTGGCATTCAGTTTCCGGTAACCTTGCAAGGCATTCCGCAAAGCATCCTTATGCTTGGCAAATGCAGGCGGGTCGAGGATTATCAAATCGTATTGGTCGCCCATGCGGTCAAGGTATTTGAAAGCATCTTCGGCGAAAGCTTCGTGACGCGCATCGCCGGGGAAATTCAGTTCTACGTTTTTGTTAGTCAGATCGATTGCTTTGGCAGAACTGTCAACGGAATGTACCAGCTTTGCACCTCCACGCATAGCGTAGAAGGAGAAACCGCCGGTGTAGCAGAACATATTCAGTACCGAACGGTCTTTAGAATAATGCTCCAGCAGTGAACGGTTTTCGCGTTGGTCTACGAAGAATCCTGTCTTTTGGCCTTTCAGCCAGTCTACATGGAACTTCAGGCCGTATTCCCGTGCGATATTATCGCTGCTTCCTCCTTTAAGGAAACCGTTTTCGGGGAAAAGATCTGCCTTAAAAGGCAGTGTAGTCTCCGATTTATAATAGATATTTTCGATCTTGTCACCCATTACTTCCGACAGGGCTTCGGCGATAGTCATGCGGTCTACATGCATTCCTGCGGAGTGCGCCTGCATGACGGCAGTCCGGGCATAAATGTCAATGACCAGCCCAGGTAGATTGTCTCCTTCACCGTGTACAAGACGGTAGGTGTCATTGGTGGGATTGACTGCGATACCGATTCCACAACGCATATCATAGGCAATTTGCAGTTTACGTTTCCAGAAATCGTGGTCGATGGGTTCCTGACGGAAAGAGAGCACACGTACGGCGATACTTCCGATCTGGAAATGTCCTTCGGCTATAAATTCCTTCTTCGAAGTGTATACTTCTACAACTTCACCTTCTTCGGGTTCTCCATCGAAACGAGCGATTGCTCCGGAGAAAATCCAGGGATGAAATCTTTTTAAAGACTCTTCTTTGCCGGGTTTGAGGTATACTTTATGCATGTTGTTTAAAATGCTATTTTATCAGTTATTAATTAGTCTTTTATCGGTCATTTGTCAGCGATTGGCGGGAGCATTTGCGTCAACCTCTTCTTCTACAGGGAGGCTTTCGACCTCGTAGTTGCCGGTTCGTTTCAGTTCCTGCAACAGGTTGTAGATGTTGAGGCAAGCCCAGGCATCGGTAGCGGCATATTGTTTCTGTCCGTCGCTCAGTACGTCCGCTTCCCAGTTGGACAGCCGTTGTGATTTGGAAATCTTTTCTTTGAACAGGATTGCATAAATCTTTTGCAGACTTTTGTCCTGTATGCCGAACTGGCGTACATAGTCTTGCAGTTCGATGCAGCTCTGTTGGGTAAAAGGTGCACGTTTGTGCAGCATCATAAAGTCGTCTTTGAGCGACAGTCCTACTTTGATAACAGCCGGATTTTCCAGCAGGTCGACCAAAGGTTGGGTGAGTCCGGTCATATTGAGGCGGAACAGGAAACAGCATTCGTCTGAAGAAATCTGCAGAAGTGCTACTTTATGACTTTGTCCTTTGGTGAAAGATGGGCGCGTTTCGCTATCGATACCCAGTATCGGCTGAGATTGCAGGTAAGCTACTGCTTTTTCTGTTTCCGCTTCCGACTGGATCACATGGATTCGTCCCGGAAATACAGTTTTCGGGAGTTCCTTTAGTTCGTCTTTATTTATACTTCTTCTTACTATCATTTTTGTTTATTCGTCATTACGACAATGGCAACCGTCCTCATGACAATGACATTCGTCGTCGTGGCAGTGACAACCGTCTTCTTCACAACAATAGTCGTCATCGCTTAGTTCGTTATTCTCTTCCTCGTTGTCTTCTTCGTCATTCTCATTCTGCTGGTTATACTTCACATCGTGAAGGGCACGCAGAGTGTTTACCAACTTCTGTCCCCACAGCAGACCGAAGTTTTCCTGACAGATGGCCAGTGAGTCGTTCATGGTTTCGTTCAGTCCCAGCTGGAAAACGAAAATAAAATCTTTGATATCCTGATAGATATCTGCCAAATCTTCCGAGATGGACTTCTTGATAGGCTGGTCACTGTACACCATATCCTGTACGAAAACGTCCAGATAATCATCCTTTTCACCCATCAGCCCTGCCAGATTGATGCGCAGAATCTCGTAGATTTCCTCTGTTACATACGTTTCGGGTGCCTCGTCTCCAATCGTTTCACACTTCGGAAGCAAGGATGCTTTGAGATAGAGCAGGGGAAGTATTTTTAAGGACGTGTCGACAAAAGCTTTGCGCTTCATGTGTTCAGCACGTTCGAGGAATGCGCAAAATTCGGCGGCTACCGTTACGAACTCGATCACATTCTTTTCAAATATCGTTTGGCTTTCTTTTTCCATAATCAGATTGATTTGAATCGCAAAGGTAAGAAAAAGGATTGAATGAGAGTACTGCTCGTTATTTTTTTATTATTTTTGCGGCTTATAATACGGATTCCAATTTATTTAAAGAATAAAGACTCATGGCAAAAAAGAAAATAGATAAGGAGGCTGAACGCACTCCGTCTTCTCCTGGAAGGATTGTATCAATTTTTAAGAATGAAACCGTTCATTTTGTGATCGGATTGATGCTGGTAATCTTTTCTGTTTATCTTTTGTTGGCTTTTTCTTCCTTCTTCTTTACGGGGGCAGCCGACCAAAGTATTATCGACAGCGGCAACTCGGCAGACCTTGCGGCGGTTAATAACAATGTAAAAAACTATGCCGGATCTCGCGGAGCACAGTTGGCTAGTTATCTGATAAATGACTGTTTTGGAATATCTTCTTTCTTTATCCTTGTCTTTTTGGCGGTGGCAGGATTGAAGCTGATGCGGGTGCGCATTGTCCGTCTGTGGAAATGGTTTATCGGTTGTACATTATTATTGATTTGGTTCTCCGTATTCTTCGGTTTCGCTTTGATGGATCATTATCAGGATTCTTTCATTTATCTGGGAGGTATGCACGGTTACAATGTAAGCCGCTGGCTGGTTTCGCAGGTGGGAGTTCCCGGAGTATGGATGATCCTGCTGATAACGGCAGTCTGTTTCTTTATCTACATAAGTGCACGGACGATAATCTGGTTGCGCAAACTTTTTGCTCTGAGTTTCCTCAAACGTCAGAAGAAAGAAGAGGAAAAAGAGACAGCAGAAGAAGGAACACAGGAGTTCACGACCTCGCAACCGCAGGAAGTGGAGTTCAATCTGAAACGTACTTATAAGCAAACACCTCCTCCTGCTCCCGTGATGGATATACAGGCAGAAGAACCGAAAGAAGAATCTCCGGTCAACGCACCGGAACCGGACGACGAACTTCCTTCTGCTGATGAGGCGGAAGGGGTGACTATGGTCTTTGAACCGACCGTAAGCGATGTGGTTCCTCCTGCTGCTCAGGATGAATTGCCGGGTGAGGATGAACCCGGGTTCCAGGTAGAGACAGCTACGTCCGAAGAAGAATATCAGGGTCCGGAGCAAGAACCTTATAATCCGATGAAGGATCTGGAAAATTACCGTTTCCCGACAATCGACTTGATGAAGCATTTTGAGAATGACGATCCGACGATTGACATGGACGAGCAGAATGCGAATAAAGACCGTATCATTAATACATTGCGCAGCTTTGGCATTGAAATCAGTACGATCAAAGCTACGGTAGGTCCTACGGTGACTCTTTATGAAATTACCCCTGAACAGGGTGTGCGTATCTCGAAGATCCGGGGCCTGGAGGATGATATCGCCCTGAGTTTGTCAGCGGATGGTATCCGTATTATTGCTCCGATACCGGGTAAGGGAACCATCGGTATTGAAGTTCCGAATAAGAATCCGAAGATTGTATCCGGTCAGAGCGTGATTGGAAGCAAGAAGTTCCAGGAGTCTAAGTTTGACTTACCGATTGTACTGGGTAAGACGATCACGAACGAAGTGTTCATGTTCGACCTTTGCAAGATGCCGCACGTGTTGGTGGCAGGTGCTACCGGGCAGGGTAAGTCTGTCGGCTTGAATGCAATCATTACTTCCTTATTATATAAGAAGCATCCGGCTGAATTGAAATTTGTACTGGTTGACCCGAAGAAGGTGGAGTTCAGCATTTACTCCGTCATTGAAAACCATTTTCTAGCCAAACTTCCCGACGGAGGCGAACCGATTATTACGGACGTGACCAAGGTAGTGCAAACGCTGAATTCTGTTTGTGTGGAAATGGATACACGCTATGACCTCTTGAAGATGGCTCATGTACGTAATGTCAAGGAGTATAATGAGAAGTTTATCAACCGCCGCCTCAATCCGGAGAAAGGACATAAGTTTATGCCGTATATTGTGGTGGTAATCGACGAGTTCGGAGATTTGATCATGACTGCCGGTAAGGAAGTGGAACTTCCTATTGCCCGTATTGCGCAGTTGGCACGTGCGGTCGGTATTCACATGATTATCGCTACGCAGCGTCCGACAACGAATATCATTACAGGTACGATCAAGGCGAACTTCCCGGCACGTATTGCGTTCCGTGTATCTGCTATGATGGACTCCCGTACGATTCTTGACCGTCCGGGGGCAAACCGCCTGATTGGTAAGGGAGATATGCTCTTCCTGCAAGGTGCTGATCCGGTACGTGTGCAGTGTGCCTTTATCGATACGCCGGAAGTGGAGGAAATCACGAAGTTTATTGCCCGTCAGCAGAGTTATCCAACTCCGTTCTTCCTGCCCGAGTATGTGAGCGAAGACAGCGGTAGTGAAGTGGGCGACATTGATATGGGACGTCTCGACCCGTTATTTGAAGATGCGGCACGCTTGGTGGTCATCCATCAGCAAGGTTCCACTTCGTTAATTCAACGTAAATTTGCTATTGGTTACAATCGTGCCGGACGTATCATGGATCAGCTTGAAAAGGCGGGAATCGTTGGACCCACACAGGGAAGCAAGGCTCGTGATGTACTCTGCATCGACGATAATGATCTTGAAATGCGTTTGAACAATTTACAATAACAGATCGTTTATTAATCAAATGAGAAAATACATTTTTAGTGTTTTAATAGCTTTACTGTCACTGCCTGTGATTGCTCAACAACAGCAGTCGCAGGCTAAAGTTGTTCTGGAGAAGACAGCCGAAGCATTTAAGAAGGCAGGTGGTGTAAGGGCTGATTTTACCTTGAAGGCTGTCAATGACGGTCATTTGGAAGGACGTGAGAATGGTATCATCCAGTTGAAAGGCGAGAAGTTTATGCTGAAGACCTCCGAGACAACCACTTGGTTTGACGGGAAAACACAGTGGAGTTACATGGTGAGAAATGATGAAGTGAATGTCAGCAATCCTACTCAGGAAGAGTTGCAGCAAATCAATCCGTATACCTTTCTTTATATGTATCAGAAAGGATTCTCTTATAAGCTGGGAACTGTGAAGATATATCAGGGTAAAGCTGTTTGGGAAGTGATTCTGACTGCTAATGATAAAAAGCAAGAGTTGGAAAGTATTACGCTTTATGTGACAAAGAGTACGTATGAACCGGTTTACATTCAGCTTCAGCAACGTGGTCAGAAAACGCGTAATGAGATTACCGTGACAGCTTATCAGACCGGACTGGATTATGCGGATCATGTTTTCACTTTCGACCGGAAGGCATACCCCACTGCGGAAGTGATAGACTTACGATAGGATGTTCTTTTGAGTAAGAGATGAGATAGTTGGAATATAAAACAATAATATAACAATAAAATGGCAGAAATAGAAAAAGTAAAATGCCTGATTATAGGCTCAGGGCCTGCCGGATATACGGCAGCGATCTATGCAGGACGTGCTAACCTTTGTCCGGTGCTTTATGAAGGATTGCAACCCGGTGGTCAGTTGACGACTACTACGGATGTGGAGAACTTCCCCGGTTATCCGGAAGGAATCAGTGGTCCGCAGTTGATGGAAGATTTGCGTGCGCAAGCCAGCCGTTTCGGAACAGACGTCCGTTTCGGTATTGCTACAGCGGCAGATTTGAGCAAAGCTCCTTATAAAATAACGATTGACGGTGATAAGGTGATTGAAACGGAAGCATTGATCATTTCTACCGGTGCTACGGCCAAATACCTGGGACTGGAAGACGAAAAGAAATACGCCGGAATGGGAGTTAGCGCTTGTGCTACTTGTGACGGTTTCTTCTACCGGAAGAAAGTCGTTGCAGTGGTGGGCGGTGGAGATACAGCCTGTGAGGAAGCGATCTATCTGGCTGGTCTGGCATCCAAAGTATATCTGGTGGTTCGCAAACCTTACCTGCGTGCATCGAAGATTATGCAGGAGCGTGTGCAGAAGCATGAGAAGATTGAAGTACTTTTCGAACACAATGTAGTTGGCTTGTTTGGCGACAACGGCGTAGAAGGTATGAATGTCGTGAAGCGTTGGGGCGAATCGGACGAAGAACGTTACAGCCTGCCGATCGACGGTTTCTTCCTGGCTATCGGTCACAAACCGAATTCGGATATCTTCAAGGAGTATATCGATACTGACGAAGTGGGTTACATTATTACAGATGGTGACAGCCCCCGTACGAAAGTTCCCGGAGTATTCGCAGCGGGAGATGTGGCTGATCCGCATTATCGTCAGGCTATTACAGCAGCGGGAAGTGGCTGTAAGGCTGCTATCGAAGCGGAACGTTATCTCTCTGCAAAGGGAATTATTTAAAGATGAAGTAAGGCGGAATGCTTTGCATGGAATAAATAAGAACTGAATCGATAAAAAAACAGTGGACATGAGCAACAAGCTGAATGTCCACCGTTTTTTGTTATCTCACAGGCATTAATATGCTTCGATTTCGTCTATCCACAATTCGGCAGGAATGACTTCCGGACCGTTGTTCTTTTCGAAATTGACGCCATTACGCAAGGTACCGCCATTCTTGATTTTTACTTTCAGGAAAGTGGCTTGTGTCGGTTCGAATTCGATAGAGTCGGTGAATGCGATTCTTCCCGTTTCCGGACAATCATGCTTCAATACTTTTTCGGCTATCTGAGTATATTGCTGACCGTCAGCAGATACTTCTACGGCAACTCCTCCGGCGGGGAGCATTCTCATGGCAGGATTGAACAAGGAGCCGAAGACCACTTTTCTTACTTCTGTCGGTTTGTCCAGATGGACGATGAATTCTAGGTCTTTACCCTCTACGATTGCGAAACTGGACCACGGAGTGTAAGAAGCATTGTTACCTCTCTTACCATTCGTCAGACCGAAAGTTGTTTTGTCAGCTCCCAGTACATCATTGTCGCCGAAAATATCCCCTGTCCATCCCATTGTATAATTGACGGTAAATGGTTTTCCCGCCAGCAGATTGCCATACAATGGCTTGTTGGTGACTTTGCCCAGCATCTTGCCGTCTTTGAAGGCGGCAGCTTTCAGGTCGATGTTTCCTTCAAGTGCGAAAGGCTGTTCATATAGCGTAGAACCGTAAGTTGGTTCGCTGCCGTCTGTGGTGTATCTGATTTCCGCATTCGGGTAGAATGTTTCCAGCAATACCATCAACGGACCGTTTTCATCCGCATGAGTATTGATGTTTACGTCGAAGAAGTTGAGGCAGGGTTTGGTATCCATGACTTCCAGGCGCTCAAATTCCGTAACCATGCGTTCGCAGAAACTCTTCCAGTTTTTGTTGGCATCCAGCGTCCATCCCGTTTCCGCGATTGCCATTGCACGTGGGAAGGCCTGATAATCTACCCGGTCGGAAGTTTTCATATATTCTCTCCAGAGGTTGCCTTGCATACCGATAATATGCTTTTTCACTAGTTCATCGGCATCATCCGGAACAGGATTGTAGCTATAAGTCTTCTTCAGCGTTGTGTATCCGCCGATGGTAGTCGGGGCGATTTCCGGATCTTCCTGATAGAAGTCCAGATAAGCATAAGGCATGGGAGCCATGATTGCGTTGTGTCCTGCTTTAGCTGCATTCAATCCGCCTTCAACGCCACGCCATGATAAGACAGTAGCGTTCGGAGCCAGACCGCCTTCCAAAATCTCGTCCCAGCCGATGATATTGCGTCCTTTGCCGTTCAGGTATTTTTCCATGCGGGTAACGAAGTAACTTTGCAGTTTATCTTCCTTGCTATGCTTCATTCCGTCCACTTTGCTGGGAGTCACGTCATCCTTCAAGCCTAACTGACGAATCAACTGCTGACAGAAAGCACTGTTCTTCCAAGCTGTTTTGGGGCATTCGTCCCCTCCGATATGAATGTATTCGCTGGGAAATAATTCAACTACCTCATCCATGACTCCTTCAAAGAACTTGAAAGTGGTCTCGCTCGGGCAGAATACCTGTTCGAATACGCCCCACGTAGGTGATACTTTATATGTCTGTGTAGAATCACAAGACAATTCGGGGTAAGCAGCCAGAGCCGCCAATGCATGCCCCGGCATTTCTATTTCGGGGATTACATTGATATATTTGCTTGCAGCATAAGCTACTACTTCTTTTATCTGTTCCTGTGTGTAATATCCTCCGTGTTCTATTCCGTCGAATACTTGCGGATAGTTCACATAATAATAGTCTACCAGCGTCTTTTCACGTTTGGAACCTATCTCTGTCAGTTTCGGATATTTCTTGATTTCGATTCTCCATCCCTGATCGTCCGTCAGATGCCAGTGGAAAACGTTCATCTTGTTCATTGCCAACAGGTCGATAAACTTGTAGATATACTCTATCGGGGCGTAATGGCGGCAAACGTCCAGCATCAGTCCGCGATGTACAAAGCGGGGAGCGTCTTCGATCTCTACAGCCGGAACAGACCAGTCGGCTTTCTTCTTCAGTTCTTTTCCGTAAACAGCGGGAGGAAGAAGTTGATAAATAGTCTGTACACCATAGAAAAATCCGTTCGGCTGGGAAGCTGTAACTGTAATAAGGGTAGGGGTGACAGACAGTTTGTAGCCTTCTTTAGGCATACCTTCTTGTAGTACGAAACTGATAGCAGGCTTTCCATCCACGCTTTCGGCTTCTTTCAGAGAGATTCCGGCAGTCTGTTTCAGTTGTTCGGCAAAGCCGTCGGCTACCTTTTTAACTTCCGGAGCATCGGACGGAACTACCAGCCGGACTTTGTTACTCAGTTCGAAGCGGCCTTCTTTGGGAACAAGCTGGTTGGGTTGCGGAACGATATTGTACTCGTTCGTCACTTCTTTTGGCTTCTGACAACTGGGGGTAATCATAAGTAAGGACAAAAGAAGAAGGGAAATACTTTTCTTCATGGTCTGAAATTGTGTTAAGTTATTAATATATTGACAGGACAAATGTACTTGTTTAATTGATAAGTTCCAATAGTATAGAAATAAAAAAGCCGATGTGACGAACATCGGCTTCCAGTTAAAGTTTCAGATCACTTTTTATGATCGTATAAGGTCTGTATTATCCTATCTTGCTTATTTTCTTGAGTTTTTCTTCTTCAATGATTTTGATCTTTCTTCCGTCGATGGTGATCAGGCGTTCCGTAGCGAACTGTGATAAGGTACGGATGGCGTTCGAGGTGGTCATGTTCGACAGATTTGCCAGGTCTTCACGGGAAAGATAAATACTCAATGTCGACCCGTCTTCTTCCAGACCGTAGCTTTCTTTGAGGAAAATTAGCGATTCTGCCAGACGTCCGCGGATATGTTTCTGTGTCAGGCTGACGGTACGTTCGTCGGAAATGCCGAGATCGATAGAAAGCTGGCGGATGAAGAACATGGCTAAATCATTGTTTTGAGCAATAAGCGTGGTAATGGCAGTCATGGGGATGAGACAGATAACAGAAGGTTCAAAAGCAGCGGCAGCAGTTACGAAGTCTTCCTTTGCGAAGTATGCACGGTACGCAAAGTATTCCCGCTGTTTAATCATGCGGATAATCTGACTTCTACCTCCTACACCATCTTTGAAGATTTTGACCTTGCCGGTAATGAGGCACATCAAATGAGAGGGAGTCTCCCCTTCGCAGTAGATGGTTTCGTTTTTTTTGTAGGTCTGTATTGTATAATTGTTCATCAGAAACTCCCTTTGTTCGTTATTCAAAGGAGCTAACAAATCGGATAATGGTTCCGAAATATCGATGTCTGACATGTTCATTTTTACCATGGGTGCTACAAAACTGTGTTATACAGCACAAAAGTAGAAAGAAAAAATGAGAAAATGAACGAATCTATAAAAAGATTGCACAAAAGCAGGTTCTTTCGTGCAATCTTCAGGAGCTTTTTATTTGGTGAACAAGAGTTCCCTGTACTTGGGTAGCGGCCATATTTCGTCGTCTACCTCCATCTCCAGGTGATCGATATGATCGCGGATTTTATCAAGATAAGGACGTACTTTTTCTTCGTATTCGAATGCTCTCTCTTTGTAGTTGTCTTTGTGATTGGCAACTTTTCGGGCTTCGGTCATTTCGCGTACCAATACTTTGATGGAAGTCACCCGGTGTGAGATTTCGCGAATCAGCTCTTTGCGGTCGGCGCTCAATACTTCGTATTCTTCGGGAGAGAAGATTTCTTTCATTTTGCAAAGATTCTCCAATAGCCGATTCTGGTAGGTGACAGCCGTCGGCACGATGTGGTTGATGGCAAGGTCGCCCAATACGCGTCCCTCGATCTGTACCTTCATGGTGTATTTTTCCAGTTCTACTTCGAGACGGCTGTTCAGTTCGGTTTCGTTGAAGATGCGCTCACCGATCAGTACCGATTTCGACTGGTTGTCTACGTAGTGCATCAGTGCTTCCGGCACGTGGCAGATGTTGGTCAGTCCGCGGCGGGCAGCTTCCTGTCTCCATTCTTCTGAGTAACCGTCGCCTTCAAAGCGGATGGCTTCGGAAGCGATGATGGTTTCTTTCAGCAGGCGGAAGATAGCTTCGTCTTTGCCCACTCCTTCTTCCATCAGTTTCTCCACAGATGCGCGGAATTCGTTCAACTGGTTGGCCATGGCGGCGTTGATGGCGATCATGGCGGCGGCACAGTTGGAAGAAGAACCGGCGGCACGGAACTCAAAGCGGTTTCCGGTGAAGGCGAAAGGAGAAGTACGGTTGCGGTCGGTGGTATCGAGCAAGATTTCCGGGATACGTCCGATTCCCAGTTTCAGCGTAGTCTTTTCTTCCGGTGTCATCTTTTCGTTTCCTACTTGGCGTACGATTTCGTCGAGGGTTGCCGAGAGTTGTGAACCGAGGAAGCAGGAGAGGATGGCGGGAGGAGCTTCATTCGCTCCCAGACGGTAGCTGTTGCTGGCACTCATGATGGAGGCACGCAGCAGGTCCTGATTCTTGTATACCATCATCAGTACGTTTACCAGGAAAGTAAGGAACAGCATATTGCCTTTCGGATTCTTTCCAGGGGCAAACAGGTTGATGCCGGTGTCGGTGCAGAGCGACCAGTTATTATGTTTGCCGGAGCCGTTTACGCTGCTATATGGTTTTTCGTGCAGCAATACATTGAAGTGATGCTTGCGTGCGATACGCTTCATCAGGTCCATGACAAGCTGGTTGTGGTCGTTTGCCAGGTTGCAGTTTTCGAAGATGGGAGCCAGCTCGAACTGGTTGGGAGCTACTTCGTTGTGACGGGTCTTGGCAGGGATGCCCAGTTTGTGACATTCGATTTCGAGTTCCTTCATAAATGCGGTGACACGTGGAGGAATGGAGCCGAAATAGTGGTCTTCCAGCTGTTGGTCTTTGGCGGAAGAGTGTCCCATCAAGGTACGTCCGGTCAGACAAAGGTCGGGACGTGCATTATATAAGGAGGAGTCTACGAGGAAATATTCCTGTTCCCATCCTAAGTTGGTAAAGACGCGTGTTACGTTCTTGTCGAATAGCTGGCAAACATCCGTGGCAGCCTTGTCTACGGCGGCAAGTGCTTTCAGAAGCGGAGTCTTGTAATCCAGCGCTTCGCCTGTGTAAGAGATAAAAATCGTAGGGATACAGAGCGTGGTATCTACTACGAATGCCGGAGAAGAAACGTCCCATGCGGTATATCCGCGAGCTTCGAATGTATTACGGATACCGCCATTGGGGAAAGAAGAAGCGTCCGGTTCTTGCTGAATCAGCAGTTTTCCGGAGAATCGTTCAATGACTCCGCCGTCTTCGCCGAATTCGATAAAGCCGTCATGCTTTTCGGCGGTTCCGTCTGTCAGAGGCTGAAACCAGTGTGTGTAGTGGGTGACGTTGAGCGACTTGGCCCAGCTCTTCATGCCGTTGGCAATCAGGTCGGCTATTTCACGGCTGATCGGTGTACCTTTTTCGATTGCATCGGTAACAGCCTTATAGGCTTCCTTCGGAAGATACTCCTGCATCTTCTTGCGGTCGAATACGTGGCTACCATAATAATCAGAGAGTTTGTTGGAAGGGGCAGTAACTTCCAGCGGCTTCCGGTTGGAAAGTTCTTGTAATGCGTAAAATCTCATTTTTGACATAAATCGTCTTCTTTTTATCGGTTGATGGCGCAAAATTATATGTTTTTTCTGAAAGTACCCCTATTTAAAAGGGGGGTATTTTCAGAAAATGATATATTTTTCTGAGGAACACCCCCCTCTTTAAAGGACTGATTCGTCTCTGAATTACCTTTTGCCCGTCATGGCGCTTTTTGATTATAACCGATTAAGAGATGGATGCCAGTATTTCCTGCTGTCCGTCCTTGTTTTTCTGCCGGTCGATTTCCGCAGCCATCTGTTTGACTAACATTTCTACCTGCATATAATGCTTGTTCATGTTTCTGTATAGCAGCTTCATTGTAGGACTGTCCATAGCCATTTGGGTGAGGAACTGTAGATGCTTCCCCATCGATGCGTTCATTTGCATACGCGTTTTTTTGTTTAAGTCGTCCTGTATGGAGTAGGCACCGCAGGAGAGCAGGATTTCTGCCATGCCATCATCCCAAGCGTGCATGGTGAGATGGGTGAGTGCTCCCACAATTTTCTTCAGGTCTTTCAGCAGAATGTTTAGCATTTCGAATTCAGTGCGGTTTACGGAGCAGGAATCCGGGTTCAGGAAGAGGGCGAATTTGAGGTAGAAGTCCTTTTATTCTCTGTCATTAACAATAAATACATTTTGGGGAGCTTGTGTGATACCTCCCACCGTTGGTTGAACGGCAACTTGTTCTGTTTCCATAATAAGTGATTATGAGTGTGTGGTAGGCGAAGATTTTCTAAAATAATAAGAGCGGTTCCGCCTTTCCCGTTGCATTTCACCAGAAGGCAGTAGATGCATTAACATTCTACACGGGGGTACGGAACCGCCATATAGATATGAACGTGGACAGGCATAAAAATGCCTGCCACGAGGATTGGCAGGTTTCCCCGCCTTCTGGTATGAAATGCATAACAAAGATACAACATTTTTCTTTTTCGTCAAGAATAAAGTGGAAAATAAAAGGCAGGTGAGGATAACTTTAACACGGATATGCAGGGATGCCTTATACTGATGCTGTTACTTTTACTTTCGTTTAGTTGGAAGGGACTCATTCTTTATTTAAACCCTGTTCGTGCCTAAAAGGAATGATAAGCATTTTAGTTCATTTCCGTACGTTCATGAACTAATCATTCGTCTTCTTTATTAAGATTTAATTCTGTATCTGCAAAGAGCTAGTCCCCATTATACTTAAATCTATTCGTCTGACAGTTGTTGAACTTTCGTCTGACAACTGTTACTCTTTCGTCTAACAGCTGTCAGACGAAAAAATAACAGCTGTCAGACGAATAGTTTTATGTATAGTCGAAGATAGATTTATTAAAGATAAGAGGTAAAAAACGTGTTAATCAGGATTAGTTCATAGCCTGCCTCAAGATGACTCATAACTATGCAGAAGTGATTTAAATCATGCAAGAATGAATCACCTTCTACATAGAAATGTGAATGTAGCATAAGTAGAAAAATGTCCATGAAAACTGATATGATGCGTGGCGTGGGGAAAGGATTTTCCTTGCTAACTCTTTTTTGCAGCTTAATTCCCTTGCTTTTCGATATTCTTTTTTATATTTGCCTACAATAAACAAGGAGATACGACGATTGAAATATAAGATATTGATAGGATGTATGTTGTGCTTGTTCTCTTTTATTCCGAAGGGGGCAGCCAATCTTGTTCTTAATCCTTATACAAGTCAGGAGATATCTGCTGATTCCATCATTGAGCGTGTCATGACTTTTGCTCCCTCTTATGAAAGTATAGTGAGCGACTATCGCGCGAACCTATATATAAAGGGTAAGATGAATATTCAGAAGAAGAATTTTATCCTCCGGTACGTTCCTTCGATGTTTCGCTTGCAGAAAGGGGTACGTGAATACTTGCTCGAAACGTATAGTGACCTGCATTATACAGCTCCCAATATCTATGACCAGAAAGTTAAGGCATCACAAGGCACCGTGAGAGGAAACAGGGGACTGCCGGGGCTGCTTGAATATTTTAGTGTCAATATCTACTCATCTTCTCTTCTGAATGACGAACGCTTGCTGTCTCCGCTTGCCAAGAACGGGCAGAAATACTACAAATACCGGATAGACAGTGTGATGGGCGATCCCAATAATCTCGACTACCGGATACGTTTCATTCCCCGTACCAAGAGCGACCAGCTGGTGGGCGGCTATATGATTGTCAGCAGCAATGTATGGAGCGTGCGTGAAATACGTTTTTCGGGACGGTCGGAACTGATTACGTTTACTTGCTGGATCAAGATGGGGGAAGTTGGAAAGAAAGATGAGTTTCTCCCGGTGCGTTATGATGTGGAGGCCCTTTTTAAGTTCCTGGGCAATAAGGTGGACGGCAATTATACCGCTTCGTTGGACTATAAATCAATAGAACTGAAAGAAAGAAAGGTTCGGAAGAAGGAGAAGAAAAAGTATAATTTGTCGGAATCATTCTCCTTGCAGTGTGATACGAATGCCTATAAAACAGATGCTTCCACGTTTGGCGTATTACGTCCCATTCCTTTGAGTGACAGGGAAAAACAACTTTATAAGGATTACGCATACAGACGGGATACCGTGTCGGTGCAACGAAAATCCAAGAGTCAGGCTTTCTGGGGAACGATGGGCGACCTGATGGTGGAAGATTATAAATTCAATCTGTCCAATATCGGAAGTGTCCGCTTCTCGCCGTTTATCAATCCGCTTTTGTTCAGTTATAGCGGAAGCAACGGATTATCATACCGGCAGGATTTCCGTTACAACCGGATTTTCAGAGGCGACAAGTGGCTCCGCATCGTACCCAAACTGGGTTATAACTTTACACGGAAAGAGTTCTACTGGTCGCTGAATGCTGACTTTGAGTACTGGCCGCAGAAACGGGGCTTTTTCCGGTTGAGTGTGGGTAATGGTAACCGTATCTATAGCAGCAAGATGCTGGACGAACTGAAAGCGATGCCGGACAGTATCTTTAATTTCGACCTCATCCATCTGGATTATTTCAAGGACTTGTATTTCAACTTCCGTCATAGTTTTGAAATTACCAACGGACTGGATATCAGCCTCGGTTTCTCGGCACACAAGAGAACAGCTGTCGAGAAATCCCGTTTTGTGATTACGGGTGACTATCCGATGCCTCCGCCGGAATTTATGGAACGCTTCAGAAATACCTATATCAGCTTTGCCCCGCGCATCCGGGTGGAATGGACTCCGGCGCTTTATTATTATATGAACGGAAAGCGTAAGATCAATCTCCGCTCTGACTATCCGACATTTTCGGTGGACTATGAACGGGGAATAGAAGGAGTATTTAAAAGTACTGGAGAATATGAACGGATAGAATTCGACCTTCAACATAAGATTCAGCTGGGGCTGATGCGAAATATTTATTATCGTTTCGGCTTCGGGGCGTTTACCAATCAGGATGAACTGTACTTTGTGGACTTTGCCAATTTTGCCCGTCATAATCTGCCGGTAGGGTGGAATGATGAAATCGGTGGTGTGTTTCAGGTGCTCGACGGACGTTGGTACAACTCCTCCCGCCGCTATGTACGCGGACATTTCACTTACGAGGCTCCTTTCCTTATTCTCCGGCATTTGATGAAATATACCCGCTATGTGCAGAACGAACGTCTTTATATCAGTGCGCTCTCTATGCCGCATCTCCAGCCATATCTGGAAGTGGGTTATGGTATCGGTACGCATGTCTTTGATGTGGGAGTATTCGTCAGCAGTGAGAACTGGAAGTTCAGCGGGATCGGATGTAAATTTACTTTCGAGTTGTTTAACCGATAGTTTTTTCTTCATAACAGTTGCATAATGTATAGAAAATACATATCTTTGTGAGGAAGAGGATGAGGAAAAATTTAGCAGAAAAGAGGTGTAGTCGCCTCGCAGGCACAGGTATTTTCCTGGAAAATAAATCTCTGGTATAAATACCTCTATTTATTTTAGTAAAATCTCATCCTCTTCTTCTCCTTTTTATATATGTAACAACAAGATGGACGGAATTTTAATTACGATACTTATTGTTACCGGTTTTCTGATTTATAAATTGATTTCTTCGAGCCGGAAACAGGAAGGATATAAGAGATGGAAAGCAACAGGCAGCGGTAATACTACTAACGAAGAGACTTCCAAAAACAAATGGGAACATGGAGCCTGGCTCAGGCATGCTTTAGGAGTAGTCACTCCTAAAATGAGAACATGTCCTGTATTTGATGAAGAGGCGGTGGTGTGGTGTGCCAATCTGTTGGGAATAGAGGTGATGAGGTTGAAAGAGATACTGCAGGATGTCTCTTCGCATTATCGGGAGTTCTGGATCAGAAAGCGGAGAGGAGGATACCGTATGATCTCTGCTCCGGACAAGGAACTGAAAGCCATTCAGGATACTATTTATCATCGTATATTACTGTCTGTAAATGTGCATCCTGCCGCTACGGGATTCCGGCGTCAGCATTCCATCGTCGATAACGTCCGTCCTCATCTGGGAAAACGCTGTGTCTTGAAGACGGATATCCATGATTTCTTTATTTCCATACGTAGTCCGAGGGTGAAAAAGACTTTCGAAAAGATCGGCTATCCGAAGAATATATCGAAAGTGCTGGGCGAGTTGTGTTGTATGCGTCGGCATTTGCCGCAAGGAGCGTCTACCAGTCCGGTACTGAGTAACATCATCGCTTATGAGATGGACCGGAAACTGGCGGTGATGGCGGAAGAATTCGGGCTGACTTATAGTCGTTATGCCGACGACCTCACCTTTTCGGGCGATGTCTTTCCGAAAGAGGAGGTGCTTGCCCGGGTCAAGGAAATCATCAGGGAAGAGAAGTTTGAACCGAATCATCAGAAAACTCGTTTTCTGAATGAGAATGACAGGAAGATAATCACGGGCGTATCCGTCAGCTCCGGTGTGAAGCTGACCATTCCTAAAGCCCGAAAGAGAGAGATTCGCAAGAATGTCTATTTCATTTTGACAAAGGGGCTGGCGGAACATCAACGCAGAATCGGCTCCCATGATCCTGCCTATCTGAAACGGTTGATAGGGTCGCTTTGTTATTGGCGTTCCATAGAACCGGATAATACGTATGTAGCTGATTCTATTGCTGCTCTGAAACGTTTGCAGAAGGGGTATTGACGGGTGGCGGCTGTTTGTGTCTGCCTTACCGTGTTAATCGATGATCGTTGCCCTTCCGTTTTCAACTTTGGCATAATTCCTTTTTACCGCTTCCTGAATCCCTCTGAGCATGGATGCTTCGATGTTTGACCCCATGTGTGTGAAGCCGAATACTTGTGCGCATGCTTTTGCCAAATCGGGTAAAGGCAGGCTGATGGAATTGATTAATATTTGTTGGATGGCATTGGCTATTTCTTCGGGTGGCAGATCCGCTGCATCTCGGTCGGAATCGGGACGGTACTCTGAATAAGAACGGTATTGCGCTTCATCTTTCCAGCAGAAGATAAGCCCGTCATGTTCTATGCGGTAAAGATGTAATGTGTCGAATATTATTTCCAATTGAGCATCTATTCGTGGTCCTACACGGTTGACTCCCCATTCGGATATGATTTTCTTTCCAAGTAAGGTTTTGCTGATCGGGGCTTCATTTTCTATTATCTTTTGGACTTGGGAGACAATAATAGGATTATTTCTTTTAGCGAAGATGTCGTCGGCAGCGTACAGGAACGGACGTATTTTAGTACTATTATAATTTTGTACGGAGATAAAAGAAAAGTTTGTGTATGCGCATGCAGATTTTAGCTGCATCGGCGTTTCCTGCACATTCTTTTCTCTTTTTTCTTGTTCCTTTTTTACTATAACCGGTTTCTCCGCTTTCATATCCTGAGCAATCGCTGCTTGTATAGACGCCATCACTTCATCCGGCTTTTCCCACCAGTCCATCGTCCATATACGGCAGATATTCCATCCCAGTGCTTTGAGTACATTGTTTTGAACAATTTCCCGGTCACGGACAGTCTTGGTACGTCTGTAGTTCTTTCCGTCACAGATAATACCTAATTGGTAGTTGGACGGGGTTTGAGTATCGACAATGCCAATATCGATCTTATATCCGGAACAGCCTATATCAGTATGTACGGTATATCCCGAAGAACGTAACTTGTCGGCAATAATCTTTTCGATAGAAGTTTCTTCTTCCGAGGTCCGAATATTAGTCGAGGTATTCAGTATGCGCTTGGTTCCTTTCTCCGCATATTCAAGGAAGCGTTTCAGCCCGGCTACTCCGATAGAAGAAGTTCGGTTCAGATCAATCATGTCCGATCTCAGCGTAGAAAAGATGATCATTTCGTATCGGGCACGGGAGACGGCTACGTTTAACCGTCTTTCACCTCCCGCACGGTTCAACGGACCGAAGTTCATGCTGACGCGCCCTTCGGCATCGGGACCATAGCCGACGGAGAACAGTATCACATCCCGTTCGTCTCCTTGCACATTTTCAAGGTTCTTGATGAACAGGGGTTCTTCACATTCCAGCGCAAAGGTTTCCAGTTCAGGATGAAAGGCGAAGAGATCGGATAGCAAATCTTCTATCAACGCCTGCTGAACCACGTTGAAAGTAACTACCCCCATACTTTTTCTCCTTAATTTTTCGCTCCTCAGCCTTCTCGCTATTTCGTCTACTATGGCTTGCGCTTCCGCTTGGTTCTGACGGGATTTTCCTTTGTCATAATAACCGTCTACGGCGACCATTCTGACTTTCGATTCAATATTGTCCGGTGACGGGAAAGTCATCAGCTTATTATCGTAATATTCGGAGTTACTGAAAGTGATAAGACTTTCGTGTTTGCTTCGGTAATGCCACAGCAGGTATTTGGAAGGGATAGAGAGAGCGAGGCAATCGTCAAGGATACTTTCCAGATCTTCTATCTCGATGTTGTCTTCGTCAATGGTATTAACGGAGAAGAAGCTGGTAGGCGGCATCTGTTTGGGGTCGCCTACGATAACTACATTCTTGCCTCGGGCGATGGCACCTACCGCTTCGTAAGTCGGCATCTGTGAAGCTTCGTCGAAGACGATCAAGTCAAATTTCTCTGCATCGGCATCGATATATTGGGCAACCGATATAGGACTCATCAACATACACGGACACATACGGGACAGCAGGATAGGTATTTGATCGAATAGCTTGCGGATGGATATTCCGCGTGCATTATTGCGTATATTCTTTTGTAATATTCCGACTTCTGAACTTTGAATGGCTTCGTGGGTGAAGGACGGAATGTTGGAAGCCAGTCTGGCGAACAGTTCCTTTTTGGTAATGTCCTCGAAGTTGGCGGATACCTGCTTGTATTTGGTTATAATATCATTGAATATCTTGCCGTTGAATAATTCCAGCGTCGGTTCTTTGGCGATGATATAGTGAATAACGGCTTGGTAGAAACTCTTGCGGAAGCTGCTGGTGAGTAAATCCGTAGGAATATTCTTTTCCTTATATTCTTCTGCGATAAATCCGAGACCCAACTCGTTCAGTTTGTTGTAGGATTGAAGCCATTGATACCAGTCTTTGAGTTTGTCCAGATTTTCTTTCCATATTCCGGCTTGCTGTAGGGCGATGCCGATCCAGTCGGCGGAGTTTGTATAAAGCGTCTCTACGGTTATGCCCAGAGTGGTGGAAAGCCGTTGCTCGGTTGCCGTAAGCGTGTCGACCAGCTGATACAATTCATTCAGAGAATGAGAATGGATATCTCTGAATGTCCGGATACCTTCTGTCAGTTGTAACGCTAAGTTCTGTTTGATTCGGGATGTTTTCGCCACATCTTTTGAATAACTCAGTAACAGGGAATGAAGCGAAGATACCTCATGGATGATCTGATCGATGATGGGCCACTCTTCATCTCTTCCGAATCTTCCGAATAAAGAAGGCAGCTTGGCGGTGTATCTGTCTGTAAAATCAAGCTCTTCCTGATACCGGATGACCTGATGGAGCAAAGGCTGGACTGTCTCTGGCTTTACCGGTTGCAGAGCGTAAGGACGAATCACCTTTTTTATTTTTCTTTGTCCGAAATATCGTGGGAGAAACCATTGGGCGGATACCCGATTCCATTCGGCCAGCATGGGGCCGGCGTTTATCTTCAGTACCTCTTTGGTGAATCCGTTTTCTATTTCTGCTTTGATTTCATCGCGTTTCCTGCCGTGTTCCGTCACTTTCCGGTACTCTTCCAGCGTTTCATTTAATAAAGGAGTGGTCAGCAGTTCGGGCGTCAGTTCCGGAATATCGAGTATTTTTCGGATAATGGCGCTGATTATATTGAAATCCTTGCGGGTGGGATGAATGTCCGTATTTTCCAGTAAAGCGGAAAAGACAGGCAGTTTCGATTGTATGGCAGTCAATAAGCCAATGAAAGTGGCGAGCGTTTGTAAGGCTTCCTCTTTGATGGCGGACGAATATTCCCGAATGAAAATCCCTGTCAATGGGTGAAGATACGGGTGGCCGCAAGCATTGGCGGTACTGACCAAAGATTCGATGGCATCTTCCCAATGTGAGAATCGGTCTTTGTCCAGATTGTCCAGATAAGATGACGGAATATCGAAGCAGGGTTCAACGTCTGTTAACTGGTAGTGGATGATCGCATCATAGAGGGAAAGTCCGAAAGGATATTCCTTGTGTAAGGCTTCGATGTATTTGTTTAGTTCCGTTCGTAACTTCAGCAGGCGTTCGGCTTCCTTCATGAACTCTTCGGGAGGAGTTCGTCTGATGATTTCGGTTGTCTCCTTTAGTTGCGAGATGACAGTGGATTTCTTTGTCTTGTTGGAATGAATCTCCAGACAGAACGGGGCAAGCCCTATGCCCGCCAGTCTGTTTTGGACGACGGAGAGGGCTGCCATCTTCTCGGCAACAAATAAGACTCGTTTACCTTTATAAAGTGCGTTGGCGATGATATTCGTTATCGTTTGGGACTTTCCGGTTCCCGGAGGGCCGTGCAGGATAAAAGTCTTGTCGTGCACCGCTTCATAAATCGCTTCCAGCTGAGATGAATCGGCAATGATAGGCAGTACAATATCTGCCGGAGATAACTGCCTGTCCATGTAGGCGGCATCCACTTCTTTCGCAGTTACGTCCCATTCGATCTTTCCGTTGATGAGGCTGGAGACCACCTTGTTTTGAGTCAGTTTGTGAGCATTGTTGTGGATGTCGTTCCACATGATAAACTTGTTGAAGGAGAAGATACCTAGAATAGCCTGTTCCTCCACATCCCATTTCCGCTGATTCTTGATGCAGTGCCGGATGATGGAATAAATCAGTTTTACGTTGATTCCGCTTTCGTCCGTCGGAAGCGGATCAAGTCCCGGTACGGAAATGCCGAAATTCTGACGAAGCATTTCTAATAAGGTGATATTCATCATCGTTTCTTCTTCCCGCGAACGAATCACATACCCCTTGGCGGCTGACTTGCGGATGATTTCGACTGGTAGCAGCAATATCGGTGCATAACGGGGACGCTCGCTGGAAGGCGTTTCGTACCATTTCAGAAGTCCGAGAGCCAGATAAAGCGTGTTCGCTCCGTTCTCTTCGATAGAAGTACGGGACGAACGGTACAGGTGAGTCAGTGCTTTGCCCAAGTCATTCTCCGGCAAGTAAAAACGTAACCTTTTCTGTGAAAGCTCCGAATTAACGAAGTCGGCTATCGGATCCGATTCCGGTATGGAAGAATAAATGCCAAATTCCATCGCCGGATTCTCCCATTCAGCGGGACGGTGGAGGATACGAAACTCATCTCCTTCCGCCAAGGCGTCTTCCAGACAGGCAAGGTTTGCCGGAATCAGCTGAAGAGTATTCTTTGTAATCCGGATATTCAGCAAGTTGTTGCGCAGACTCAAATCCAGCAGTCTTCTCTCCCAAAGCAACTGTTTGGTGAGGACTGTCTGAGTTTCGCTGCCCGACAAATCATACGGATTCACACTTTGCGGAGTGGCGTGCGTGGTATTTCTGTTCATATCCTCATCTTCCTTTATTTCCCATACTTGTCCGTTCAGTACGCGCTGCGGGATCGGGCGGACTCCCGAATGCCTGGCCCTTCTGATGTCGATGGCGAGGATGAAACTGCCCGGATCGCTCAGTTTGCCGTTAGCGCTTTTCACGGCGTTGTCGAAGTCGGCATTATGTCCCATATTCATGCAGGTGGTTTCTACCAGCGTGATGTCGTAGATTCCTTCGGCGGTTCGTTTGGTCAGTAAGGATACATCGTCGATGGCAGGGTCTGGAAAGGTTTCCGGCACCAGCCAGCCGCCTGCGAAAGCATGCCCTTTGGTGATGACGATGAGGGCATTCAGTCCGATGGATTCGAGACAGGAAGCATAAAGCAGTGCCATATCCAGACAAGTTCCGAGCTTTTGTGCCAGTACGGAATCTATCAGACGGACACACTGCCCGTGCTCTTCGAAGCTGGCGGGAATGGTGCTGTAAATAATCTGCTGTTCGGTGAGGGCGGTGTAGATAGCTGCCATCTGCTTTCTCACACGGTCCGGATTGCGGCTTTGGTATTCGTCCAGTGAAGGAGTACCGGTCCACTGTTCCAGAATGGCGGCGGCTCTCTTGATAATAGGAGTGAGCACGGCATGATTCGGGGTGATGAATGCTGCCAGCATCTCGGGGAATATATTGATTCCGCCCCATTGGTCGTATGCCAGAATGTCGATGGGGTAGGTCCGGGTAAAGATCGTTTCCGCCTCGGAGCGGATTTCTATTTTCAGACTTCCCGACATACGCTCGGTCAGCTGGGCGAAATAATTGGCGGACAAGACCAGGCTGAACGATTGCAGACACACGGTATTATTGGCGGGAATCGCTTCCATCATCACAGGAGTGATACTGCCGAAGTCGGGCTCGGCCGTGATTTGTACCTGAATGTTTCTGAAGGGTTCGGACGTCATATTTTCAATCGAAAGCTGATGGATGACCGATACTTTGTTTTGCTGCATCGCGAAATTAATAAGTGGCAGATAATCAAACTGCACCCTGATTTTGTCCAATGTTCCGTTCATGTTGAAAGTCGTATAATATTAGATTTGCAATATTACAAAAAATACGGATATTACCATCTTTTCTTTGGGTATTCTTTTGTCGGTCAAGAAAATATTCCTACCTTTGCGCCCGATTTATAGATAATATAATGTCTTATTCAATTAAAGTATTAAACAATTTATTTATTAATGGAAAACTTAAAGAACGTAGCTCCTATTGAGGACTTCAACTGGGATGCTTATGAAAACGGCGAAGCTGTAACAAGCGCAAGCCACGAAGAACTAGAAAAAGCTTACGACGGTACGCTTAACAAAGTGAACGACCGTGAGGTTGTTGACGGAACCGTAATCGCAATGAACAAGCGTGAAGTAGTTGTGAACATCGGTTACAAATCAGACGGTATCATTCCTTTGAATGAGTTCCGTTACAATCCGGACCTGAAGGTAGGTGATACTGTAGAAGTATACATCGAAAACCAGGAAGACAAAAAAGGACAACTCGTTCTGTCACACAGAAAAGCCCGCGCTACTCGTTCTTGGGATCGCGTTAACGCTGCTCTGGAAAATGAAGAAATTATCAAGGGATTCATCAAGTGCCGCACAAAGGGTGGTATGATCGTAGACGTATTCGGAATCGAAGCATTCTTGCCGGGTTCTCAGATCGACGTTAAACCGATCCGTGACTATGATGTATTCGTTGGCAAAACAATGGAATTCAAAGTGGTTAAGATCAACCAGGAATTCAAAAACGTTGTTGTATCTCACAAGGCTCTTATCGAAGCTGAACTGGAACAACAGAAGAAAGAAATTATCGGCAAGCTCGAAAAAGGACAGGTTCTTGAAGGAACTGTTAAGAATATCACCTCTTACGGTGTGTTCATCGACTTGGGTGGCGTAGACGGTTTGATCCACATCACAGACCTTTCTTGGGGCCGCGTTAGCGATCCGAAAGAAGTGGTTGAACTGGATCAGAAGCTCAACGTTGTTATCCTTGACTTCGATGACGAAAAGAAACGTATCGCTCTTGGCTTGAAGCAACTGACTCCGCACCCATGGGATGCTCTTGACACTGACTTGAAGGTAGGTGACAAGGTGAAAGGTAAAGTTGTCGTTATGGCTGACTACGGTGCATTCATCGAAATCGCTACAGGTGTAGAAGGTCTGATCCACGTATCAGAAATGTCTTGGAGCCAGCATTTGCGTTCTGCTCAGGACTTCATGAAGGTGGGCGACGAAGTAGAAGCTGTAGTTCTGACTTTGGACCGCGAAGAACGTAAGATGTCTTTGGGTATCAAACAACTGAAACAAGATCCATGGGAAACTATCGAAGAGAAGTATCCTGTAGGTTCCAAGCATACTGCAAAAGTACGTAACTTCACTAACTTCGGTGTATTCGTAGAAATCGAAGAAGGTGTTGACGGCTTGATCCACATCTCTGACCTTTCTTGGACTAAGAAAGTAAAACACCCGTCAGAATTTACTCAGATTGGTGCTGACATCGAAGTTCAGGTATTGGAAATCGACAAAGAAAACCGTCGTTTGAGCCTTGGTCACAAGCAACTCGAAGAAAATCCTTGGGATGTATTCGAAACAGTATTCACTGTAGGTTCTGTACACGAAGGTACTATCATCGAAATGTTGGATAAGGGTGCTGTTGTAGCTCTTCCTTACGGTGTAGAAGGTTTCGCAACTCCGAAACACCTTGTAAAAGAAGACGGTTCACAAGCTCAGTTGGATGAGAAACTTGAATTCAAAGTGATCGAGTTCAACAAAGACGCTAAGAGAATCATCCTGTCTCACAGCCGTATCTTCGAAGATGTAGCTAAGGCCGAAGAAAGAGCAGAAAAGAAAGCTGCTTCCGGTGCTAAGAAGTCTTCTAACAACAAGAGAGAAGATGCTCCGATGATCCAGAACCAGGCTGCTTCAACTACGCTGGGCGACATCGACGCTTTGGCTGCTTTGAAAGAACAGTTGGAAGGAAAGAAATAATCGTTATTTCTATATAATGGAAAAGCGCTCCGGTTATCGGGGCGCTTTTTTTGTTTTGCCATGATAGCGCAAATACCAAAAAACTTGTGTACATTTGTGCCGCTATGGAGAAATTCGAACTACATATACTTGGATGCGGTTCTGCTTTGCCCACCACTCGCCATTTTGCGACATCGCAGGTTGTGAACTTGCGTGAAAAGCTTTTTATGATTGACTGTGGGGAAGGAGCGCAGATGCAGTTGCGTCGTTCCCGCTTGAAGTTTTCCCGCTTGAATCATATCCTTATTTCCCATCTTCATGGCGATCATTGCTTTGGACTGTTAGGGCTGATTTCTACCTTCGGTCTGTTGGGACGAACGGCAGACTTGCATATCCATTCACCCAAAGGACTGGAAGAACTGTTTGCTCCCTTACTTTCTTTCTTTTGCAAAACGCTGGCCTATAAAGTCTTTTTCCATGAATTTGAGACGAAGGAGCCGACGCTGATCTATGACGACCGCTCGGTGGCTGTGACCACCATTCCTCTGAGACACCGTATTCCTTGCTGTGGTTTTCTTTTTGAAGAAAAGCAGCGTCCCAATCATATCATCAGAGATATGGTGGATTTCTATAAAGTACCCGTCTACGAACTGAACCGGATCAAGAACGGAGCGGATTTTGTAACTTCCGAAGGAGAAGTCATTCCGAATCATCGGCTGACCCGTCCTTCTGCCCCTGCACGAAAATATGCTTATTGCTCCGACACAATTTACCGACCTGAGATCGTGGAGCAGATAAAGGGGGTAGACCTCCTTTTCCACGAAGCCACCTTTGCTCAGACCGAACAGGTGCGGGCAAGGGAAACTCATCATACAACTGCTGCACAGGCCGCACAGATTGCTTTGAATGCTGAAGTGAAACAATTGGTTATCGGACATTTTTCTGCCCGCTATGAGGACGAGTCTGTATTGTTGAATGAAGCAGCGGCTATCTTCCCCCAAACGGTTTTGGCAAGAGAGAATATGTGCATAACCATAAATAACTATACAGATACGAGAGACTATGACCCCTTATAACGAACGTGAGGTTCTGAAACTCCTTCAGGAGGAGAGTACACAGCGGAAAGGATTTGAGTTGATTGTGGCGCAATACAGCGAGCAGTTATACTGGCAGATCCGCCGGATGGTACTGTCGCATGAAGATGCGAACGACCTTCTGCAAAACACCTTCATCAAGGCATGGACAAATATTGACTATTTCCGTGCCGAGGCGAAGCTGTCTACGTGGCTCTACCGTATTGCGCTGAATGAATGTCTTACTTTTCTGAACAGGCAGCGTGCTACAACGACGGTGGCTATCGACGATCCCGAAGCGGCGATTGTGCAGAAACTGGAGAGTGATCCCTACTATTCGGGCGATCAGGTGCAGATGTTATTGCAGAAAGCATTGCTGACCTTGCCCGAAAAACAACGAATGGTGTTCAACCTGAAGTATTATCAGGAAATGAAGTACGAAGAGATGTCAGAAATCTTTGGAACTTCAGTCGGAGCGCTGAAGGCCTCCTATCACCATGCGGTAAAGAAAATAGAGAAGTTTTTGGAAGAAGTAGATTAAACCTTTTAAAGCAGATATCGTCTAATCAAAAGAGAGGAGAAAAACGTATGAAAGAAGAAGATACCCTATTGAAGAAAATCGGAAAGGAGCATTCCTTCAAAGTGCCCGACGGTTACTTTGAAAATCTGACTTCAGAGGTGATGAACAAACTTCCTGAAAAAGAGAAAGTCGCTTTCAAGGAAGAGCATGTTTCGACATGGACGAGATTGAAACCATTATTCTATATGGCGGCTATGTTTGTAGGAGCTGCCCTGATTATCCGGGTAGCGTCATCAGACCATAAACCGGTGGCAGATGATATAGCGGTGGCAGTAACGGCTATGGAAGCGGATACGGAACAGGTATCCGATGAGATGATTGATGTTGCGTTAGACCGTGCGATGTTGGATGATTATTCGTTATACGTCTATCTGAGTGACGCGAGTGTAGAATGATTTATTAAAACAGATTGAATAAGAAAATGAAGAAACTAATCGCTTTAGTCGTTTTGTTATGTGGCTTTATGCCTGTTCTTTGGGCTGCCGATGGATGTGACCAGCATTTGTCCCGTGAGGAATTCCGGAATAAACAGAAAGCGTTTATTATTGAGCAGGCCGGATTGACCAAAGAAGAGGCTGCCAAATTCTTCCCGGTTTATTTTGAACTGCAGGAGAAGAAGAAGAAACTGAACGATGAATCGTGGAGTTTAATGCGTCGAGGTAAAGACGACAAAACAACAGAAGCCCAGTACGAAGAAATTGTAGCAAAGGTATGTGACAACCGTATCGCTGCCGACCGTCTTGATAAGTCTTATCTGGACCGGTTTAAAAAGATACTTTCCAACAAGAAGATATTCCTTGTTCAACGTGCGGAGATGCGTTTCCATCGGGAAATGCTGAAAGGCATGAACCGCAAGGACGGAGGAAATGATCCGAAAAGGAAGAAATAAAACGGAGGCTCTGTTTGGATGAAACAGACGTTCTGTCAGAGTAAATCAGAGGCTCTATCCGCATAGGATAGAGCCTCTGATTTTTGTTTCCGGATGTATCTTTGTTGCTTTACTAAAAGAGTAGACCATTGGAAGTGGGAATAACAGAGTTTGGACAGGTATTATATCCATTCCATAAGGAAGGAGGATGGTGTTACAGTCCTTTTCTCTTAGCTTCGTTCCAAATAGAGTCCATCTCCTCAAGAGACATATCTTTGAGGTTTTTCCCTTCTTTAATCGTATGTTCCTCCAGGTAGTTGAAACGGCGGATGAACTTTTGATTGGTTAGTTCCAAAGCATTGTCCGGATTGATTTTGTAGAGGCGTGCCGCATTGATGAGGCTGAACATGACGTCACCGAATTCGGCTTCTGCTTTCTCTTTGTCCATGTTGGCTACCTCTGCTTGGAATTCTCCGATTTCTTCTTTTACCTTATCCCATACCTGTTCCCGTTCTTCCCAGTCGAAGCCTACATTGCGGGCTTTGTCCTGAATGCGGTAAGCCTTGATGAGTGAAGGGAGTGCAGCGGGAACACCGCTTAATACACTTTTGTTTCCGTCTTTTTCTTTCAGTTTCAGCTGTTCCCAGTTTTCGGATACCTGTCCGGCAGTCTCAGCTTTTACTTCTCCGAATACGTGAGGATGGCGGAAAATCAGTTTGTCGCACAACTTGTCACAGACATCTTTGATGTCGAAGTCTCCTGTCTCCGAACCGATCTTTGCATAGAATGCTACGTGTAGCAGCACATCTCCCAACTCCTTGCAAATATCTTTTTTGTCATCCCTCATCAAGGCATCACAAAGCTCGTAAGTCTCTTCTATAGTGTTGGGGCGCAGACTTTCATTCGTCTGCTTGCGGTCCCACGGACATTTAACCCGAAGCTCGTCGAGGATGTCCAGAAAGCGGCCGAAGGCTTCCATCTGTTCTTCTCTTGTATGTATCATTCCTTTGATTTTTTTATAAATAATGTTGCAAAGATAATGCTTCCTTGTCTTTTATAGCCTTAATCGGTACGAAAACAGAAGCAAGGGCGCTAATAAAAGTCTTTTTATTGGTCTGATGCGGTTTTCGCTTTCCATACTTGATACGAAATCAACAGCCCGATCACTTCCGAATAGTTTTTTCTTCCGCTTTCTATTTTGTTTCCTTTCAGGTAGAGGTCGTATATCCAGTTTTGAACATCACCGATCAACGGACTGTATTTAGCCATCCAGTATTCCTGATTCTTTTTCGCCAGTTCTATAATCTCCGGTCGGATACGGTTGATTATATCGGCGTATTCTTTTTCACTCAACAGTCGTCGGGCATTCCCCAATACATGATTCAGAATCGAGAAGTAGCCGCTGAAACGGATTCCCTTTATTTGTGAACGGGTACAAACCTGATAGGCATAGAAATTGGCCTCTGCCTCGCTCGAAATTCCCAGCAGATGAGCCAGTTCGTGAGTGTACGTTGCCGGATAGTTGATGGGGAGCAAGTCTCCGTTTAAGGTGAATTCGCAGAAGAAAGGCCCCATGCTTCCTGTCACTCCGACCATTGATATGAATGGGGTGAAAACCATCGTCTTGACCCGTGGATTGGGAAATGGCGGGCGGTGCACTCCCAGGCTGTCGCTTAATTGATTGTAAAGTTTGACAGCTTCGTCACGTACCTGTTTCTCATGGATTCCTTTTACGGGAACAAACAAACTGTTCAGTGAGTCGATATAGTCATCCACAAACTCTTGAAAAATCTCCGGTGTGTAAGCTGTATAAGGAATATGCGTACGCTGGTAAAAGTTTGGCTGCGAATAGTTTAACCCCCACGCGAGGTAGAACCATACGTAAACCCATAACAGATATTCCCCGTCACGTAGCAGAATCCTTTTCCACGGCAGTTTCTTGCGGATACGGGCATAAAAAGGATAAACGATGACTCCCGTGATACTCCCGAAAATAAATAGATCCCCTATGGCAAAAGGAAATAAGTTGGAGAAGAATGACAAAACGCGGGAGATGACAGGATAAACGGTTTGTGAATACAGGTTTCCCAACGCGGGAATCGACTGTGTCATCCATACCAGAAGCAGCAGTACTCCCAGGAGTATATATCTAATTATCAGTTTCCGTTTCATCATCCGTTCAGATTTTAGTCAACAAAAATATGCATTAAATAAACGTCACGCGAAAAAATACCTCTATATTTGCAAAAAAACTGTTAAACGAAAGATGGCTACCGTAGAAGAAATTGAAAAGTATTGCCGGAATTGCGTGTCACGTGATTTCGTGAATGGGAAAGGGCTTGTTTGCAAACGTACCAGAGAGCTTCCTGACTTTGACGAAGAATGCGAAAACTTCGAGAAGGATGAAGAACTGTTGAAGATGGCTCCTCCCAAGCCCGACGACTTTCCGGTGTCAATGACGGAAGAAGAACTTCTCGCCGAAGAAAATCTTCCCAAAGGAGTGCTGTATGCATCCGTCGCATGTATCTTGGGGGCGGTGGCATGGAGTCTCATCTCCGTTTCTACAGGTCTTCAGATGGGATATATGGCTATCGGAGTCGGATTCCTGGTCGGTTTCGCCATGCGGCAGGGGAAGGGGATACGTCCCGTCTTCGGTCTTCTTGGAGCAGCACTGGCATTGATCAGTTGTGTGTTGGGTGATTTCCTATCCATCATCGGCTTTGCTGCCAAGGATTATGATATGACCTTTTTCGAAGTGCTGGCGGAAGTCGATTATGGCGAAATCTTTTCTGTCATGGTGAAGAATGTGGTGTCGATGTCCGCCTTATTTTATGGAATTGCTGTTTATGAGGGATATAAATTATCTTTCCGGGCACAGAAACATCCTGTGGGTGGTAAGATTTGAATTAAAATTATTAATTTTGCAGCCGTTATTTTTTGAATATACATTATCATATACATAAAGAAACATGGAATTAGCAAGTAAGTACAATCCCGCTGACGTGGAGGGAAAGTGGTACCAGTATTGGCTGGAACACCGTTTATTCAGTTCGAAACCCGATGGTCGTGAACCTTACACCATCGTCATTCCGCCCCCGAACGTCACCGGTGTGTTGCACATGGGACACATGCTTAATAATACCATTCAGGATATTTTGGTTCGTCGTGCCCGTATGGAAGGTAAGAATGCCTGCTGGGTGCCGGGAACTGACCACGCTTCCATCGCTACCGAAGCAAAAGTTGTAAACAAACTCGCTGCCCAGGGCATCAAGAAGACAGACCTGACACGTGATGAGTTCCTGAAACATGCCTGGGACTGGACAGAAGAGCACGGAGGCATTATCCTGAAGCAGCTCCGCAAACTGGGTGCATCCTGTGACTGGGACCGCACCGCCTTTACTATGGATGAGGAACGCAGCAAAAGCGTATTGAAAGTATTTGTAGACTTGTACAACAAAGGATTGATTTACCGTGGTGTCCGTATGGTAAACTGGGACCCGAAAGCGTTGACTGCCCTTTCTGACGAAGAAGTGATCTACAAGGAAGAGCACGGAAAACTGTTCTATCTCCGCTATAAGGTGGAAGGTGATCCGGAAGGCCGCTATGCAGTAGTAGCAACGACCCGTCCCGAAACAATCATGGGCGATACGGCAATGTGTATCAACCCCAACGACCCCAAGAACGCATGGCTGAAAGGAAAGAAAGTAATCGTTCCGTTGGTAAACCGTGTTATCCCTGTCATCGAGGACGATTATGTGGACATTGAGTTCGGTACCGGTTGTCTGAAAGTAACTCCGGCCCACGACGTAAATGACTATATGTTGGGTGAAAAGTATAATCTGCCCAGCATCGACATCTTCAATGATAACGGGACTTTGAGCGAAGCTGCCGGATTGTATATCGGTATGGATCGTTTCGACGTCCGCAAGCAGATTGAGAAAGACCTCGATGCTGCCGGATTGCTCGAAAAGACAGAAGCCTACACAAATAAAGTAGGTTACTCGGAACGTACCAATGTAGTGATCGAACCGAAATTGTCTATGCAGTGGTTCCTCAAAATGCAGCATTTTGCCGATATGGCATTGCCTCCGGTAATGAACGATGAGTTGAAATTCTATCCTGCCAAATATAAGAATACATACCGCCACTGGATGGAGAACATCAAAGACTGGTGTATCAGCCGCCAGTTGTGGTGGGGACATCGTATTCCTGCTTACTTCCTGCCGGAAGGTGGCTATGTGGTAGCTACTACTCCCGAAGAAGCGCTGGCTAAAGCCAAAGAGAAAACAGGAAACGCCGCTTTGACGATGGATGATCTTCGTCAGGACGAAGACTGTCTGGATACTTGGTTCTCTTCCTGGTTGTGGCCTATCTCCCTGTTTGACGGAATCAATCATCCGGGTAACGAGGAAATCAGCTATTACTATCCGACCAGCGACTTGGTGACCGGACCGGATATCATCTTCTTCTGGGTGGCACGTATGATCATGGCGGGTTACGAATATGAAGGAAAGATGCCGTTCAAGAACGTTTACTTTACAGGGATCGTTCGCGACAAGCTGGGACGTAAGATGTCCAAGTCACTCGGCAACTCACCCGACCCGTTGGAACTGATCGACAAATATGGTGCCGACGGTGTCCGTATGGGAATGATGCTGGCAGCTCCCGCCGGAAACGATATTCTTTTCGACGACGCGCTCTGCGAACAGGGACGTAACTTCTGCAGCAAGATATGGAACGCTTTCCGTCTGATCAAGGGCTGGACGGTTGACGATAATATTCAGGCTCCGGATGCCGCTAAACTGGCTGTCCACTGGTTTGAATCCAAGCAGAACGAAGTAGCTGCCGAAGTAGCGGACTTGTTCAGCAAATACCGTCTGAGCGAAGCATTGATGGCTGTTTATAAATTATTCTGGGATGAATTCTCTTCCTGGTATCTGGAAATGATTAAACCGGCTTACGGACAGGGAATTGACCGTACCACTTATAGCGCTACTCTCTGCTTCCTCGATAACCTGTTGCATCTGCTTCATCCGTTTATGCCGTTCATCACAGAAGAATTGTGGCAACAGATGTACGAACGTAATGCGGAAGAAGGAGAAAGTCTGATGGTAAGTGCATTGAACATGGATACTTATGTAGACACCGCATTCGTTGCACAGTTTGAAGTTGTCAAGGGAGTTATCAGTAATATCCGCAGCATCCGTCTGCAAAAGAACATAGCTCAGAAAGAACCGCTTGACTTGCAGGTGCTGGGCGAAAATCCGGTTGCAGAGTTCAATGCGGTGATCCAGAAGATGTGTAACCTTTCTTCCATTACAGTGGTAGAGAGCAAGGCGGAAGGTGCTTCTTCCTTCATGGTAGGAACTACCGAATACGCTGTGCCATTGGGCAACATGATTGATGTAGAAGCCGAAATCGCCCGTATGGAAGCTGAACTGAAACATAAGGAAGGATTCCTGCAAGGTGTATTGAAGAAACTCAGCAATGAGAAATTTGTCAATAACGCCCCGGCAGCCGTTCTCGAAATGGAACGTAAAAAACAGGCCGATGCGGAAAGTATTATCAGTTCTTTGAAAGAAAGCATCGCAGCTTTAAAAAAGGCATAATGAACTGATACATAAAAATATGTAATAGAGAGGCATCCCGATAGATTTGGGATGCCTTTCTTTTTAAAAGATAAAAATAATATTATCTTTGCTTCCACTTTTAATCACACAGCAAAATGAAACAATTACTGCGAATATGCTTAACAGGTGCGTTCTTTCTTCTTTTCGAAGGACTCCTTTCCCCTATGTTGGCAGGTAATGGGAAATCAGATAAAGAAATATTGGTTTTAAATTCCATCAACTTCAACCTTCCCTGGGCCAAAAACTTCTATTGGTATGTGCACGATGTCCTTCAGGAACAGGGGATAACCGCCAGAGCGGAATCATTGTCTGTCCCGGCCTTGCAGGATACGATGGAGGTAAATGCGGTCATCGAGCATCTGCGTCAGAAATATCCGCTTCCTCCTGCCGCTATTGTGATAATTGGTGATCCGGGCTGGATTGTCTGTCGTCCTTTATTTGATGACCTGTGGAAAGATGTTCCGGTGATCATAACGAACTCCCGTGACCGCCTGCCTGCTACCTTGGAGATTCTGCTCTCTCATGCCCCGTTGAATGAAACCAACAGCGTCCCCGCCCAAGAATGGAGAAAAGGCTACAACCTGACTACCCTGAAACAGCATTACTATGTGAAGGAAACCGTTGAACTGATCTATAGCCTGATACCTGATATGGATCGCCTGGCATTTATCTCGGACGATCGCTACATCAGTGAAGAAACCCGCGGAGACGTGAAAGAAGCTGTTGAAAAGCATTTCCCAAACCTGCCTTTAGAATTGCTTTCTACCACTCACTTGTCAACAGAAATGCTTCTGGACACCTTGCGCAGCTATAAAGCAAACACCGGAATTATTTATTATTCCTGGTTTGAGTCGCATAATAAAGAAGATAATAATTATCTTTTTGATCATATTCAAGAGATTATCACCAATTTTACGTCCTCTCCCTTGTTCCTGCTTTCTTCCGAAGACCTGTCCAATAATACTTTTGCAGGAGGCTATTACGTTTCTGCAGAATCATTCGGCGATTCCTTACTTGAAATTATTGACCGTGTGTTGCATGGAGAACAGGCGGAGGACATTTCCGAAAGTATAGGAGGGAAGGCGAGTGCCTACCTCTGTTATCCGGTGCTGGAATCCTACAATATTCCCTATCACCTTTATCCTGAACGAGCTGTTTATGTCAACGAACCTAAAAGTATATTTCATCAATACTGTGTTGAAATCCTTTCCTGTTCCATTTTCCTTCTTATTTTGATAGCAGCGATCGCCTATTATATACGTATTCTTCGCAAGGCATACACTCGTCTGAGTGAGGCAATGGAAAAGGCGGAGCAGGCGAATCAGTTGAAATCCGCCTTTCTGGCTAATATGAGTCATGAAATCCGCACTCCGTTGAATGCGATTGTCGGCTTCTCGAATATGTTGCCGGATATAGAAGATCGTAAGGAGATGCGCGAATATGCAGACATCATCGAAACAAATACCGACTTGCTTCTTCAACTGATCAATGATATTCTGGACATGTCCAAGATCGAAGCCGGCACTTTTGACTTCTGCCCGTCATTGATAGATGTCAACCAGACGATGGAAGAAATCGAACAGAGTATGAGGCTTCGCTTGAAAAAAGAAACTGTCACTCTTATCTTTACCGAACGTCTGCCGGAATGTACCCTTTATACAGATAAGAATCGTTTGATACAACTGATTTCTAATTTTGTCATCAATGCTATTAAATTTACTCAGACAGGTTCTATCAGAATGGGATATCGTCTGAAGGATGCCGATACAATTTGCTTTTATGTCTCGGATACAGGCTGCGGCATGTCAGAAGAGCAATGCAAGCATGTATTCGAAAGGTTTGTGAAATACAATCCTTTTGTTCAGGGAACAGGTTTGGGACTTTCCATTTGTCAGATGATTATCGATCGCTTAGGAGGGACGATTGGAGTTGAATCAGAGGAAAACAAAGGTTCTACTTTCTGGTTTACGCTACCTTATCGGCAAGAATAGGATTGTATCTGTCTTCTTATCCTTTATGATTGTTTGTTTTATGTATTGCAGACTTCCAAGACTTTGGTCAGCTTATTACGATGAGACAATATTCTCACCACAATGAGAAAAAATTCTCAATGCAATGAGAAAAGATTCTCACTGTGATGAGAAAAAGTTCTCACTGTGGTGAGAAATAATTCTCATCATGATGAGAATGGTTGAGAATTTATGATCTGTATCAGCTTGTACTATAGATAAATACAGATTTACTATTTTCTGTTTTATAGCTTTAATTGATAGAGCAAAAAAGAACTTTACCTAAAAAGAGACCGTTTTTCTCTATTTAGTTGAAGGATGGTATAGATTTAATAGGTACGAATCCAATTTATTGGAAGGAGTCACTTATATTAAGGAAACAGTAAAGGAAGCAGCAATGGCAGATAATCTTTTAAATCGATGCGTAATTGTTTGAGTGCTTGCTGAATACGATAATCTACAGTCTTTGGAGACACTTCCAATGTTTCTGCAATTTCTTTGTAGCTCATATCCCGGAAACGATGCATAACAAATGCTTGCCGATAACTTTCCGGTAATGCAGTAACCGCCTCTTCAATACGTTTGGTTAGCTCTTTAATTTGATAGAAGTCCATATCCTGTATCATCTCTTGCATTTCTTCATAGAAACGCGTATCAGCACGTTTGATGGCATCAATGTGTGCAAGCTTATTTAAAGCCTTGTGATGTACCATTTTAAAGAGATAAGAACTTAATGATGATTCAATAATTAGGTTTTCCCGGTTTTCCCATATCCATAGAAGGGAGTCTTGCACAATTTCTTCTGCATCGTGAAAGTCAACATATTTATGACCATAGGCACATAGCACTGCATAGTATTGCCTGAATAGCATTTCAAAGGCTTTTAGGCCT
Source organism: Bacteroides sp. AM23-12 (assembly GCF_003434395.1). Lineage (NCBI taxonomy): Bacteria > Pseudomonadati > Bacteroidota > Bacteroidia > Bacteroidales > Bacteroidaceae > Bacteroides > Bacteroides sp. AM23-12. The sequence goes on from NZ_QTLF01000001.1 coordinate 430,796, forward strand.
CCACGCTGTATTTCAGATAATTGAGGGTCATTCCTCTTTATGCGTAGTTCCTTCATTTATTAAATTCTAATTTGCTGCAAATATAGCTTTTTTATAATAAAATAAAGATTTTCTGAAAAAAATAAGGTTTTCGTTTAGGAATGTCATGGTTTGGTCTTGTCATATAATAAAAGGTAGAATAAAGGATGAAAGAATTAGATAATAATAGAATAGAAGAATTGCTTCCTCGTTATTGTGAGGGGAGATTGAGCGAGGGGGAACGTCTGGAAGTGGAAGCGTGGATAGATGAGTCGGAGGAGAATAAACGAGTTGCTACTCAGACTTTTGCCCTTTATTTGGCTGTGGACACGGTTCAGGTAATGAAGAAAGTTGATACGGAGAAAGCTTTACTGAAAGTAAAGGGAAAAATGTCGGACCGTGAAGTGAGAAGGATAGTGTGGTGGGAGTGGGCACAACGTGCTGCTGCAATTCTATTTATTCCGCTTCTTACCTTATTTATATGGCAGAATTGGAAAGGGGATACTGGTGAGGTAGCGGAGATGATGGAAGTTAAGACTAGTCCTGGAATGATCACTTCGTTGACATTACCCGATGGTACAATTGTTTATTTGAATTCGGAATCTTCTTTGTCTTATCCTTCTCGCTTTAATGGAGATTTCCGTAGAGTGACGTTAAGTGGTGAAGCATACTTTGAAGTGGCCAAAGATCCGGAAAAGAAATTTATCCTTTCTACTACACATCAATCACAGATAGAAGTATTGGGTACATGTTTCAATGTGGAAGCATATGAACAGAATACAGAGGTTATTACAACTTTGATTGAAGGAAAAGTAGATTTTATGTTCGAGAAAGACGCTGGGGTGAAACATGTGTTCTTATCTCCAAGAGAGAAGCTGGTGTATGATTCGGAGACTGATAAAGTCCACCTTTATAAAACTTCGGGAAAATCAGAATTGGCTTGGAAAGATGGAGAAGTTGTTCTTGATAATACACCTTTGGAAGAAGCATTATGGATGCTGGAAAAAAGATATAGTGTGAAATTTGTTATTAAGAACGAAAAACTGAAGAATAGTTCGTTTACGGGAACCTTTACAAATCAACGTTTGGAGAAGATTCTGGAATATTTTAAAGTATCCTCTAAAATACGTTGGCAACATATCAATGATGATAAGGATGGAAGTGACAGGAAAAAAGAGATAATAGAAATTTATTGATTAACCTTTAACAATTTAATAATATGAAGGCAAAACCCACTTAGAAAAAAGTATGGGAAGATTTTGGCAGATCTCCCCATACTAAAATGAATCAATTGAAAATGCTTGTTGGCAGACAAGCATAGTTAACTCATTTTCAACTTAAATCAATACAAAATTATGCAAAACAATTTTAGCATCCAAGTTTTAAGGGTGGTAAAGTCTTTTTGGCTAACCTCGAAAAAAATCCCACGTACTATGAGACTGGTTATTTTATCCTTATTTTGTTTTGTCGGATTAACTAATGCGACAGATAGTTATGCCCAATCTGCAAAGGTTACGATGAATGTACGTAATCAGACAGTTGAGGATGTATTAAGAGCGATAGAGAAGCAAACAGAATTTAGTTTCTTCTACAACAATGCTCATATAAATTTGAAACGGTTGGTGACAATCTCCGCTAACCGTAATGATATCTTTAAAGTTCTTGACGAAGTATTTAAAAATACGAATGTAGAATATAAGGTAATAGATAAAAAGATCATTCTGTCCACGGAGTTGGCATCTGTCGAACAGGCGCATCAGGAAAAGGTAAAAGTAAGCGGACGAGTTGTGGATGCGGCAGGTGAACCGGTAATCGGTGCCAGTGTGATAGAAAAAGGCTCCTCCAATGGCACGATCACTGATATGGACGGTAATTTTACCCTGAATGTCGGTTCAAAAGACGCCATTCTTGAAATTTCTTATATTGGTTATCAAGGACAGTCCCTGAAAGTAACTCCGGGAAAGACGCTGTCGGTAGTATTGAAAGAAGACACACAGAGTCTGGACGAAGTGGTAGTAGTTGGTTTTGGTGTACAGAAGAAAGCGAACCTGACCGGCGCGGTATCTCAGGTAAAGATGGATGATGTACTGGGGAGTCGTCCTGTTGTAAATGCCATGAGTGCTTTGCAGGGTGCGATGCCGGGACTTCAGATTACTCCTAATAATGATGCTGCCGGTCCGGGACAGAGCAAATCATTCAATATTCGTGGTACGACTTCCATCAATGGCGGTGGTCCGTTGGTGTTGATAGATAATGTTCCGGGGGATATCGATATGTTGAATCCCGAAGATATCGAAAGTGTTTCTGTGTTGAAAGATGCTGCTTCGGCCGCTATCTATGGTGCGCGTGCCGCTTTCGGTGTAATACTTGTGACTACAAAGAAGGCGAAGAAAGGCGACGGGTTTCATGTCAATTATAATAATAATTTTGGTTTCCAGAGTTCTATCAATCGTCCGGAACAGGCTGACGGGCTGGAGTGGATGCAGGCTTACCTGGACGGCGAGTTCAATGCCGGTAAATACTACACCGGGCAAGATATCAAAACATGGATGAACTACCTGACCGAATATCGTAAGAATCCGGGTAAATTCCAGACTACCGGAGACGGGGTATATGTAGACCCGGAAACAGGATTGAATTATTACCTGAATGAGAAAGACCTGTATGCCAATATGCTTGATGATTACGGTTTTCTGCAAGCACATAATGTGTCATTGAGTGGTGGTACTGATAAGCTGGCTTATCGTCTGTCCCTTGGTTATAATAGCGAGCAAGGTATTTTGATCACCGATAAAGACCGCTACAAACGTTTGTCGGGTAGTGCCTATATTTCTGCCGAAATCACCTCGTGGCTGACTCAGTCTGTAGATATACGCTATGCTCAGAGTGACAAGAATATGCCTGTGACTTCGGATAAGACCAGATTGTATGATATGCGTTTGCCGGTTGTATATCCCGAAGGCTCCCTGACTTTGCCTGACGGCACCAGCCTGATGACGAATACGCCTTCCAACGTTTTGAGAATGGCAACGGATAACAATACAATCAGAGACAATGCCCGTATCCTGTCAAAAACGGTATTGAAACCATTGAAAGGGCTTGAAGTGGCATTTGAATATACATTTGACAAGACATGGAGTAATCAGAATGTGAATAAGGCTTCCATTGATTATACAACGGTTGAGCTGGCAAAAATACAGACTGCCACTACTTCTTCTCTGGAGACGACTCACCAAAGTACTGATTATAATGCCATCAACCTGTATGCTAATTATAGATATTCATGGAATGACACGCATAACTTGTCATTAATGGGCGGCTTCAACCAGGAATCCAGTGACTGGAAGAAATTGTATACTTATTCTTATGATATGATTAACGAGAAGTATCCGTCACATAGTACGGCTACCGGTGAGAATAAGGTTATTACAGATGATCATCGCGTGTATACCGTGCGTGGTGCTTTCTATCGTGTTAATTATGATTATAAAGGCAAATATTTGTTTGAGACCAATGGTCGTTATGACGGCTCGTCTAAATTCCCGAAGAAAAATCGTTTCGGTTTCTTCCCTTCTGTATCTGTGGGTTGGAACATTGCCCGCGAGAACTTTATGAAACCGGTTGCAGGTGACTGGCTAAGCGATCTGAAACTTCGCGGAACCTGGGGACAAATAGGTAATCAAGGCATTGATCCTTATAAATTCGTTCCGACCATGTCGCAAGTGGAAAAGAAGGATGTGGCGTGGCTGGTGAATGGAGCGAAGCCGCTGACTTTGAATGCTCCGGGACTGGTCAGTGATAGTTTTACTTGGGAAACGGTAGAAACATTGGACTTTGGTTTTGATATAACTGCCTTGAACGGACGTCTGCAAAGTACTTTCGACTGGTATCGGCGTGATACGAAAGATATGCTTGCTCCGGGAGCTGAGCTGCCGTCAGTAGTAGGTGCTTCCGCACCTTTGCAGAATACCGCCGACTTGCGTACGAAAGGCTGGGAATTGTCATTGACCTGGAGAGATAGAATCGGTGCATGGGGCTATAATGTAGGCTTCAATCTTTATGACTCTAAAACAGTCGTTACCAAATACCATAATGAATCCAAGATTATCCTGAAAAGTGATGGCACGAATAATTATTATGAAGGATATGAAATCGGTTCTATCTGGGGGTATGTAACGGATGGTTACTATACAGCCGATGACTTTGAAGATACAAATACCTGGAAATTGAAAGAAGGGGTGGTGACAGTGGATGGAGTAAGTCCGCGTCCCGGCGACATCAAGTACCAGAATTTGCGTGATGATGGATCGAGTACGAATCGCATTGATACGGGAGACGGAACCTTTGACAATCCGGGAGACCGCAAGATAATCGGTAATAACTCTTTGCGTTTGCAGTATGGTATAAACCTGGGAGTCAATTACAAAGGATTTGATCTGAGTGTTTTGCTGCAAGGAGTAGGTAAACGTGATGTATGGATCAGTGATGCACGCCGCTGGCCGTTTAATTCCGGACAGTTTGGTTCACTCTTTAAAGACCAGCTGGATTATTGGAAACCGGTAGATTCTGCCAATGGTGATTGGACGGCAGCCAATCCGAATGCGGAATATTTCCGTATTTACGGGCAAGGAAACAACTCCGGTTACAATACACGTGCGCAAACGAAGTATCTGATGAATGGCTCTTATCTGCGTGTCAAGAATGTGACTTTGAGTTATAATTTCCCGAAGAGCTGGTTAGCACCTATTACATTAACGAGTTTGAAAGCGTTCGTAAGTTGTGAGAACCTTCACACATTTACTAAGCTGATGAAGGGTTATGACCCGGAACGCCTGTCTTGGGGATATCCTTTCTATCGTACGATTTCTTTTGGTTTTAATGTTACTCTTTAATTTATAATTGGTTATGAAAAAAATAATATATACTATGCTTGCGGCAGCAGCTATCGGGTTTACTTCATGCAACGATAGTTTTATGGAACGCTATCCGGATACTTCGTTGACGGAGCAGACAGTGTTCAGTAATTATAATACTTTCAAGACCTATGCCTGGGGATTATATGGAGTATTTACAAATACTAATATCCTGCGTATTCCCGGAACAAACGGAGCCTATGCCAGTGCCACATCCTATACAAGCGATATTTATGCAGGTTATCTGATGCGTCGTCAGGGTGACGGTAATCCGTATGCTTTTCAAAATGTATCCAGTTCTTCATCGGGCAATGGATGGGCATTCAGTTTCGTCTATCGGGTCAATGTCATGTTGGCAAATATCGATAACTCAGGGATGACGGATGCGGACAAGGAACATTGGCGTTCGGTGGGATATTTTTTCCGTGCCTATTATTATTCGGAACTGATAGCTCGTTTTGGTGATGTGCCTTGGGTAGATCGTGTACTGGGTGATTCGGATAAGGAAATAGCATATGGTCCCCGTACACCTCGCAAAGAAGTTGCCGATCATGTATTGAACGATTTGATATATGCTGAAGAGCATATAAAAGAAGAAGGTGACGGTGAAAATACGATCAATGTGCATGTTGTCCGTGCTCTTCTTTCCCGTTTCTGCCTTTTTGAAGGTACATGGCGTAAATATCATGCTTTGGGGGACGAAGATAAGTACTTTGATGCTTGTATCACTTATTCCAAGAAACTGATGGATTCTTATCCCGAACTGAACAGTGATTGGGGAGAGATGCTGACATCTGACCTGAAAGGAATGAAAGGCATCATTCTGTATAAGGAATATGTAGAAAAAGAACTGACTAATTATGTACTGACTCATGTTGAACGGACATCCACCCATAATGTGGAAATGCCGCAACACATCATCGATATGTATCTTTGTAAAGATGGTAAAACGATTCATAACAGCTCGGAATATGAATGGTCGCAGGACGGGGATAATAGTATGAATGCTACTTTCCGCAATCGTGACCTTCGTCTGCTGGAGACTGTAGCTCCCCCTTATAAGGTGATCCCAAGTGCCGATAATACCAGTTGGGAGTATACTTCTGATCCCAAGGACCGTGAGTTTATGGATATCATGGGCATTACCCGTTACACAGGTTTCGGAGGCGGAAATGGGGAAGCCGGTAAACATAAAGTGTTCCCATTGATGAACTGGTCTGCTGCTATATTGAAAGGAATGCCTCACTTCTTCACCAACAATGGCGGACAAGGTTTCCTCGTAGCCCGTAGCGGTAACTATGTGTACAGATACTATAATGTATGGGACAATTCGAAAGAGAATGAAGGGACCTCAGATGTACCTTTGTTCAAGATTGATGAAGTGATGTTGAATTATGCTGAGGCTAAATTTGAAAAAGGTGGTACAGGTGCCGAGGGCTTCAATCAGACTGTTGCTGATCTTACTATCAATAAGTTACGAGATCGGGTGGGAGTTGCCCATATGAAAGTGGCCGAGATAAATGCCGGATTTGATCCGAAGCGCGACCAGACCGTAGACCCTGTATTGTGGGAGATTCGCCGTGAACGTATGGTAGAATTGATGGGTGAAGGTTTTGGATTCTACGATGTGCGCCGTTGGAAAAAAGCACCTTGGTTTATCAATAAGATACAGTATGGTCAATGGGCTACTAAAGAGCAGATTGGCGACTCCGGACAGTTTGTTGATCTTGAAAAGGGATACGCCGATACGACAGGAAAGAAAGAAGGTTTTATCTATATGTATAATGATCCTTTGGTAGCAGGTAAAGGTTGGTTAGATAAGTATTATCTGTATCAGGTGCCTACTAATGAAATCGCATTAAACCCAGAACTGGCCCCCAATAATCCGGGATGGGAGTAATAATTAACTGAAACACAAATTGAAAGAAGATGTGCAAATAACTGTTTGACACATCTTCTTTCTTTATTAGAGCCAATGCTATCTGTCGGAAACAGTCGGTGAGTCAACCGAATCTTTCCGACTTTTCATATATTGGAGGTTATTTAATGTGTATCAGTATAAAAGAACTACATTTTATTTTCAGTAATCGGAAATTTGAAATATATTTAGAGGCTCAAACGCTCAAACACATTTGATGACCCTTAAAAAATAATGACTATGAACATGCGCCTTCTATTACTTTTATTATTCGGTTCTGTTGTAATGTATACAAGTTGCCAGTCCACGTCTGCTCCAATCGATTCATTGGCAGCACGTGTGACGGAGAATACGTCGAAAGATCAAATCCTTTTCCGGTTGGTTACTGATGAAACCGATCCGGCAAAAGACTACTTTGAGATAGACTCCAAGGATGGCAAAGTACTGATAACCGGAAACTCCGATCTTTCACTGGCTACGGGCTTGAATTGGTACCTGAAATACGTGGCAGGTATTCATCTTTCGTGGAATAATCCCTCGCAGAAGTTGCCGGAAGTACTGCCTCTGCCTCAAAAGAAAATCCGACAGGCGACGGCTATGAAGAATCGATATTACCTGAATTACTGTACCTATTCCTACTCCATGGCTTTCTGGGACTGGGAACGCTGGGAGAAAGAAATAGACTGGATGGCGATGCACGGCATCAATATGCCTTTGAGTATAACAGGGATGGAGGTTGTCTGGTATAATCTGCTGAAGCGTATCGGATATACGACGGAGGAGATCAATGAGTTTATTTCCGGTCCTGCCTTTATGGCATGGTGGCAGATGAATAATCTGGAAGGATGGGGCGGACCGAATCCCGACAGTTGGTATCGGCAACAGGAAGCACTGCAAAAGAAGATCATTGCCCGAATGAGGGAGCTGGGCATTGAACCGGTATTCCCCGGATATGCAGGAATGGTCCCCCGTAATATCGGCGAGAAACTGGGGTATCAGATTGCCGATCCCGGTAAATGGTGCGGTTTTCCTCGTCCGGCCTTTCTTTCTACGGAAGATGAACATTTCGATTCATTTGCTGCCATGTATTATGAGGAGTTGGAGAAACTGTACGGAAAAGCAAAGTATTACAGTATGGACCCCTTTCATGAAGGAGGAAATACGGAAGGAGTAGACTTAGCAAAGGCGGGAACTTCTATTATGAGTGCTATGAAGAAAGCGAATCCGGAGGCTGTGTGGGTGATGCAGGCATGGCAGGCGAATCCGCGGGAAGCGATGGTCAACACGCTCGATTCCAGTGATTTGCTGGTACTGGATTTGTATAGTGAAAAGCTCCCGCAATGGGGTGATCCGGAGTCGATGTGGTATCGGGAGAAAGGTTTCGGCAAGCATGACTGGCTTTATTGTATGTTGCTTAACTTTGGCGGTAATGTCGGTCTGCATGGACGGATGGAGCAGTTGGTGAATGGATATTATAACGCCTGTGCACATGTCAACGGGAAAACCTTGCGGGGGGTAGGAGCTACTCCGGAAGGAATCGAGAATAATCCGGTGATGTTTGAATTGCTGTATGAGCTTCCTTGGCGGGAAGAACGTTTTTCACCGGATGAATGGCTGCAAGCGTATCTGAAAGCGCGGTATGGAAATGATTTGTCACCGGAAGTAGCGGAAGCATGGCGTGCGTTGGAACATACAGTTTACAATGCTCCGAAGAATTATCAGGGAGAAGGGACAGTCGAATCCTTGTTGTGCGCCCGTCCGGGATTTCATCTGGACAGAACGTCGACATGGGGATATGCCAAGTTATTCTATTCACCTGATTCAACGGCAAAGGCAGCCCGCTTGTTACTTTCTGTTGCAGATCAGTACAAGGGAAATAATAACTTTGAATATGATTTGGTGGACGTGGTGCGTCAGAGCCTGGCAGATAAGGGGAATGTGCTGCTTGAAGAAATTTCTCAGAGTTATGATCGGAAAGATAAGGATAGCTTCGGGAAACAGACACAACAGTTTCTGGAGTTAATATTAGCTCAGGACAGTTTGCTGTCCACCCGAAAGGAGTTCTCGGCGTCTTCATGGCTGAATGCCGCACGTTCTTTGGGAACCACGGAAGAAGAAAAGAAACTTTACGAATGGAATGCTTCTGCGCTGATCACGGTTTGGGGAGACAGTATAGCTGCTAATCAGGGAGGTCTGCATGATTATTCCCATCGGGAGTGGAGCGGGATTTTGAAAGACTTGTATTATCAACGTTGGAAAACTTTCTTTGAGCAGAAACAACGGGAGTTGGACGGCAAACTTGGTGAATCAGCGGAAGAACCGATTAATTTCTATGGCATGGAGAAAGCATGGGCGGAGAAAAACAAAACAGCTGATTCATCAGATCATAAGTTACAAAATGTAATTGAAACGGCAAAATCTGTTTATCGGACAGCGATTGAAGCAAAGTAATTTATCTACCTACACTGCTCCGGCTTTCAGCTAGAGGGCTGACTAAAAAGTCGGTAGTGCTGCCTTAAACGGGAGTGACTAAAAGTCGATAGGGAAACTTGGGTTTGTACGAATCATATAAAACGAAAAAAGAATAATCGGAAGTAAACAGGGGAATACCTTTTACTTCCGATTATGCTTTTTATAAATGATAATTGCTTCAGCAAGGCCATGCCGGGCAATCGAACATATTTATTTCTCCAACAAATTTTTCAGAAACTCGTCCAGTTCTTTATCCAGTCCTTTCAGCAGTTCGTCATCCACAAGCAATGTATCGTCATCTATCAGCAACAATTCTGCAACTGTTTCCTTATCTTCATCTACCAGTACGAATGAATAAGGCTTTAATATTGTTACTTTATCGAAGTCTCCTGCATCTTTCATTCTGCAAAGGATACTTTTCAGGTTGGGCTCTACATTTTCCATGAAATCATCTCCATCGTAAGTTGCCCACTCTTCAATCATTACATTAGCCAATTCCTCGTCATCGTCGTTATAAATAGTGAGTTGTCCCGATGTTTGGTCCGGTTGTAAATGAATATCTGTTACGGCTGTCTGGTCGCAGCCACATACATATTTGCCGGCTGCCTTTTGGATAGCCGATTCGATGGTAGACAGAGATTGTTGGCTCAGTTTCATAGGTTCTTCCTTTTTGTTACCTCAAAGGTATAAAAAAAATAATAATCAATGCATGATTTCCTTAAAAATCATCATTAAATCGCTCCATTTGCATTTTTAGCTTGGGCAATTGACTGTTACGTTCCTTTAATTCATTTGCATAAAGGGTTGTAAGGTAGTAATTCGGTATATCGTCAATGGTGGCGTACGCCGCATTTTCGGGAATGTTTTTCTTATCTACTTTTTGGGCAAGTTGCTGTGCTTTGACTGCCCATTCTTCTGCTTTTGCCAAGCTGTCCTTCATCTCATAATAAACAGCGATATTGAGGGCAGCTTTCATCTTTTTCTTTTCCTTCTTGGTTCCGTTGTACACTTGTTCCCAAAGTTCGAAAGCTCTGTCCCATGAATTTTCACGGACAAAGATTGCCGCGTCACGCATCTGTACGGAGCCACCGGTGTACAAGTATCGTTTGCCTGTTTTCCAGAAAGGGAGTAACTGTTTGACAGGGATAGTCCCTGCAAATTCAGAAGCTTCCCGTAACATCTGTGCATCAGGTATCATGTGTGCAAATGTTTCTGTTACCGATCCTCCGTATTCTTCCCAAAAGATACTGTCGGTGGGGTGTAGCGTAGTCATCGGTTTGCTGCGCGAGGGCAGGTATACCTTCACCGTCGGGTAGGCTTTTACATCCACTGTCCCCAGGTAGCAGTTAAAATCACGGATATAACGAACCGTTTTGGTCGCTTTGAATTGCAGGTTTTCCATTGCGATGATACAGTCCACTCCCAAGTCTGATGTCAGCTGTTGGACTTCCTCCTGACTCAATGTACTTTCACGAGGAAACTTGTCATTGGCCCGTAAAGCGGAATCACAGATCACCACTACATCAAAATAGTTCTGATGCGCGATTTCTTCCGCCAGCGATTCAGCCGCAATCTTAACGTTACCATTTGCATACGCTGTGGCGTGGCTTATTTCGGGTACGTTTTCTTTCGGCTTTTCGGTCTGTGTGATCAGCTTGTTATCCGGTTCGGTGCTGGTGTTATTCACGATAGCCACTTTACGGAGTTGAGAAGGGAAAGTCATATCTCCGGGCTGCATATAGTCAATAGAAATCTGCTCCAGGCTCTGACAGCTGCCGAGTGCCAACAGTAGCAGAGAAACAAATGCCAGTGAATAGAATTTTGCCATAGTCTTGATATCTTTAGTAGTTTAAGCAAAAGTACTATTTTGGATGAATAAAAGAAAGCCTCAAACAGTTTTTAACCGTTTGAGGCTTTCTTTTAGATTATAATCTTACATCGGACTGCTGTTAAGCATTCTGTCCGTGGCAGTTTTTATATTTCTTACCGCTTCCGCATGGGCAAGGATCATTGCGTCCTACCGTCTTTTCCGCACGGATCGGTTCGCGTTTTTGTTGCTCGCGAGTATCCTGACTGGCAGCAGCCTGCTGGTTCGGATCACTGAGGTCTTGTTTCTGTTCACGATACTTGCTCATATCCTGACGTTGCTCGGGAGCAGCCTGGCGTACTTCTACGCGGCGTGGCTGTTGTTCGTCTGCCGGAGCTTCCTGTACAGGGATCTGTCCGCGCATCAGAATGGAGATAGTCTGGTTATTGATCTTGTTCACCATAGCGTCAAACAGTGTTACGGATTCCAGTTTGTAGATCAACAGCGGGTCTTTCTGTTCGTAGCTTGCGTTCTGAACAGAGTGCTTCAACTCATCCAGCTCACGCAGGTTTTCTTTCCATGCTTCGTCGATAACGTGCAGCAGGATAGACTTTTCGAAAGCTTTCACCACCTCCTTTGATTCGGACTCGTAAGCCGCTTTCAGATTACAGGAGATGTTATACATCCGTTTTCCGTCTGTGATAGGAATCAGAATGTTTTCGTACATATGTCCCTGGTTTTCGTATACTTGTTTGATGACCGGATTAGCGATTTGTGCCAGGCGTTCCGTTTTGCGTTTGAAGTTTTCCATGGCAATGTTGAATGTCTTTTCTGCCAATGTGTCCTTCTTTTCATTACGGAATTCTTCTTCGGTGAACGGAGTTTCCATAGCCAATGTCTGGAGCAGTTCCATCTGACAGCCTTCGTAGTCATTGTTCTCGATCGCATTCGCGCAACGGTCCCAAATCATATTAACGATATCCATACCGATACGTTCACCCATCAGGGCGTGGCGGCGTTTGGTATAAACAACGGTACGTTGCTTGTTCATCACGTCGTCATATTCCAACAGACGTTTACGGATACCGAAGTTGTTTTCTTCCACCTTCTTCTGTGCACGCTCGATAGAGTTGGAGATCATCTTGTGCTCGATCATTTCGCCTTCCTGGAAACCGAGTTTGTCCATTACACTGGCAATACGGTCGGAAGAGAACAGACGCATCAAGTCATCTTCCAGTGACACGAAGAATACAGAAGAACCCGGGTCACCCTGACGTCCTGCACGACCACGCAACTGGCGGTCTACACGACGGGATTCGTGACGTTCCGTACCGATGATGGCCAAACCGCCTGCGGCTTTTACTTCCGGGCTCAGCTTGATGTCGGTACCACGACCTGCCATATTGGTAGCGATGGTCACTGCACAGCTGAAACCGGCTTTTGCAACAATTTCAGCTTCTTTCTGGTGCAACTTCGCATTCAGTACGCTGTGTTCGATCTTACGCATGGTAAGCATTTTGCTCAGCATTTCGGAGATTTCTACCGAAGTCGTACCTACCAGTACCGGACGTCCTGCCTGCACTAGTTTTTCGATTTCTTCGATAACGGCTTTATACTTTTCGCGTTTGGTTTTGTAAACGCGGTCGTTCATATCCTTCCTTGCGATCGGGCGGTTAGTCGGGATAACGACTACATCCAATTTGTAGATGTCCCAAAGTTCGCCTGCTTCCGTTTCGGCAGTACCGGTCATACCGGACAGCTTGTGATACATACGGAAGTAGTTCTGCAAAGTGATCGTTGCGAATGTCTGCGTTGCGGCTTCTACTTTCACACGTTCCTTCGCTTCGATAGCCTGGTGCAATCCGTCAGAGTAGCGGCGGCCTTCCATGATACGTCCGGTCTGCTCGTCTACAATCTTCACCTGTCCGTCGATCACAACATATTCGTCATCTTTCTCGAACATGGTGTAAGCCTTCAGCAACTGGTTGATGGTGTGTACGCGCTCCGATTTGATGGCGTAGTTAGTCAGCAGCTCATCTTTCTTTTCCAGCAGTTGTTCGTTGGTCAGGTTTTGATTTTCCAGTTCGGAGAGTTGTGCGGCGATATCCGGCAGCACGAACAATGTCGGGTCTTCGGAGTTACCGGTGATCAGGTCGATACCTTTATCTGTGAGGTCTACGCTGTTCAGTTTTTCTTCGATGACGAAGTACAACGGTTCGGTCACTTCGTGCATACGCTTGTTGTTCTGCTCCATGTAGATTTCTTCGGTCTTCAGCATGCCGGCTTTGATACCCTGTTCACTGAGGAACTTGATCAATGCCTTATTCTTCGGAAGACACTTGTGGCTACGATAAAGGGCAAGGAATCCTTCTTCCACTTCCTTCTTGTCGTTGGAGGCAATCAGTCGTTTGGCTTCGGAAAGGTATTTGGTTGCCAATGCTTTTTGAGCTTCTACCAGACGTTCTACCAGCGGACGGAGCTGTTCGAACAGTTGGTCGTCGCCTTTCGGCACCGGACCGGAAATAATCAGCGGAGTACGGGCATCGTCAATCAATACCGAGTCAACCTCATCGACGATAGCGTAGTTGTGCTGGCGTTGAACAAGGTCTTTCGGGCTGATAGCCATGTTGTCACGCAGGTAGTCGAAACCGAATTCATTGTTGGTACCGAACGTGATGTCGGCAAGGTATGCCTGACGACGGGCGTCGGAGTTCGGCTGATGGCGGTCGATGCAATCTACGCTCAAACCGTGGAACATATAAAGCGGGCCCATCCATTCGGAGTCACGTTTGGCAAGGTAGTCGTTCACGGTTACTACATGCACACCGTTTCCGGTCAGCGCGTTCAGGAATACCGGAAGGGTAGCAACGAGAGTTTTACCTTCACCGGTTGCCATTTCCGCAATCTTACCTTTGTGCAGAACGACACCACCGAACAGCTGAACGTCGTAATGAATCATGTTCCATACCGTATCATTGCCGCCGGCATTCCAGTGGTTCTGGTAGATGGCCTTGTCGCCTTCAATGCGTACAAAGTCTTTGGTGGCAGCCAGATGGCGGTCGAATTCAGTCGCGGTTACTACGATTTCTTCGTTTTCCGTAAATCGTTTGGCAGTTGCTTTGACGATAGAGAAAGCTACGGGCAATACTTCTTCCAGTGCTTTCTCGTATTTTTCGAGAATTTCTTTCTCTATCTTATCTATTTGTGCAAAGACTTCTTCGCGGTCTTCCAGTTCGGTGCTTTCGATGCTCGCTTTAAGTTCTTCCACTTTAGCGCGTTCGTCAGTAGCCGATTCGCGGATGTATTTTTTGAGTTCTTCCGTTTTGGCACGGAGGGCATCGTTGTCCAGTGCTTCAATCTCCGGGTAGGCAGCTTTGATCTTTTCTACCCAGGGTTTGATTTCTTTCATGTCTCGTGTGGATTTGTTTCCGAAAATCGAGCTTAAAAATTCATTAAATCCCATGTTGTATTATTTAGTTTATTATTATTTCTTGATTGTCTGCACGGTGCTTTTTCCATATATAAATCCGCGCAAAGTTACATTAAAATGCTGATTTATTTATGTTTTTCGCATGGTTTTTGTGAGGAATCTTTTACCGAAGATCGGTAATAGGAGCCGAAGAAGAAGCATTGGGAGCCCGTATGCGCATGAAATGAGCCAGTGTAGGCGCAATATGGTCGATTGTTACAGGTGTCTGAATGATGGCCGGTTTCACGGAGTGACCCATGAAGATCAGCGGTGCGGGGATATAGGAATGACGTACCACCTTGTTCTCGTTGCCGTTTTCGCTGACGATAGTCCATCCCGGTAACACGTCGATCACGAGGTCGCCGGAACGCTTGCGGTGATAGCCGTTGCGTATTCTGTATATTTCCGGAGTCCATGAACCCAGGAGAAGTCGGTGGGCGGAATATGCCTCATTTACTCCGCTGAACTGCATCAGGAAGTCGGCAGACTTTTCCTGCACTTCTGTCAGGTTCAGTTGCTTTTGTTCCAGTAACTTGTGGTTCAGATAGATTTGCTGGTCGTGATAGGCTTCTACATATTTTCCTTCACCGTAAGTGGCCATCAGAAACATGTTCAGCAAGGCGGTGCAGCGGTTGAGGTGAAACTCTCCGGTCGGTATTTTGTACAGTCCCGAATCCGTCGATTCGCTGTCCGTATATCCGGTGGAAGTGACGAAGATAAGCACATTCTGCAAGCCTACTTTCTTGTCGAGCAGGTCAAGCAGGTTGGCGATGCTGCGGTCGAGGCGTACATAAGTGTCCTGTATTTCCATGGCACACTCTTGTACGGACTTGTGCTCATAGTTGCCTGCATAATAAGTAAGTGCCAATAAGTCAGTAATGTCATCCATGCCGACCGAACCTTTGCCGATTGCTTCTTCTGCGAGGGCATTTACTTCATCGTTGACGAACGGGCTGGTGATGAAACGGCGGAACTTATTGTTGCGGTCGTCGTCAAATTTATATTTGAACACTACGTCCCGCCAATCTGGCAGGAAAGTGTACATACCACGTGGGAAAACCGGTTCCCATGTGACGCTGGAGATGCGGGAGTCGATGGCCTGACGGTCGTTATATTGGCTTGCCCACCAGGGGAATTCGCCATAATAAGTCGTTCCGCTCCATTTTCCGGTCGTGGGATTGATCCAGAACGCTCCGTTTCCTGCATGTCCGGCAGCGAAAATGGCTGCGTCGCAGAAAGGGGCGATGGCGTATACGATACCTTTGCCTTGTGTCGCTATTTTCAGTTCGTCGGCAATGGTAGAGGTTAATAATTTGGTAGGGGCACAGGTCTGATCGGTGTAATAACCCATGAAGGCCGCATCGTCCGTACTGTTGACAGGGCGTAGGGTGGCTACATCCATCCATCGGTTGGAAATGATCCCGTTGACGGAAGGCGTTGATCCGCTGTAGATGGCTGCCATGGCAGAGGCACGGTCTACACCGCTGAATGTATATTCTGCATTGTGGAATACTCTTCCCTCTTTCCAAAGGCGTTTGAAGCCTCTCTCGCCGTAGAGCGACGAAAAAGCTTCCAGATAGTCCGTACGCAACTGGTCAATCGTGAGTCCTACCACAAGTTTAGGGGCAGTAGGCAACGACTGAGCTTGTAGCCCGGTGAAGGTCAGTACGGTAATCAAGGAAGTTAGTAGTCCTTTCATTATTTCTTTTTAGAGGTCAATATCAAATTGCTCGCTGAACGTATCAGCAAACAGAGTGCCAAAGGTACAACAGCTAAGTCAAATCTCTGCGGAATTAGCGGAAAAAGCACCATAAAAAGTGTTAAAACGACTATATTCAGCGTCAAATACCAGCATTTCTTTCCTTTTCGGACACAATAAATGATGTATGGAAGGAGCAGAAGCTGTCCCGGATGGAATACCAGCAATAAGAAATTGGAGCTGACAGCCGGATGTTCGGAGAATAGGGCGAGGAAGGCCAGCACACAGCCCACGATGCCTGCGGCACCGAATAAAATAAGGTCGACACCCCAGAGTCCTGTCCTTTTGCGGATGCTGTAGATAGTAGCAGCTGCGGTAAGTATAAAAAGCAGGAGGGAACATTGGAACGGGGTGGGCATCCAACCGCCTTCTTCTTCCTCGGGAAGGGCGTCTACGATCAGCTCCTTGCCGGATACGAGCGGACGCTGAACCGAATCATGGACGATTTGGGCGCCTGCGAAAGCATCCATCAGGTAAAAGGGGGCAAACATCATTTGGCGTTGCGTGATGGGGCGGTCTGCTTCGCTACCGATGCAGAGGTCGATGCCGAAGCGGGCCCACGGATGGCCTTTGCAGTATTGATGTACGATATCGCGGAAAGATAGCGAACCGTCTTGCGGCTCTGCGGGATATATTACCTTTCCGTCAATGCTTTCTTCTATTTTATCGCGCGGGCGTGTAGCGCAATTGTCATAAAAGAAATTATACCGGTAAACTCTGTTTTCGGGAAGATAGTTTTCTTGCAGTAGTCGGATGAGTTCCGCTTTTTCTTCTTTGCTCAGGTTGAGTGTCTGTTGCCAGACGCTGCGCCCGTCGAAGGCATATTCCGCCGCGAAACGGGCGTAGTCGGTAGCTCCCAGCTGGTAGTCTGTCTCACCGAGTGAAAAACGGAGGATGAAGTTGGGAGTATTGAAGCTGAATAGTCCATAGTTGAATACGGCATCTATTCCGTTGGCCGGATCTTCGTAGCGGATGGCTGTATGTCCGAACAGGGAGTATATTTCTTCACCGGGGGCGCAAGTCAGCAGGCTGAGGCGGATGGAGTCGTTGCCAGAAGCTATGGCTTGTCCGTTTGAAAAGATAAGCAGATAAAGAGTCAGTAATGGATATAGAATTGTCCGTTTCATCAGAAATGCCCGTTTATTATTTTGGTGGCGAATATACGAAGAATAGTTGGATTGTAGAAACGGAGGCTTCGTTTTATCCAAACAGAGGCTTTGTTTTACCCAAACAGAGCCTCTGATTAGGGTAAATAGGGCCTTTAAAAGCGTTCTTTTTTTCTTATAAAATGTGGAACGCTGAACGGAACACTTTAAAACTCTTGTAACTGATTGATATATAGGGAAATGTTGTGTAAGGAAAAATGACTATGAAACGCAAAGCGGTACCATAATAAGGGATAACTAATAAATTATATATTTAAAAATATATAGTTCGATTTTGGCGTTTGGGGGCGATATTTGAAATGAAAAAAGAAGATAATTCCTTCTGTATGCTTCAACTTTTCTTTTTTTACTTTACCTTTGCGCCGCTAAAGACGAAAAGTATTGAACTTAATTATCGACATAGGAAATACGACAGCGAAAGTTGCCCTCTTCAATAGAAGTGAGATGGTGGAGGTGTTGACCGAATCCAATCAATCATTGGATAGCTTGGAGGCTCTTTGCTCCAAATACCGGATTGAGCGGGGGATTGTAGCTACTGTCGTCGATTTGAACGAACGGATACTTGCCGAACTGGCTGCTTTGCCGTTCCCCCTGTTATGGCTCAATCATGAGACTCCGCTGCCGGTAGGTAATCTGTACGAAACTCCCGAGACATTGGGATACGACCGGATAGCTGCCGTAGTGGGGGCCAACGAGCAGTTTCCTCATAATGACATCTTGGTCATTGATGCGGGCACTTGCATCACTTATGAGTTTATTGACTCGAAAGGACAATATCATGGCGGTAATATTTCTCCCGGCATGCAGATGCGCTATAAAGCGCTTCACCAGTTTACCGGACGCTTGCCGCTGATAGACTCCAACGGGCGCAAACTGCCGATGGGAAGGGATACGGAAACTGCCATCCGTGCAGGGGTGCTGAAAGGAATGGAATATGAAATTTCAGGTTATATTGAGGCTATGAAGCATAAATATCCTGAACTTTTGGTTTTTTTAACGGGCGGAGATGACTTTTCTTTTGATAGCAGCGTAAAAAGTGCCATCTTTGCAGATAGATTTTTAGTGTTGAAAGGATTAAATAGAATTTTAAACTATAATAATGGTAGGATTTAAACACACGATTTGGGCGCTTTTGCTCATGATGGTTACCGGAACGGCAATCGCTCAAAATAATACAAACTCTCCTTACACACGATATGGCTATGGCGACTTGTCCGATCAAAGTTTCGGAAATAGCAAGGCGATGGGTGGAATTGCTTTCGGACTCAGGGATGGAGCACAGATCAATCCAACGAATCCTGCTTCCTATACGGCCATTGATTCGTTGACGTTCCTGTTCGAAGGGGGTGTCAGTTTACAGAATATGAATATTAGTGGTGGTGGCCTGAAGTTGAATGCCAAAAACGCCAGTTTCGATTATCTCGCTATGCAGTTCCGGTTGGCTCCGTGGATGGCGATGAGTGTCGGATTGTTGCCATATTCTAATGTGGGGTATACGGTGTCTGATAGTCAGACTACGGACAATGACTTGACATATAGTCGAAGTTTTACGGGAGATGGAGGCTTACATCAATTGTACGTAGGTGCTGGTGTAAAAGTGCTTAAAAATCTTTCCGTCGGTGTGAATGCATCTTATTTTTGGGGAGATTTGACTCGTACGCGAAGCGTGATTTTTCCTCAGATGTCTTCAAGTACTTATTATTCATACAATCGTCAAATGGCTGTTTCGATTTCAGATTATAAACTGGATTTTGGTGTACAATATACGCAGGAACTGAACAAAAAACATTCTTTTACGGTTGGTGCGATATATTCAC
The DNA here is from genome assembly GCF_003434395.1 of Bacteroides sp. AM23-12. NCBI lineage: Bacteria > Pseudomonadati > Bacteroidota > Bacteroidia > Bacteroidales > Bacteroidaceae > Bacteroides > Bacteroides sp. AM23-12. The sequence goes on from NZ_QTLF01000001.1 coordinate 450,135, forward strand.
CGAAACATAAGTTGAATAATGATTATAACTCAACGATTCAAGTAGGTTCTTCTACAACTGAAAAAATGGATGCAACTCTTGAATTGCCCAATACTTTTGGAGTCGGGTTTACTTATAACTATGATAAGCGTTTGACATTAGGTATGGATTATAGTCTGCAACAATGGTCGAAAACTGAATTTGGTATTGCTACCAATGATATCAATGTGCGTCAAGACTTTGAAGAAACCTATGCTTATTGTGATCGTACAAAAATATCAGTAGGTGCGGAATACATTCCTAATTTGATAGGACGTTCCTATTTCGCCCACATAAAATACCGTTTAGGAGCTTATTATACGACACCGTATTATAAGATTGATGGGAAAAAGGCTTCACGTGAATATGGTGTAACTGCCGGTTTCGGTCTGCCTGTTCCCCGTTCGCGTTCCATACTTAGTATCAGTGGACAGTTTGTCCGTGTAAAAGGCTTGGAGACGAACATGGTGAATGAAAATATCTTCCGCGTGAGTATCGGGCTTACGTTCAACGAACGTTGGTTCTTCAAGCGTAGGGTAGAGTAATAAAAGTGAGAGAGAGAATAGACGATATTATATAAACAACTAAAATTTAGATACAATGAAAATTAAAACGCTTGTGGCTATGTTGTTCCTTTCGGCTGGAGCAACCACTGTGGTGGCACAGGATGCGTCTAACTGTAACTCAAACAGTAGTATTTCGCATGAGGCTGTGCGTGCAGGAAATTTTAAAGATGCGTATACTCCCTGGAAAGCTGTGTTGGAAAATTGTCCCACACTCCGTTTTTACACTTTTACTGACGGATATAAAATCCTTAAAGGCTTGATGGCTCAGATTAAGGATAAGAATAATCCTGAATATCAGAAGTATTTTGATGAATTGATGAATACGCATGATTTGCGTATGAAATACACAGAAGAATTCCTTGCAAAAGGAACTAAAGTGTCTTCTGCTGACGAAGCACTGGGTATCAAGGCTGTAGACTATATTGCTTTGGCTCCGAAAGTAGACGCTAACCAAGCCTATCAATGGCTGAGCCAGTCTGTAAATGCAGTGAAAGGCGAATCGGCAGCTGCTACGCTTTTTTATTTCCTTCAGATGTCATTGGATAAACTGAAAGCTGATCCTAATCATAAAGAACAATTTATTCAGGATTATCTGCTTGCTTCAGAATATGCTGACGCTGCTATTGCTGCAGAAACTAATGAAGCAAAAAAGAAAAACTTTATGGGTATCAAAGATAACCTCGTGGCTTTGTTCGTAAACAGTGGTACTGCTGACTGCGAATCTCTGCAAAGTATCTATGGCCCGAAAGTAGAAGCTAACCAGACAGACTTGGCTTATCTGAAAAAAGTAATCGATATCATGAAAATGATGAGATGTACAGAAAGCGAAGCTTATTTGCAAGCATCTTTCTACGCTTATAAGATAGAGCCAACAGCTGAAGCTGCTACAGGATGTGCTTATCAGGCATTCAAGAAAGGTGATATTGATGGTGCTGTGAAGTTCTTTGACGAAGCAATCCAACTGGAAACTGACAACGTGAAGAAAGCAGAAAAGGCATATGCTGCTGCAGCTGTATTGGCTTCTGCTAAGAAATTGTCTCAAGCCAGATCATACTGTCAGAAAGCAATTAGCTTCAACGAGAACTATGGTGCTCCTTATATCCTGATTGCTAACTTGTATGCAATGAGTCCTAACTGGAGTGATGAGTCTGCATTGAATAAGTGTACTTACTTCGCTGTAATTGATAAACTGCAACGTGCAAAAGCAGTTGACCCAAGTGTGGCTGAAGAAGCAAACAAGTTGATTGGTACATATTCCGGTCATACTCCACAGGCTAAAGACCTATTTATGTTAGGTTACAAACAAGGCGACCGCATCACTATCGGTGGCTGGATCGGAGAGACTACAACGATTAGATAAAATTTATGTTGCGAAAACGAAGTAACCGTTTGTTGCATAAAAGCATAAGCATAACAATTGCCTTCGGGGCAATTGTTATGCTTCTTTCATTTTCTTCCTGCGGCGGTAAGAAGAATACGCTGGGCGACGCCATCACAGAACGTGATTCATTACCGGTTATGAATACACTGGGAGTAACTACTCTTATATCCGACTCGGGAGTGACACGTTATCGGGTGAATACAGAAGAATGGACGGTGTACGACCGCAAGAAACCTTCCTATTGGGCATTTGAAAAGGGAGTTTATCTGGAACAATTTGATTCTATCTTTAATATTGAAGCCAGCATCAAGGCAGATACCGCTTATTATTATGATAAGCAGAAACTCTGGAAACTGATAGGGAATGTAGATATACAGAACCGGAAAGGGGAGCGTTTCAATACCGAGTTGCTTTATTGGAACGAAGCAACTCAAAAAGTCTATTCCGACAAGTTTATACGTATCCAGCAGCCGGATCGTGTAATTACCGGACATGGTTTTGACTCCAATCAGCAAATGACCGTTTATGTCATTCAGAATATTGAGGGCATTTTCTATGTTGACGAAAATGGGGGAACTGCTCAACCGGAAGTAAAAGCATTGCCGCCGGATTCGACGAAAAAAGATTCTGTGAAATAAACTATGAATATTTATATCTCTTTACTCATCACTATGGCTTTCTCCGCTTTCTTCTCAGGAATGGAGATCGCGTTTGTCTCAGTAGATAAGTTGCGCTTTGAAATGGAACGTAAGGGAGGAATCACATCCCGTATTCTTTCCATCTTTTTCAAGAACTCGAACGAATTTATCTCTACCATGCTGGTAGGAAACAATATAGCATTGGTTATCTATGGTATATTGATGGCACAGATCATTGGTGATAATCTGTTGGCTGGTTTTATTGATAACCACTTTCTGATGGTGTTGGCGCAGACCGTCATCTCTACTCTGATTATTTTGGTGACTGGAGAGTTTCTTCCTAAAACATTGTTTAAGATCAATCCCAATCTGGTCTTGAATGTTGCCGCTATTCCGCTTTTTATTTGTTATGTCATTTTATATCCTGTCTCGAAGTTATCTTCCGGTTTGTCTTGCCTTTTTCTTCGTATATTCGGTATGAAGGTTAACAAAGATGCTTCGGACAAGGCTTTCGGAAAAGTCGATCTGGACTATTTCGTGCAGAGTAGCATCGATAATGCTGCGAATGAAGAAGAATTGGATACGGAAGTGAAAATCTTTCAAAATGCACTTGATTTCTCAAACATAAAAATACGTGACTGTATCGTTCCACGTACCGAAGTCGTTGCGGTCGACCTTACTACTTCGTTGGATGAACTCAAGAGCCGTTTTATAGAATCCGGGATCTCGAAGATCATTGTGTATGACGGAAATATCGATAATGTGGTCGGTTTTATTCATTCGTCGGAAATGTTTCGTGATCCGAAAGACTGGCGTGATAACGTGAAAGACGTGCCGATCGTACCCGAAACGATGTCTGCCCACAAACTGATGAAGCTGTTTATGTTGCAAAAGAGGACGATTGCCGTGGTAGTGGATGAGTTTGGAGGTACATCCGGCATTGTGTCGTTGGAAGACTTGGTAGAAGAAATATTTGGTGATATAGAAGATGAACATGACAATACTTCCTATATCTGCAAGAAGATTGACGAAGATGAATATGTTTTGTCCGCCCGTCTGGAGATAGAAAAAGTCAATGAAATGTTCGGACTTGATCTGCCCGAATCGGACGACTATCTGACAGTAGGCGGATTGATACTGAACCAATATCAGAGCTTCCCGAAACTGCACGAATTGGTACGTGTCGGCCGTTATCAGTTTAAAATAATCAAGGTGACAGCGACAAAAATAGAACTTGTACGCTTAAAAGTCATGGAATAATGGCGATAACCGTGAAATTTTTAGCTAATAAATAGAAGCATATTAGCATTTTTTGTATCTTCGTGCGCTAAAATGACAATAGAAAGAAATAATAATAAACATAAATCGTATTAATCAAAATGGCAACATTACAAAACATTAGGTCGAAAGGACCTCTATTGGTGATTGTTATCGGTTTGGCGCTGTTTGCTTTCATCGCGGGTGACGCGTGGAAGGTGATGCAACCGCACCAGGCACATGACGTAGGTGAGGTGAACGGAGATGCTCTTTCCGCTCAAGAGTATCAGAATCTGGTAGAAGAATATACCGAAGTGATAAAACTCTCCCGTGGAGTGACTGCACTGAACGACGAACAGACCAATCAGGTGCGCGACGAAGTATGGCGTTCCTACGTTAATAACAAACTGGTTGAGAAAGAAGCAAAAGCATTGGGACTGACAGTTTCTGCTGCTGAAATTCAGGATATCCTGAAAGCAGGCGTGCATCCGTTGTTGCAACAGACTCCTTTCCGCAACCCGCAGACCGGTGCTTTCGATAAGGATATGCTCAATAAGTTCCTGGTAGATTACGCTAAAATGAACGAATCTCAGATGCCGGCTCAGTATGCAGAACAGTACAACAACATGTACAAATACTGGTCATTCATCCAGAAGACATTGGTTCAGAGCCGCCTGGCAGAAAAATATCAGGCATTGGTAGCAAAAGCGCTTCTCTCTAACCCGGTAGAAGCACAGGACGCTTTCGACGCAAGAGTGAATCAATATGACTTGTTGATGGCTGCCGTTCCTTATTCTTCTGTAGTAGATTCTACAATCGTTGTGAAAGAATCGGAACTGAAAGACCTTTATAACAAGAAGAAAGAACAGTTCAAGCAATATCAGGAAAGCCGTGATATCAAGTACATTGATGTTCAGGTGACTGCAAGTGCGGAAGACAGATCTGCTATCCAGCAGGAAGTAGACGAAGCTACTGCACAGTTGGCTACTACAACAGATGACTATACTTCTTTTATCCGCTCTGTAGGCTCGGAAGCTCCTTATGTAGACTTGTTCTATAATAAAACAGCTTTCCCGTCAGATGTAGTTGCCCGTCTGGACTCTGCATCGGTTGGTTCTGTTTATGGTCCGTACTATAATGGTGCCGACAATACTATTAATTCATTCAAAGTGGTTGCAAAAACAGCTGCTGCCGACTCAATCGAGTTCCGTCAGATTCAGGTGTTTGCAGAAGACGCTTTGAAGACAAAAGCCTTGGCGGACAGTATCTATACTGCTATCAAAGGCGGTGCTAACTTCGCAGATCTGGCTAAGAAATACGGTCAGACGGGTGAGACTAACTGGATGAGCTCTGCACAGTATGAAGGCGCACAGATCGATGGTGACAACCTGAAGTTTATCTCTGCTATCAATAATACAGGCGTGAACGAAGTAGTAAACCTGCCGTTGGGACAAGCTAATGTAATTCTGCAGGTGACTAACAAGAAAGCTGTGAAGGATAAATATAAAGTAGCTGTTGTGAAACGTGAAGTTGAATTCAGCAAAGAAACTTATAACCGTGCTTACAATGACTTCAGCCAGTTCATCGCTGCCAATCCTACTGCTGAAAAGATGATCGCTAACGCTGAAGAAGCCGGATACAAACTGCTTGACAGAAGAGACTTGTATAGCTCAGAACACACTATCGGTGGTGTAAGAGGTACTAAAGAAGCATTGAGATGGGCGTTTGCCGCTAAACCGGGTGATGTTTCCGGTTTGTATGAATGTGGCGAAAGCGACCATATGGTTGCAGTAGCTCTGGTTGGTGTTACTCCGGAAGGATATCGTCCGCTGAAAGCTGTACAGGATCAGTTGAGAGCTGAAATCGTTAAAGATAAGAAAGCCGAAAAGATTATGGCTGATATGAAAGCTGCCAATGCAACTTCTCTCGACCAGTACAAGGCTATGCCCGGCGCAGTCAGCGATTCTTTGAAGCTGGTTACATTTGCCGCTCCCGCTTATGTCTCTGAATTGCGCAGCAGCGAACCGCTGGTAGGTGCTTATGCTTCTGTGGCTGAAATGAACAAACTGAGTGCTCCAATCAAAGGTAATGCCGGTGTATTTGTGCTTCAGATGTATGGCAAAGACAAACTGAGCGATACTTTTAACGCTAAAGATGAAGAAGCTACATTGGCTAATATGCACGCACGCTTCGCAAGCCGTCTGATGAACGACCTGTATCTGAAAGGAAAAGTGAAGGATACACGTTACCTGTTCTTCTAAGATTAGTCGTAAAAACGATAACTGCAAAAGGTCGTTCCATGCTTTGGAACGACCTTTTTTGCTAACTTTTACATCCTTGCTATACGGAAATCGACTTTATTTCCTTACATTTGCAAATATAAACCATGAACAGAAAGAATGATGTCTAAATATCCCCTCTTAGGAATGACGCTTATAGAGCTGCAGTCACTGGTGAAACGTCTGGGAATGCCGGGCTTTGCAGCCAAACAGATTGCATCCTGGCTTTATGATAAGAAGGTGACTTCGATTGATGAAATGACTAACTTGTCGTTGAAATACCGGGAGTTACTGAAGCAGAACTATGAGGTAGGAGCTGAAGCTCCGGTGGAGGAAATGCGCTCTGTAGACGGTACGGTGAAATACCTGTACCCTGTGGGCGAGAATCATTTTGTGGAGTCGGTGTATATTCCGGATGATGAACGGGCGACTTTATGCATTTCTTCGCAGGTAGGCTGCAAAATGAACTGCAAGTTCTGTATGACCGGGAAACAAGGCTACTCTGCCAACCTGACCGCCCATCAGATTATCAATCAGATTCACTCCTTGCCGGAACGGGACAAACTGACGAATGTCGTCATGATGGGAATGGGCGAACCGCTCGATAATCTGGAAGAGGTGTTGAAGGCATTGGACATACTGACAGGGTCCTATGGTTATGCATGGAGCCCGAAGCGGATTACCGTTTCAACTGTCGGATTGCGGAAAGGATTGCGGCGCTTTATCGAAGAAAGCGACTGTCACCTTGCCATCAGCCTGCATTCTCCGGTGACCGCCCAGCGTGCGGAACTGATGCCGGCGGAGAAAGCCTTTTCTATCACGGAAATGGTGGAACTGTTAAAAAACTATGATTTTAGCAAACAGCGTCGACTTTCGTTTGAATATATTGTTTTTAAGGGGCTTAATGATTCGCAAGTTTATGCCAAGGAGTTACTCAAACTGCTTCGCGGACTGGATTGCCGGATTAACCTGATCCGTTTCCATTCTATTCCGGGAGTAGCCCTTGAAGGAGCCGATATGGATATGATGACCCGTTTCCGTGACTATCTGACTACGCACGGGCTTTTCACTACCATTCGTGCTTCGCGGGGAGAGGATATTTTTGCGGCATGCGGTATGCTGTCGACTGCGAAACAGGAGGAAAATAATAAAAGTTAATATAAAAATCGAACATCATGAAAAAGTACTTTTTTTATTTAAGCATGGCTTTGGTAGCCTTCGTAGTTGCTTCTTGTGGATTAAAGGGGAATCATACCTCTAGCGGTCGTCCGTATGAACTGTTGGTTGTAGTAGATGCGGGAGTGTGGGACCGTGCCGCCGGAAGGGCCTTGCATGATGTGCTTGATTCTGACATGCCGGGACTGCCCCAGTCGGAACCTTCTTTCCGGATTATGTATACTTCACCGAAGGACTATGATTCTACGCTGAAGTTGATCCGTAATATTGTGATAGTAGATATAAAAGATATTTATACCAAAGGTACTTTCAAGTATGCGAAAGACGTTTATGCTTCTCCACAGATGATACTGACCATTCAGGCTCCGAACGAAGAAGTGTTTGAGAAGTTTGTCGAAGAAAACAAGCAGACGATTATCGACTTCTTCACTCGCGCTGAAATGAACCGTCAGATTACTTTGCTGGAGGAAAAGCACAACAACTTTATCTCAAATAAGGTAGATAGTCTGTTTGACTGCGATATCTGGATACCTTCCGAACTGAATAACTCCAAGACAGGAGAGGACTTCTTCTGGGCATCTACCAATACAGGCAGCGCGGATCGCAATTTCGTGATGTATTCTTATCCTTATATTGACAAGGATACATTCACCAAAGAATACTTTGTTCATAAGCGCGATTCTGTGATGAAAGCCAATATCCCCGGATATAAAGAAGGCGTATATATGTCGACAGACTCGTTACTGACCGATGTTCGTCCGATCAACGTGCACAATGACTACACGATGGAAGCTCGTGGATTGTGGCGCATGAAGGGTGACTTCATGGGTGGCCCGTTCGTTTCCCATACTCGTCTGGATCAGAAGAACCAACGTATTATTACAGCAGAAATATTTGTATATTCACCCGATAAAATGAAACGCAATCTGGTTCGCCAGATGGAAGCATCTCTTTATACGCTGAAACTTCCGCAAGAAGGTCAGCAGAGTCAGATTCCACTGGGGGTAACCAGAGAAGCGGAACCAACTAATAAATAAAAACATGGAAGAAAACAAAATAAGAATCGGCATTACCCAAGGAGATATCAACGGGGTAGGTTATGAAGTGATCTTGAAGACATTCTCAGACCCTACCATGCTTGAGCTATGTACTCCGATTATCTACGGTTCACCTAAAGTAGCGGCTTACCATCGTAAAGCACTGGATGTACAGGCTAATTTCAGCATTGTCAACACAGCTTCCGAAGCCGGATACAACCGTCTGAGTGTAGTGAACTGTACAGATGACGAAGTGAAAGTGGAATTCTCCAAACCCGATCCCGAAGCAGGTAAGGCTGCATTGGGTGCTTTGGAGCGTGCCATAGAAGAGTATCGTGAGGGGCTGATCGACGTCATTGTGACAGCTCCGATCAACAAACATACCATTCAGTCGGAAGAGTTCTCTTTCCCCGGGCATACGGAGTATATTGAAGAACGTCTGGGCAATGGAAACAAGTCACTGATGATCTTGATGAAAAACGATTTTCGTGTGGCTTTAGTAACGACGCATATTCCGGTAAGGGAGATTGCTACAACAATCACCAAGGAACTGATTCAGGAAAAGCTGATGATTTTCCATCGTTGTCTGAAACAGGATTTCGGTATCGGTGCGCCCCGTATTGCAGTGCTTTCACTGAATCCTCATGCAGGAGACGGCGGACTGCTAGGTATGGAAGAACAGGAAATCATTATCCCTGCCATGAAAGAAATGGAAGAGAAAGGGATCATCTGTTACGGTCCTTATGCTGCGGACGGTTTTATGGGTTCGGGCAATTATACTCACTTTGACGGAATCCTTGCTATGTATCATGATCAGGGACTGGCTCCGTTCAAAGCCCTGGCTATGGAAGACGGTGTGAACTATACCGCCGGACTGCCGGTTGTACGTACCTCTCCGGCTCATGGAACAGCCTATGACATCGCCGGTAAAGGACTGGCCAGCGAAGACTCTTTCCGCCAGGCTATTTATGTAGCGATTGATGTATTCCGCAACCGCCAGCGCGAGAAAGCGGCACGGGTAAACCCGTTGCGGAAGCAGTATTACGAGAAACGGGACGATAGTGATAAACTAAAACTGGATACAGTAGACGAAGATTAAGTAATAGGTATTAAGTAATAAGTATTAAGTATTAGCCATGCGGATGGAAGCGAGATGATAATGATGGTAATACTTAATACTTATTACTTAATACTTATTACCTATTACTTAATATTAAGATAGATGACCAAAGCGGAGATACAACAAGTGAAACAGCGTTTCGGTATTATTGGCAATACCGAGGCTTTATCACGTGCCATAGATGTTGCCATTCAGGTAGCGCCTACCGATTTGTCTGTGCTGATTACCGGAGAAAGTGGTGTCGGAAAAGAAAGTTTTCCACAGATCATTCATCAATATAGCCGGAGAAAGCATGGGCAGTATATTGCTGTCAACTGTGGTGCCATACCGGAAGGTACGATCGATTCCGAACTGTTCGGACACGAGAAAGGAGCATTTACCGGTGCTATTGGTGAGCGGAAAGGATATTTTGGAGAAGCTGACGGTGGAACTATCTTCCTTGATGAAGTGGGAGAGTTGCCGTTGCCTACACAGGCGCGTCTGCTCCGTGTACTTGAAAGCGGTGAATTTATCAAGGTAGGTTCATCCAAAGTGCAAAAGACGGATGTACGTATTGTGGCAGCGACCAACGTGAACCTGACACAAGCCATTGCCGAAGGACGCTTCCGGGAAGATTTGTATTATCGGTTGAACACGGTGCCTATTCAGATACCACCTTTGCGTGAGCGTGGAGATGATGTGCTGTTGTTGTTCCGTAAGTTTGCCGCAGACTTTGCCGAAAAGTACCGGATGCCGGCTATCCAGCTGACGGAAGATGCCAAGAAGATATTGCTTGCTTATCCGTGGCCGGGAAACGTCCGGCAGTTGAAGAACATCACAGAGCAAATTTCGATTATAGAAACAAACCGTGAGATAACGGCTGCGATTCTGCAGACCTATCTTCCGGCACAGAATACCCAACGCCTTCCGGCACTGTTCGGCACACGCGAGAGCAAGAGCTTTGAGAGCGAACGCGAAATACTATATTCTGTCTTGTTCGATATGCGTCAGGAAGTGGCGGAACTGAAGAAGATGGTGCACAATATGATGGCTGAACGTGCGGGACAAGTCGGACAGATGGGACAGGTAGTAGCTACTCCGGTAGTGACAACGACGCACCAACCTTCCGTGCCGGCCATTATCCATGCTGTGCAGCAACCGTCTGTTTGTCCCAAAGAAGACGATGACGATATTCAGGACACGGAAGAATATGTAGAAGAAACCCTTTCGCTCGATGAAGTGGAAAAAGAAATGATACGTAAAGCGCTTGAGAGGCATCATGGTAAGCGGAAAAGTGCGGCGAAGGATCTGAATATCTCCGAGCGTACCCTTTACAGAAAAATAAAAGAATATGAATTGGATTAAGAAAATAGCACGACCGCTGATATTGGTTGTTTTACCGGCAGTCATCATCGCCTGTAGTGTGTCCTATAAGTTTAATGGCTCCTCTATCAATTACGATAAGGTGAAGACTATTTCGATTGCTGATTTCCCGATTAAGTCGGAGTATGTGTATGCTCCGCTGGCTACCAAGTTCAATGAAGACCTGAAAGATATCTTCATCAGACAGACCCGTCTGCAACTGCTGAAACCGAACCAGAATGCGGATCTGCAGATTGACGGTGAAATTACGGGCTACAACCAGTATAACCAGGCAGTGTCTGCCGATGGTTACTCTTCGGAAACGAAGCTGACCATCACGGTCAATGTACGCTTTGTCAACAACACAAATCACGCCGAAGACTTCGAACAACAATTCTCAGCTTTCCGTACCTATGATTCCAGCCAGCTGCTGACAGCCGTACAGGATGGATTAATAGCGGAAATGAGTAAAGAGATAACCGACCAAATATTTAATGCAACTGTAGCAAACTGGTAATTTAATGACTTCTGTTAACTTGCAACAATGGATTCAGCATCCCGAGACGCTGAATAGGGATACTTTGTACGAACTGCGCAACCAGCTCGCGAGGTATCCGTATTTTCAGTCGCTCCGGTTGTTGTATCTCAAGAACCTGTATATTCTCCACGACATTAATTTCGGTGCGGAACTGCGGAAAGCCGTTCTGTATATTGCCGACCGACGGAAACTGTTTCATCTGATCGAAGGCGAACGCTTCGCTGTCGAATCCCAGAAGAAAGGGTTGCCTCTCTCTGAAGTATTGAAAGATGAGCCTACCGTCGACCGGACACTGGCTCTGATCGATGCTTTCCTTTCGACGGCTCCCGAAGAAGTAACCAGTCAGACAAGCTTTGATTACTCTATGGACTATACGGCATACCTTCTCGAAGAGACACCTGTCGCCGACGAGCCGGCAGAGGCAATGCCCAAGCTGAAAGGACACGAGCTGATTGACAACTTTATCGAAAAAAGCGAGACTGATCCAGTCGTATACCTGAAACCTTTGAGGGAAGAAGAGAAAGCAAAGGCAGCTTCTTCCGCTGAAACAAACGAAACGGGCAGAACAGACGAAACAACTGAAACCAACACCATAGAAGAGGAAGATGACAGCTGTTTCACAGAAACTTTGGCCAAAATCTACGTAAAACAGCAACGATATTCGAAAGCTCTTGAAATAATTAAAAAATTAAGCTTGAAATATCCAAAAAAAAATGCTTACTTTGCAGACCAAATCAGATTTTTGGAGAAATTGATTATTAACGCTAATTCAAAATAACTAAAAATGTACTTATTATTCATTATCTTAATGGTGATTGCAGCCTTGCTGATGTGCTTCATCGTGCTGATTCAGAATTCAAAAGGAGGCGGACTTGCTTCTGGTTTTTCTTCATCAAACGCTATCATGGGCGTGCGCAAGACTACAGATTTTCTGGAAAAAGCAACTTGGGGTCTGGCTATCTTCATGGTTGTGATGAGCGTTGCTACTGCTTACGTTGTTCCTTCTTCTTCTGCGGCTAAAGATGTATTGTTGGAACAAGCACAGAAAGAACAACAAACCAACCCGTATAATATGCCTACCGGTACTGCTGCTCCTCAGACAGATGCTACTGCTCCTGCAGAGTCTGCACCAGCAACGGAAGCTTCGGCTACTGAAACTCCTGCTCCTGCAGCAGAATAATTCAGTGACAGGATATTCGGTTTAAACTTATTGAGTGAACGGGCTTTTTGACCCGTTCTCTTCATTATAGGCGCGAATTACGCGAATTACAAGAGATTCTAATAGAATCGTGTAATACGTGTAGTTCGCGCCTGTCTTTATTATTGGGCCCGGTCTGCTCTTCTTCATACAGGAATATCCGGTCAGATGTCCTTTTTCTTATAAAATGTTCTCCTTTTTTAGTAAAACAAATGATAATTAGTTAACTTTGTTGCCCGTTACGAGATTATTAACTCCTTTTAAATATTACAATGACAGAACAATTGAAACAAAAGCTGAATGACTCCGCAGTGCTGCGTTGGAGTGTTCTAGCATTAGTCGCTTTTACCATGTTGTGCGGCTACTTCCTCACAGACGTTATGTCTCCTCTGAAACCCATGCTTGAAAAAGAACTTCTCTGGGACAGTTTAGATTACGGTTTTTTCACCAGTGCTTATGGCTGGTTTAATGTATTCCTGCTGATGCTCATCTTTGGTGGTATCATTCTGGATAAGATGGGAGTACGCTTCACCGGAATGGGTGCCTGTTTATTGATGGTGTTCGGTTGTGGATTGAAATATTATGCTATTACTACTACTTTCCCGGAAGGTGCGATGCTTTTCGGATTCAAGATGCAAGTCACATTGGCTGCATTGGGTTATGCTATTTTCGGTGTAGGAGTCGAAATTGCGGGTATCACCGTTTCGAAGATTATCGTGAAGTGGTTTAAAGGCAAAGAGATGGCTCTCGCTATGGGACTGGAAATGGCGACCGCGCGTATTGGAACGACTTTGGCCATGGTGCTTACCGTTCCTTTGGCAGACTTCTTCGGGTCTACGGATGAGAGCGGCGTATTCCATACCAATATTCCCGCTCCTATTCTGTTCTGTCTCGTCATGTTGTGCGTAGGTACCATCGCATTCTTCATCTATACTTTCTACGATAAGAAACTGGATGCTTCACTGGATGCGGAAGGACTGGAACCAGAAGAACCTTTCCGCATGAAAGACATTGTCTATATCATTACCAACAAAGGATTCTGGCTGATCGCATTACTGTGCGTATTGTTCTATTCGGCTGTATTCCCCTTCATCAAGTATGCGGCCGATTTGATGGTACAGAAGTACAATGTTGATCCGAAACTTGCGGGAACGATTCCCGGATTGCTGCCGATTGGCGCGATCATCCTGACACCGTTGTTCGGTTCATTATATGACCGTATCGGTAAGGGAGCCACGCTGATGGTGATCGGGTCGGTGATGCTGATTTTCGTACACACGATGTTCGCTCTTCCTATTCTGAATATATGGTGGTTTGCAACGGTGATCATGATTATTCTGGGATTTGCTTTCTCATTGGTTCCTTCGGCAATGTGGCCTTCGGTTCCGAAGATTATTCCGGAGAAACAGTTGGGAACGGCTTATGCGTTGATCTTTTGGGTACAGAACTGGGGATTGATGGGCGTGCCTTTGCTGATCGGATGGGTGTTGAATTCTTATTGCAAAGGTCCGGTTGTAGATGGTGCACAGACTTATGATTATACTTTGCCGATGGCTATTTTTGCTATGTTCGGTGTACTTGCCCTGATTGTTGCCTTGATGCTGAAAGTGGAAAACAAGAAGAAAGGCTACGGACTGGAAGAAGCAAATATTCAGAAATAATCACAGTATATATTCTATCTGAAAAGATATAAAAGAGAAAAGATATGGCTACGAAAGAGAAAATAAACCTCCTGGAGGTGATCCCTTGTCGTAACGAACATATTAAAGCTGAACAGGAAGGGGAGACTATTGTGCTCTCCTTCCCTCGTTTTAAACGTTCGTGGATGAGTCGTTATTTATTGCCGAAAGGAATGTCCAAAGATATTCATGTGCGTCTGGAAGAACACGGTACGGCTGTATGGAACCTGATAGACGGGCAGCGGACGGTTCGTGAGATTATAGAAAAACTCGCAGACCACTTTCAATATGAAGCAGGCTACGAGTCTCGTGTATCTACCTATCTTTCCCAATTACAGAAAGACGGATTTATTAAATGGATAATTATCCATTAAAAAAGATTGCCCACAGGAGGACAGCACATCCTATCAGTACGCCCATAATGATGAGCGTTCCCCATACGAAATAGCTGTTATCTTTTTCTTTTTTCTTTTCCGAATCCTTGATGATGCGTTCCATCTCTTCCGGAGTCGTATCCGGCAGAAGATAAGGGTCGTTGTTTCTTCTAAGTCGCCCTAACTTGTCATTTCTCCGTTCACGGCGTAAGCGGGAGGCTTCTTTGCCGTCTTTCAGCCGACGTATCATGTCGAGCATATGTCCTTCGCCACCCATCGTTTTGTTTTTTTAGAGGTTTTATTTGCTTTCTTCTCTATCTACTTTCAGTAGTCCACCGGTCACCGGATCAAAGTAAACTTTGATGGTCGAGTTCTTGTTGAATAATACCGGAGCAAGGTATTCTATGATACCGAACTGAGTAACAGGTATTTCTCCTTCATACAATTTCTTTTTGCCGTCCGTCAGCGTCACCATTGCCTGTCCCGGTACGTTATAAGCAATGCCTTCCATCTCTTTCTTCTTTTTTCCGTCCTCTTGCGGAATCTTCACCGTTTTCAGGTCTTTCAGACTGATGTAGAATGGAGTGCCTGCCAAATCGTTGTTGGCAACTATACCCAGCTTCTTTGAAAAGCGGAAAGCTACCTCATTGTCGAATTCCTTATCCGGAGTGAGGCGGACAGTAAATGTCTTTTCTTCTTTATTGCGGACTCCCGAAAACATCTCGGTCATGGCTTCTTCCTGAAGATTCAGGTTGTCGAGCATGATTTTGAGCTGTGCGCCGTCCGAAGGCATATTATCTGCTTGTCCGCGCAATAATGCGTTTTTACTTTCGCGGATATTATAGATTTCCTTTGCTACCAGTTCGGCCATCTTGGCGGTTGAACTTGCCATCAGAATTTCTTCTGTGAGAAAGTCGCGGGGATTGGCTTTTCGTTGGGGAGCAACGGCATTGTTTGCTGCATTCTTTGCATTGTTGCTGCTGTAGGGGACGTTGATTGATTTGATAAGACCCTCTTCAGTCAGTTCCATAAGAGGAGCTACGGTTTTGTCTTTCAGTTTGACGAAATAAGTAGCTTCGCTGTTTGGTACACCTACAGGTTTCACTTTGACACTGTTCAGTTCCCAGTATTCTTCGGGTTCGGCAGAGACGTTGGTCAGTCTCAGGTAGCGGTCGGCGTATTTGCTGAATTCACCCGGCTTATAGTTGACCTTGTTTGCTTTTATTTCTATTTCTATCTGGGTTTTGGGGAGGGCGTACACTACTCCGTAGTCTTTTCCTCGCGTCACTCCTGTCAGCACTTCGGTCTGCGCATAGGCGGAAGTTGCCATTAGTAGTCCTGTTGCTATGATAAACTTTTTCATATTCGGTTCTTTTTAGCTGATTTTGAAAAACAAAGTTAATGAAGTTATTGAATAAACCGTAAGTTCTTAACTTTTATTCGCTTACAAGTCGCCATGCCGTCGGCAGACAGGTCACGATATCACTTGCGATTAATCCGATCATGCCCTGTTTTTTCTGGGCGATGTCTCCGGCCAATCCGTGAATGTAAGTACCGATCTTTGCGGCGTCTTCGGCGGGATAGCCTTGCGCAAGGAGTGCAAGGATTACTCCTGTCAGTACATCTCCGCTGCCTCCTGTTGCCATACCGGGATTACCGGTCTGGTTGAAGTAACATTTGCCTTCGGGGGTGATAATGGCGGAATAAGCTCCCTTCAGAATGATATGTACTTTGGCAGTGTGCGCCAGTTCGCAGGCTTTCATCAGTCGTTCGTATGAGTCCTGACATTTGCCGACCAGGCGTTCCAGCTCTTTCGGGTGAGGGGTGAGGATGGAACCTTTCGGCAGATGGGTGAGCGTATGCCGGTGATTGGCCAGAATATTGAGTGCGTCGGCATCCAGTACCGTCGGAGTCTGACAATGTTCCAGTTGTTCTATCAGGGCGGCTTCCGTTTCCTCGTTGCGACCGAGTCCCGGACCGATGCCGACAGCTTGGTAATCGTCCGTATCGGTAGGTACGGCAAAGCATGTTTCGCTGACATCTGTTTCTACCATGGCTTCGGGGGCGGACGTTTGCAGAATATCGTTGTTGCATAACGGCGCGTGTACGGTCAGCAGACCTACTCCCGAGCGCAGACAGGCACGCGCGGCCAGTACCGATGCACCTGCCATTCCTTTTGAGCCGGCTATCAGCAGGGCATGTCCGAAGTTTCCTTTATGGGCGAATTGTTGGCGTGGTTTGATCAGTGAACGGATTTCTTCGATTTCCAGCATTTCGTAGTTTGTTTCAGTCTCTTCGATTCCTTCTTCGCTCAGCTGGATGTCCAATAACTCCCATTCGCCAACAAATTCTGTATTTTCGGCAAAGAGGAAGGCCAGTTTAGGAAGTTGCAGGCTGAAAGTGACGTCCGCACGGATAATATTGCTTTTTACATTGAATGTATTTTCTTCTCCCATCAGCCCGGAAGGGATGTCGATGGAGACTACCATGGCGGGAGAGGCATTGATATATTTCACAACGGCAGCGAATCCTCCGCTCAATGGTTTGTTGAGTCCGGAACCGAATAATCCGTCGATCACGAGATGTTCCGGTGTCAGTGTGGGAGGTACGAACTGGGTGCTGATTTCATGGAAAGTTACTTCTTCCATCATCTCTACCAGTTCTTTGTTGGTCTGGCAGTCGGGCGAAAGTTCGCCTTTCGTGTTGAAGAGATATACTTCGATCTTGTATCCTTTTTCCGCCATCATGCGGGCGATGGCGAGGGCGTCTCCGCCATTATTGCCCGGTCCGGCAAAGATGGTGACAGGTGTTTCCGGATTCCATCTGTTGGTGATGGCTTTAGTCAGTGCCTGTGCGGCACGTTCCATTAAATCTATGGATGCAATCGGTTCATGTTCAATGGTATAGGCATCTAACTTCTTAATGCTGCTGCTTGGAAATATTTTCATTGCGATATTCTTTTAGTTTTCGACGCACAAACTTACACAAAAACTCTGAATTAATCCTTTATTCCGGTTGGTTTTCGGCTTTTTGGGAAGGAACTTCAGGTATTAATACTTGAGTTGTCAGGTATTAATAGTTGATGTGTCAGTTATTAATAGTTGAGAAGTCAGATATTAATGATTGTTATCTCATTTACTTTTACTCTCTCCGGAGAACATTCATGGCTGTTTGTTAACCTTCCCATGCGTGTTTCTACTACTGTATATTCCTCTGGTTCACCTCTTTCACCCGCAATCGCCTTATTTATCAAAGGTTCAGGAAAAGGGTGGAAGAGGTGATTGTGATAAATATGCTATGGGCATATTCTTGATTAGCTAATAGCTTATTGTTTTTTGCTAAATCTAATGGGGAGTTTGCTCATATAATAAATACTCTATTCACTCTGCTAAAGAAGAAAATCAGTGTAGTTCTCATTCTGCTATTTGAATCAGATATGCATTTTCCAGTGCAAGGTAATCTTGTTTGTACTGTGCGGTTAAATCTCTGACAAAACAGTACTGAATTAACGGATGAGCATTCATTCTTGTATTGAGGAGTGGTAGAAAGTTCTTGGTAATATAGAAAGTATCAATAACTTTGCCATTATCTTCTTTGATTGTTATACGATAATACTCACTCAATTTGTATTCACCTTTGATGGGAATGGCATTTTCTTCATCCAGCACTATATGTTCTTTTTCAAAGTTGCCTGTTTTCATGTTATTATCTGAATAATACAAATCTACTGTTCCTTTGCTGTCTTCCGCATTCATAAAAGTAAATACATATTTATTAATCGGATATGAATTGCCCACTTTGTTCATTAACTCAGTGTGTTCTTCAGATGTAAGCTCGTCTCCCTTCACAATGACTTTTGCTGTAAACGCCTTATGAGTAAGAGTACGATATTTTACAACGACAGACAGTATATACATATTATTCGAACTGTCTTCTATCTTGATGGATGCGCGTCCTATTTCCTTTGCCTTCAATGTTAAACTTCCGTTGTGGTAGTTTACTTGTACCACTTTCTCATTCTCATTGGTCACTTTGTAAGTTCCGTCTCCACCCTTGATGAAGAGTGGTGTCGTTTCTTTGCTGAACGGAGTCAGTGTGTAAGAACGGCTCTCGTTGTCGAACTTAATTTGAGGATCTTCATATTCCAGAGTGATTGGAGAAAAGTTGTCATCATTGTCATTACAGCTCACGAGGCAAATAATACAAAGGAATAACGAAAGTATTCCTGTTAGTTTTTTGGTAGTCATGCTAATTAAAGTTTTAAATGTGCGATATTAGTTTAGTTCTCGTCTGCAAACTTATGAAAAAGAATTGAACTGTTTCTTTATTTGTGCTATTTTTTAGCAGAGATCGGCATAAATGATTAGAATGTAACTAATAATAGCAGCTAATGCCTTGATTATTTGCTTTTTTCGAAAAAAATGATATCTTTGTAGTGCAGTAATGTGCTTTACGTTATTCTCCTGTGCTCACAATGTTTAGATTATAAATATAAATTGTTTAATCTTCTAAAGTTTGCATGATGGAAAAGAAAAGAATTGGCTCAAATGCCGGGAAAGTATGGCGCATCTTAAATGAAAAGGGCGAACAGTCTATGTTCACTTTGTGCCATGAGTTAGGTTTGACGTTCGAGGATGTAGCAATTGCTATCGGTTGGCTGGCAAGGGAAAACAAAATCCTGCTTAGAAAAAAAGAAGGAATGCTCTATGCCAGTATTGAGAATGTTGAATTTACCTTTGGATAAATGGGGACTGACCCACATTTAAGGAGAATATCCACTTGATTATTTACACTGTTGAAAACATAATAAGGTGGGTAACTGAGACTTCTTGCACGCCATCCTGTATTTTTCTATTCTATAAGAATCTTCTTTTTTGAGGCATTTAATCTACTTTTTAGTACCTTTGCACCCCATAAACTACTAAACACATAATTCATGAGTTCATTGAAAGGGCACCCGAAAGGCCTTTACCTAATTTTCGCAACGAGCACGGCAGAACGTTTCAGTTACTACGGTATGCGTGCTATCTTTATCCTCTTTCTGACGCAGGCATTGCTTTTTGATAAAGAAGCGGCGGCCTCTATCTACGGTAGCTACACCGGACTGGTCTATCTGACTCCGTTGATCGGCGGATACATTGCCGATAAATATTGGGGCATCCGTCGTTCGGTATTTTGGGGAGCGGTGATGATGGCAGTCGGTCAGTTCCTGATGTTTATGAGTGCCTCTTCACTGAACAATACAGACCTTGCCCACTGGCTGATGTATGGCGGACTCGGATTCATGATTTTAGGTAACGGTTGCTTTAAGCCTACCGTTTCTTCGCTCGTCGGGCAATTATATGAACCCGGGGACAAACGGTTGGATGCTGCATACACCATTTTCTATATGGGTGTTAATGTAGGTTCTTTCGCTGCTCCTTTGATTTGCGGTTTCTTGGGAGACACAGGGAATCCGCAGGACTTTAAATGGGGATTCCTCGCATCCGGAATCATGACGCTGTTCACTGTTGTCCTCTTTGAAACTCAGAAGAATAAATACCTTTTCTCTCCTTCCGGTGAACCGATTGGTATCGTCCCCGACGCCAGACGTGAAAAAAAGGAGGATAAAGCCGAACATATTTCACATCCGAAGATGGACAAACGTACCAAAGTACGTAATATTATCATCATTACTGCCCTTACAGTTGTCTTAATAGCCTTTTTTAGCTATGCCTTTAGCGATGACTGGATTAGTGTGGGTATCTTTACGGCTTGTATTGTCTTTCCAGTGCTCATTCTGCTGGATGGTTCATTGACCAAAGTAGAACGTAGCCGTATTTTCGTAATCTATATCGTAGCTTTCTTCGTCATTTTCTTCTGGGCAGCTTACGAGCAGGCAGGAGCTTCTCTGACATTATTCGCTTCCGAACAGACTGACCGCAGCATTTTCGGCTGGGAGATGCCGGCTTCGTGGTTCCAGTCATTCAATCCGCTTTTTGTAGTGATCCTTGCCTATATTATGCCCGGTATATGGGGCTTTCTGAATAAGCGAAACATGGAACCGGCTTCCCCTACCAAACAGGCAATCGGTCTGTTGCTGCTTTCTCTTGGTTATCTCTTCATCTGTTTTGGAGTGAAAGATGCTATTCCGGGAGTAAAGGTGAGCATGATCTGGCTGACAGGGCTTTACTTTATTCATACAATGGGAGAAATCGCTCTGTCACCTATCGGGCTTTCTATGGTTAATAAGTTGAGTCCGTTACGTTTCGCCTCCTTGATGATGGGGATCTGGTATCTTTCTACCGCCACCGCAAATAAATTTGCAGGTATGCTGAGCGGTCTCTATCCCGAAGACGGAAAAGTGAAATCAATCCTTGGTTATCAGATTGCTACCATGTACGACTTCTTCATGCTGTTCGTCATTATGTCCGGTGTTGCCTCACTGATTCTGTTCCTTCTCTCGAAGAAATTACAGAAGATGATGCACGGGGTAGAATAAAAAATTGTATTTTTGCGACAACTTTTTTAAAATGACCGGTTATGGATACCATACAGATAAAAGACAAGCAATTTACTGTTTCCATTAAGGAACAGGATATTCAAAAAGAAGTGATTCGCGTAGCGAACGAAATCAATCGTGATTTGGCAGGTAAGAATCCGCTCTTCCTCAGTGTGTTGAACGGCTCGTTCATGTTTACCGCCGACTTGCTGAAGCATATTACGATTCCGTGCGAAATTTCATTCGTGAAGTTGGCATCTTATCAGGGGGTGACTTCCACCGGAGTAATTAAAGAAGTGATCGGGCTGAATGAAGACATTGCCGGACGTACGGTAGTGATCGTAGAAGATATTGTAGATACCGGACTGACGATGCAGCGTCTGCTGGATACACTGGGCACACGCAACCCCGAAGCGATTCATATCGCCTCTTTGCTGGTGAAACCGGAAAAGCTGAAGGTCAATCTGAACATAGAATATGTAGCGATGGAAATACCGAATGATTTTATCGTTGGCTACGGATTGGATTATGATGGTTTCGGACGCAATTATCCCGATATTTATACTGTAGTAGATTAAATTCAAATACAAATTAATTTTTAGGTTAAAAAGATGTTGAACATTGTAATTTTCGGTGCTCCGGGTTCAGGAAAAGGAACGCAGAGCGAACGTATTGTAGAAAAGTATGGAATCAACCACATCTCGACAGGAGATGTATTGCGTGCAGAAATCAAGAACGGCACGGAACTGGGCAAAACTGCTAAAGGTTACATCGACCAGGGGCAGTTGATTCCGGATGAATTGATGATTGATATTCTGGCAAGTGTATTCGATAGCTTCAAAGACAGCAAAGGTGTAATTTTCGACGGTTTCCCAAGAACAATTGCACAGGCGGAAGCATTAAAGAAGATGTTGGCGGAAAGAGGACAGGATGTTTCTGTAATGTTGGATCTCGAAGTTCCGGAAGATGAACTGATGGTACGTCTGATCAAACGTGGCAAAGACTCCGGTCGTGCCGACGACAACGAAGAAACAATCAAAAAACGTCTGCATGTATATCATTCACAGACATCTCCGCTGATCGACTGGTACAAGAACGAAAAGAAATACCAGCACATCAACGGTCTGGGTACTATGGATGGTATCTTCGCTGATATCTGCGAAGCAGTAGACAAATTATAATAAATAAAAAATATGGCTGAATCGAATTTTGTTGATTACGTAAAGATATACTGTCGCTCAGGCAAGGGCGGAAGAGGCTCTACGCACATGAGGCGCGAGAAATATTGTCCTAACGGAGGTCCCGATGGGGGCGATGGTGGAAGAGGAGGCCATATTATCTTGCGCGGTAACCGTAATTACTGGACATTGCTTCACTTGAAGTATGACCGTCATGCGATGGCAGGTCATGGCGAATCGGGCAGCAAGAACCGTAGTTTCGGAAAAGACGGTGCGGATAAAGTGATCGAAGTACCCTGCGGAACGGTAGTGTATAACGCCGAAACCGGAGAATACCTTTGCGATGTGACGGACGACGGACAGGAAGTGATCTTGCTGAAAGGCGGTCGTGGCGGTCAGGGCAACAGTCATTTCAAGACGGCTACCCGTCAGGCTCCGCGCTTTGCGCAGCCGGGCGAACCGATGCAGGAAATGACGGTGATCATGGAGCTGAAACTGTTGGCAGATGTAGGACTGGTAGGTTTCCCGAATGCGGGAAAGTCTACGTTGCTTTCTGCCATTTCGGCTGCGAAACCGAAGATTGCCGATTACCCGTTTACGACACTCGAACCGAATCTGGGAATTGTTTCCTATCGCGATGGAAAGTCATTCGTGATGGCGGACATACCGGGCATCATCGAGGGAGCCAGTCAGGGAAAAGGATTGGGACTGCGGTTTCTGCGTCATATCGAGCGTAACTCGTTGCTGTTGTTCATGGTTCCGGCAGATAGCGATGATATCCGCAAGGAGTATGAAGTATTGCTGAATGAGCTGCGTACGTTCAATCCCGAAATGCTGGACAAACAACGTGTGCTGGCTATCACGAAGAGCGATATGCTCGATCAGGAGCTGATGGACGAGATTGAACCGACATTGCCCGAGGGTGTTCCGCATATATTCATTTCTTCTGTTTCCGGTTTGGGAATCTCAGTGTTGAAAGACATTCTGTGGGAGGAACTGAACAAGGAAAGTAATAAGATAGAAGACATTGTTCACCGTCCGAAAGACGTGACCCGTCTGCAGCAGGAACTCAAGGACATGGGCGAGGATGAAGAACTCGACTATGAATATGAGGAAGACGCTGACGACGACGATGATGATCTCGACTACGAATACGAAGAAGAGGATTGGGAAGAAAAATGATTTCAATCACAAGAGATAAAAGAATGTTGGGGTATGAGTCGTTAAGCTCATACTCCAACATTTCTCATTTTGTAACTACCCGGCAGGGAGGGTGCAGCGAAGGAAATTATGCGTCATTCAACTGTACGCCCTACAGTGGAGACGAGGCGGAAAAGGTCCGGCGGAATCAAACGCTTCTGATGGAAGGAATGTCGCAGACACCCGAAGAACTGGTGATTCCTGTGCAGACTCATGAGACGAATTGCCTGCTGATCGGGGATGCTTATTTATCGGCTTCGTCTCAACAACGACAGGAGATGCTGCACGGAGTGGATGCTTTGATTACCCGCGAGCCGGGATATTGTCTTTGTATTTCTACTGCGGATTGTGTTCCTGTGTTGATATATGATAAGAAACATAGTGCCATAGCTGCCATTCATGCCGGATGGAGAGGGACGGTAGCATACATCGTGCGTGATACTTTGTTGCGGATGGAAAAGGAGTTTGGCACAAGTGGAGAAGATGTAGTTGCCTGTATCGGTCCGAGTATCTCATTGGCTTCTTTTGAAGTGGGTGAGGAAGTGTATGAAGCATTTCAGAAGAATGGTTTTGATATGCCTCGTATTTCTATCAGGAAAGAGGAAACCGGAAAACATCATATCGACTTGTGGGAAGCGAACCGGATGCAAATCCTTGCTTTCGGTGTGCCGTCCGGACAAGTGGAGCTTGCCCGGATATGTACGTATATTCATCACGACGAGTTTTTCTCGGCAAGGCGTTTGGGCATTAAGTCCGGACGGATTCTGTCGGGGATCATGATTCATAAATAATAGACTTGAACGTAAGTTGATATAAACTTGAATAAAAGTATGTTTGAAATAAAAGTATCTCAGGAAATAAAGAACGCCTGCCCTGTTTTTGCCGGAGCAGCCGTATATGCAGCAGTGAAGAATACTGCTTACTGCGATGGACTTTGGAAAGAAATAAATACTTTCACAGAAGACTTGACTACCACCACCCAAATGGCAGACATTAAGTTGCAACCTGTGATTGCTGCTACCCGTGAGGCTTATAAGCGTTGCGGAAAAGATCCGGGGCGTTATCGTCCGTCGGCAGAAGCGCTGCGCCGTCGCCTGATGCGTGGCATCCCTTTGTATCAGATTGATACTTTGGTTGACCTTATCAATCTGGTTTCTCTCCGTACCGGACATTCTATCGGTGGCTTCGATGCGGATAAGATACAGGGTAACCATCTTGAACTTGGCATTGGCAAAGCGGAAGAACCTTTCGAAGGTATCGGTCGGGGCATTTTGAACATTGAAGGATTGCCGGTGTACAGAGATTCTTTTGGAGGAATCGGGACACCGACAAGTGACCACGAACGTACGAAGATGGATGTCGGGACTACTCATATTCTCGCGATAGTCAACGGGTATAACGGAAAAGAGGGATTAAAGGAAGCTGCTGAAATGATTCAATCCTTACTGAGGGATTATGCCGGATCGGATGGCGGCGAGCTTATCTATTTTGAATAATAAAGGAATACATGAAGAACATACTTATTTTATTGACAGTCCTGCTTTTACCAATTCTTGCTTATGCGCAAAGTAAATCCTCTTTTTCTTCTATGGAGGTGAATCATGTACGGGTTGCTACTCCCGGACTTTTTGCGAAAAGCAATCATATATATCTGCATTTGGATTCTTTGCAAGAGCATGAATATGCTTTTCCCTTACCGGGAGCCAAAGTTATTTCCGCTTACGGAACTCGCGGAGGACATTCGGGAGCAGATATAAAGACGTGTGCCAAAGATACGATTCGTGCTGCTTTTGATGGAGTCGTACGTATGTCGAAGCCATATTATGCTTACGGAAATTTGGTTGTAGTCCGTCATGCGAACGGGCTGGAAACGATTTACAGTCATAACTTCAAGAATTTGGTACAGAGCGGAGATACGGTGAAAGCCGGACAACCTATCGGACTGACCGGACGTACCGGCCGTGCTACTACGGAGCATGTGCATTTTGAAACCCGCATTAACGGTCAGCATTTTAATCCGAATCTTATTTTCAATCTGAAGGAGGGTACATTACGAAAGGAATGTATTAAATGTACGAAGAATGGAAATGGGGTAGTGGTGAAGCCACAGGCGAATAATAATCGTGTGGCACAAAATAAAAAGTGAAAGAACTGAGATGGTCTGAAAAAGACGGAAGGGGATTGATTAAAAAGACAATAGTATCTCCCCTTCCCTTCGGGAAGGAGGGGTGGCTGAAAGCCGGGGTGGTAGGTAAAATAGGGTTGTCTATAATTTGCAGTGAATAAGTGGACTGCGTATTCACCTACCACCTCCCCCTGCGGGTACTCCTCCTTCCCGAAGGAGGAGAATTGAGATACTACCGACTTTTTAGTCACTCCCCAGTTATCGGCAGTCAAATGAAAGCGTTTGCTTATTTCATGATATGTTTGCCATAATTCCATCCTTTGAGGTCGTATAGCTCTGCATCCTTACGAATCCTTTCTTTAAAGTCTTCATAATTCCTTTTTTCTTGTGGTGTCCATCCGGCTTCGGCAACGGCGGCAAGACGTGGCAACATCAGGTATTCGAGAACGGAAGGTTCGGTCACCCATTCGGTCCAAAAGTTGGCTTGTACACCTTTATAATAAGGTTGCAAGGCAGCATCCACGTCTTTAAGCGGCTGATAGTTATAAACGGCCTCCACAGTTTCCGTTCCATGTCCCTGCGACATCGGTTCCGTGGGAAGTTTCGACTGTTTTCTGTTGATATAATAAGGTATTTGCGGGCTCAGTATGGTGTTCATTCCTTGCTTGGCAGCCTGTTTTGCGGCGGCATTAGCTCCGATCCATGCCATAATGGTGATGTCATTGCCAAGGATACTGGTATTTCCGTGAAGCACTTCGTTCCAGAATATAAGTTGGCGTTGTTGATCGGCAGGTTTGGTGGCAATGTAATCTTTTAGTTGTTTGTAGAAATAAATCTGCAAGTCTCTGAAGTTGGAAGAACCTATTTCACTCAGCAGCTTCTTGCATTCGTCATTCTTTTGCCATTTATTAGTGGGGCATTCGTCACCGCCTAAATGAATATAATTGAATGGAAACAATTCAGTGAGTTCATCAATTACCTCTTTGGCAAACTGCATCGCTTTCGGGTTGGCTACGTTGATTACATCAGTAGAAATCCCTTGTTGTAGCCATACTTCATGTTTATTCTCCGGGTCGCACGCCAAGAACTCCGGATAAGCTGCAACGGCTGCCTGTGAATGTCCCGGAATGTCTATTTCGGGAATGATTTCTATAAATTTCTTCTTTGCATACGCTACGATTTCTTTGATATCTTTCTGAGTATAAAAGCCGCCATAACGCTCACCGTCTGGTTTCACGTCACCGTATGCAAGTACTTTGCTGTTTCTCCATGCGCCTGTCTCCGTCAGTTTGGGGTATTTCTTTATTTCGATTCTCCAGCCTTGATCTTCTGTCAGATGCCAGTGGAAACGATTCATTTTGTAGATGGCCATCATGTCGATCACTCGTTTTATCTCATCTTTACCGAAGAAATGTCTGCCTTCGTCCAGCATAAAACCTCTCCATTCGAAACGGGGAGCATCTTCAATCTCGACAGATGGGAGACTCCATTGTGAATGGTCGGACGTTGCTACGCCTGCCATTACGTTGCGGGGCATCAGTTGCTTTAGCGTTTGTAGCGCATAATAGAAACCTGCCGGACGGGAGGCTTCGATCCGGACTTGTTTTTTCGAGACGTTCAGCTTATAAGCTTCAGCGGGAAGTTGTGGATTCAAATCTAAGATAATCCTTGCTTTAGCTTCTTTTTGAGTAGATGAAACCTTGATGCCGGTTGCTTCTTGCAATTCCTTTTTGAATGATTCAAAGACCATACGGATGCTGTCTCCCTGATAAGGAGTGACTTTGGCTTTAAGTTGGTTGCCAAACTCAAAGCGGCCGTCTTTTACGGTAAGGTGAGCCGGTTGTGGGGTGAGAGCGATTTCTTGTGCTGTAAGCATCTCATTGCTACCGAGTAGCAATAGCAGGGGTAGAAAATGTTTGATTTTCATGGTAATTGGGGGTATTTAAATAAAAAGTATAACAGCGGACGAAGATAGAAATAATAAATCAGAAAAGTATGTCTTTATGATTATTTTGTTTGCTCTTTTTGATTTGTTTGATCTAGGTTCCTCATAAATTTGCTTAATTTGATAAATTAGTGTTTCTTTGCACCATGATATAAGTCATGATAACTAACCCCCATTATTACAACTTATGAAAAACAACAAGATTTATCTGTTGGGAGCCTGCCTCCTGTGTGCTGTTACTACCTTTGCGCAGAATGTTAGTCTGCAACCTCCTCCTCAACAACTCATTGTTCAAAACAAGACCATCGATCTGCCTGCTGTCTATCAGCTGAATGGCGGGGAAGAAGCCAATCCGCATGCTGTAAAGGTACTGAAAGAACTGCTTTCCGGTAAGCAAAGCAGCAAGAAAGGGATGCTTATTTCTATTGGTGAGAAAGGTGACAAGAGTGTGCGTAAATATAGCCGCCAGATTCCTGACCACAAAGAAGGCTATTACCTGTCTGTGAATGAGAAGGAAATCGTACTGGCCGGAAACGACGAACGAGGTACTTATTACGCTCTGCAAACTTTTGCGCAATTGCTGAAAGACGGAAAGCTGCCCGAAGTAGAAATCAAAGATTACCCTTCTGTACGGTATCGGGGAGTGGTAGAAGGGTTTTACGGAACTCCCTGGAGCCATCAGGCACGCCTCAGCCAACTGAAGTTTTACGGTAAAAACAAGATGAACACTTATATATACGGTCCGAAAGATGATCCGTATCATAGTGCTCCCAACTGGCGTTTGCCTTATCCCGACAAAGAAGCTGCCCAGTTGCAGGAATTGGTGGCGGTAGCCAACGAAAATGAAGTTGACTTTGTATGGGCGATCCATCCGGGACAGGATATCAAATGGAATCAGGAAGATCGTGATCTTCTGCTCGCTAAATTTGAGAAGATGTATCAGCTCGGTGTCCGTTCGTTCGCCGTATTCTTTGATGATATCTCCGGTGAAGGTACTAATCCGCAGAAACAAGCGGAACTACTGAACTACATTGATGAGAAATTCGCACAGGTAAAACCGGATATAAACCAACTGGTGATGTGCCCTACGGAATATAATAAAAGCTGGTCGAACCCTAATGGCAATTATCTGACTACGCTGGGCGATAAACTCAATCCTTCCATTCAGATCATGTGGACGGGAGACCGTGTCATTTCCGATATTACCCGTGACGGCATTTCATGGATTAACGAACGAATCAAGCGTCCGGCTTATATCTGGTGGAACTTCCCGGTGTCCGATTATGTGCGCGATCATCTGCTTCTCGGTCCTGTGTATGGCAACGATACTACGATTGCCAAAGAGATGTCGGGCTTTGTAACCAATCCAATGGAACATGCCGAATCGTCAAAGATAGCGATTTATAGTGTGGCAAGTTATGCCTGGAATCCTGCCAAGTATGATACATGGCAGACGTGGAAGGATGCGATCCGTACCATTCTGCCAAGTGCAGCGGAAGAACTTGAATGCTTTGCAATGCACAATTCCGACTTGGGACCTAACGGACATGGATACCGCCGCGAAGAATCTATGGATATCCAACCGGCTGCCGAACGTTTCCTGAAAGCGTTCAAAGAAGGCAAAAATTACGATAAGGCAGATTTCGAGACTCTTCAATATACGTTCGAACGTATGAAAGAATCCGCCGATATCCTGTTGATGAATACGGAGAACAAACCGTTGATTGTGGAAATCACTCCTTGGGTGCATCAGTTTAAACTGACGGCTGAAATGGGAGAAGAAGTGCTGAAGATGGTAGAAGGCCGGAATGAATCTTATTTTCTGCGGAAATACAATCATGTGAAGGCTTTGCAGCAACAGATGTTCTATATCGATCAGACGAGTAATCAGAATCCTTATCAACCGGGAGTAAAGACAGCTACGCGAGTGATAAAACCATTAATTGACCAGACTTTTGCCACAGTTGTGAAATTCTTCAATCAAAAGTTTAATGCTCATCTGGATGCCACTACCGATTATATGCCGCATAAGATGATCAGTAATGTGGAGCAGATCAAGAACCTGCCGTTGCAGGTGAAAGCGAACCGTGTGCTCATTTCTCCTGCCAATGAAGTTGTGAAATGGGCAGCAGGAAACAGTGTTGAAATAGAACTGGATGCTATCTATCCGGGAGAGAATATTCAGATAAACTTTGGTAAGGATGCTCCTTGCACATGGGGATGCCTTGAGATCTCTACGGACGGTAAGGAATGGAAAACGGTGGATCTGAAGCAGAAAGAAAGCAGATTGTCGGCCGGTTTGCAGAAAGCTCCTGTGAAGTTTGTCCGCTTCACGAATGTGAGTGATGAAGAACAGCAGGTCTATTTGCGCCAGTTTGTTCTGACTATAGAGAAGAAATAAGAATGATTATATAGGCTGACTAAAAAGTCTGAACTACCCACAATTCCCCTCCTTCCCGAAGGAGGAGAGTTGGAAGTTACCACCGACTTTTTAGTCAGCCTTTTTTTGATTTACGATATTCCCGCGGTGACATTCCCATGATCTTGCTGAACAGGCGGGAAAAATAATAAGTATCTTCAATGCCTATTTTATAGCATATCTGATTTATCTTCATATCGGTGGTATCCAGCAACAGGCAGGCCTGCTGTATCTTTAGCAGATTAAAGTAAGTAAGCGGACTGTGTCCCGTTTGCTTTTTGAACAACATGGAGAAGTGCGACGGAGAATATCCGATTTGTGTCGATATCTCTTCCAGACTCAGATGTTTCTCCATATTCTCTTTCATATAGTGGATGGCAACGTTCACTATTCCCTCGTCTTCTGCCTCATTGGTGCCTGCATTACGATATTGCTGGACATAGCGTAACGTTCCCAGATAAAAGTGAAACATAGAAAACGCATAACGCAGGTTCTCGTTGCTATAACCATTTTTGAGTGTATTGAATATCTCTTCAAACAGGTTGATCCGCGTACTGATGCGGGAGTGTTGTTCGGGCTGAATATCCATCGGACGGTTGGCGTCTTTGGCATAGAACGGAGCAAGAATACCTTTGAAGTGAATCCAGTAAATAGTCCATGGTGTCGATTTGTTGGAAGCATAAGAATGCGGGACTCCTGCCGGAAGAATAAAATACTGATTGGCGGAGACGGTATATTCCTGGTCTCCGATCCGGTAAGATCCGGCGCCATCAATACAATAGATAAAGACATATTGATTGATGGGCTCTTTCCGTTCCCGAAAATGATGCTTGGCTTTGGGATAATATCCGATGTCAGTGATATGCAGCATGGAGGTCAGCGGGTCCTCTTCCATCTTATCAACGATGATGCGGGGCAATACTAAGGCTCTTTCCCCGGTAAATCCATCTTTTAGTTTTACCATAGTACATAATTGGTTATTCTGCGCAAATATATAATAATGTATGCGATCTGTCAAATAATACATTAAAAATAAGATTGTCCATCTTTATAAAATGAAATTCTATTTTTTGTGCTTTGGATACGCTCTATCTTTGCAACATCAATTAATCAATCTTCTAGTGGTATGAAAAGTTATAATAAAAAGTTTGTCTATTCCATTTGTTTGGTTTCTGCGATGGGCGGTCTTCTGTTCGGGTATGACTGGGTGGTAATCGGAGGAGCGAAACCTTTCTATGAACTCTATTTCGGTATTGCCGATTCGCCGACGATGCAGGGACTGGCTATGAGTGTAGCTCTGCTTGGCTGTCTGATCGGTGCTATGGTAGCCGGTATGATGGCTGACCGCTATGGCAGGAAACCTCTCTTGCTGATTTCCGCATTTATCTTTTTATCTTCCGCATACGCTACCGGTGCATTTTCCGTATTCGGCTGGTTTCTGGCAGCACGCTTTTTGGGAGGCATCGGCATCGGTATCGCTTCGGGGCTGTCTCCGATGTACATTGCCGAAGTAGCTCCTACTTCCATTCGGGGGAAACTGGTGTCCCTCAATCAACTGACTATTGTATTAGGTATCCTTGGTGCACAAATAGCCAACTGGCTGATAGCCGAGCCTATACCTGCCGACTTTACGCCTGCCGATATCTGTGCTTCATGGAACGGGCAGATGGGATGGCGCTGGATGTTTTGGGGAGCAGCATTTCCGGCAGCGGTATTCTTGCTGCTAGCCTGTTTTATTCCCGAAAGTCCCCGTTGGCTGGCAATGAAAGGCAAGAGGGAGAAAGCATGGAGTGTGCTCAGCCGGATAGGAGGAAACCGCTATGCAGAGCGGGAACTTCAGATGGTGGAACAAACCTCCGCTTCCAAGTCGGAAGGAGGATTGAAATTGTTGTTCAGTCGTCCGTTCCGTAAGGTACTCGTACTGGGTGTTATCGTGGCTGTGTTCCAGCAATGGTGCGGTACGAATGTGATTTTCAATTACGCACAGGAAATATTCCAGTCGGCGGGTTATTCGCTGGGTGATGTACTTTTTAATATTGTAGTGACCGGTGTAGCGAATGTGATCTTTACGTTTGTGGCTATCTATACGGTCGAACGTTTGGGGCGCCGTGCTCTGATGCTTTTGGGGGCTGGAGGACTGGCGGGTATTTATCTGGTTCTCGGTGCGTGTTACTTTTTTCAGGTCAGCGGTTTCTTTATGGTAGTGCTGGTAGTGTTGGCGATAGCTTGTTATGCCATGTCTTTGGGGCCTATCACGTGGGTACTGCTTGCTGAGATATTCCCCAACCGCGTGCGTGGTGTCGCTATGGCAACCTGTACTTTCGCTTTGTGGGTCGGTAGTTTCACGCTTACCTACACATTTCCGTTGCTGAATACTGCATTGGGCAGTTACGGCACATTCTGGATTTATTCGGCTATCTGCGTCTTCGGCTTCCTTTTCTTCCTGCGTGCATTGCCTGAGACAAAAGGGAAATCGCTGGAGACATTGGAGAAAGATCTGATAAAATAAAAAGATATAATTAATAATATCATGGTAAAAGCATGGAGAGAAAAGGTTGTAATTCCTACTTATGAAGTAGGTAAACCGGAAAAGAATCCTATTTTCCTGGAGAAACGTGTCTACCAGGGCAGTAGTGGGGTAGTTTATCCTTATCCTGTCATCGAATCGATGTCCGATGAAAAAGTAGATAAGGAATACGAAGCTATCTTTATTGAAAACGAATACATCAAGGTGATGATTCTGCCCGAGTTAGGCGGTCGTGTACAAATGGCTTATGACAAGATCAGAGAACGTCATTTTATTTATTACAATCACGTGATTAAACCTGCATTAGTGGGGCTGGCAGGTCCGTGGATTTCGGGAGGTATTGAGTTTAACTGGCCTCAGCATCATCGTCCCAGTACTTATATGCCTGTAGATACGACGATTGAAGAAAATGCTGACGGCAGCGTCACTGTATGGGTGAACGAAATGGAACGGATGTTTCATCAGAAAGGGATGGCGGGCTTCACGCTTCGTCCGGGACATGCTTTTCTCGAAATAAAAGGGGTGCTCTACAACCGTACCGAAGTGCCGCAAACCTTCCTGTGGTGGGCGAATCCTGCCGTAGCGGTGAACGACTACTATCAGAGTGTATTTCCGCCCGACATCAATGCGGTGTTCGATCATGGGAAGCGTGCCGTATCCAGCTTTCCTATAGCAACGGGTACTTATTATAAGATGGACTATTCTGCCGGAGTAGACATTTCGAACTATAAGAATATCAAAGTTCCTACTTCGTATATGGCTGTCAACTCCCGTTACAACTTTGAGGGTGGCTACGAAAACGACACTTGTGCAGGTATGCTTCATGTGGCAAATCATCATATTTCTCCGGGCAAAAAGCAATGGACATGGGGAAACGGTGATTTCGGCCGTGCATGGGACCGTAATCTGACTGACGAGGACGGACCTTACATCGAACTGATGGCTGGTGTCTATACCGAGAACCAACCGGACTTTACATGGCTGCAACCTTACGAAGAAAAGAGCTTCGTACAGTACTTCCTGCCTTACCGTGAACTGGGAGTGGTGAAGAATGCAAGCAAAGATTTGTTGATGAACATAGAACCGGAAGGTGAAAAGGAGGTACGTTTCAAGATATTCGCAACATCTAAGCAGGTGGTTAATGTAGTGCTGAAAGGTGACGATGGAAAAGTGTATTATAGCAGGCAAGTGACCATTACTCCGGAAGAACTATTGAATGAAACGGTAGACGTAGCAGGGGAGAAGTTGAACAAACTGAATCTTGAAATCACCGCAAACGGCAAGGAACTGCTTTACTGGCATGCCGAACCGGACGAAGTAAAACCGATTCCGGATGCTGCCGAAGCTGCTTTGTTACCGGAAGAAATAAAAACAACCGAGCAACTCTATCTGACAGGTTTACATCTGGAACAATACAGACACGCCACCTATAATCCGGTAGACTATTACGAAGAAGCCTTGCGCCGTGACCCGATCGATGTACGTAGCAATAATGCGCTCGGATTATGGTATATCCGTAAAGGCCGTTTCCGGAAAGCTGAACAATACTTGCTTACGGCAGTGAAGACCTTGCAGAAGCGCAACCCGAATCCGTATGATGGAGAACCTATCTATAATCTCGGACTTGCCTTGAAATATCAGGGACGCTATAATGAGGCTTACGACCGTTTCTATAAATCATGCTGGAATGCAGCCTGGCAGGATGCCGGTTATTTTGCCTGTGCTCAGATTGCTACGATGCAAGGACGTCTGGAAGACGCTTTGGATGAAGTGGACCGTTCGCTTATCCGCAACTGGCATAATCATAAAGCGCGTGCTCTGAAAACGACCATTCTCCGTCAGATGGGGAAAGCGGAAGAAGCCTTGCAAGTGATTGAAGATTCATTGGCTATTGATAAATTCAACTTCGGTTGCCGTTATGAGAAATATCTGATAACCAATGCTGCCGAAGACTTGCTTACTTTAAAAACGATGATGCGTGGCGAAGCTCACAACTATGATGAAATCGCACTCGATTATTGTGCTGCCGGTTGCTGGACAGAAGCCGCTTCTTTGTGGAATGTAGCTATCGCTGAGGACAGTGTAACACCGATGACTTATTATTACTTGGGTTGGTGTCTTGTTCAGGGTAAGTTATCCGGTGCGGAACAGGCATTTGCCGATGCCGCCGGCGCTTGTCCGGACTATTGTTTCCCTAACCGCCTGGAAGCCATTCTTGCTTTGCAATGTGCTATGGAACAAAACCCGAATGATGCGAAAGCACCTTATTATCTGGGTAATTTGTACTACGACAAACGTCAGTACGACTTAGCACTCGAAGCATGGGAAACTTCCGCCGGACTGGATGACAAGTTCCCTACGATATGGCGTAATCTGGCTTTGGCTAATTTTAACAAAAAGGATGAAGAAGCAACAGCCATCGAATATATGGAACGTGCTTTCCAACTCGATACGACCGATGCACGTGTGTTGATGGAATTGGATCAGCTCTATAAACGTGTCCGTCGTCCGCATTCCGAACGTCTGGCGTTCTTGCAGCAATACCCCGAATTGATAGCGCAACGTGACGACCTCGTACTGGAAGAGATCACTTTGCTGAATCAGACAGGCGAGTATGAAAAGGCTAAAACGTTACTTGATGCGCATATCTTCCATCCGTGGGAAGGCGGCGAAGGAAAAGTACCGGGACAATATCAGTTTGCCCGTGTGGAACTGGCGAAGAAAGCACTTGAAGCCGGGAATTACAGTGAAGCTGTCTCGTTGCTGGCAGAGTGTCTTGAATATCCACATCACTTGGGTGAAGGTAAGTTGCACGGTGCACAGGAAAATGATTTCTATTATTTCATGGGTTGCGCTTATGAAGGTCTGGGGCAGAATGATAAAGCGGTAGAATGCTGGGAACAAGCGATTGTCGGTCCTACCGAACCGGCTGCTGCCATGTATTACAATGATGCAAAACCGGATAAGATTTTCTATCAGGGACTGGCATTGTTGAAACTGAACCGCATGGATGAGGCTAACGGACGCTTCCATAAACTGACAACTTATGGAGAGAAACATCTTTTTGACAAGGTTAAAATGGATTATTTTGCAGTGTCACTACCCGATTTGTTAATATGGGAAGATGACCTGACCATACGAAACGTCATTCACTGCAAATATATGATGGCATTGGGATATTGGGGATTGAACGAAAAAGAGAAATCCGTTCGGTTGCTGAGTGAGGTAGAAAGATTGGATATCAATCATCAGGGTATTCAGGCTTTTCGTAGTCTGATTGGTTAGGAAGTATTGGTTCTTGGTTAGGACCGGCGTACTCTTGTTTCTGTCCGGTGCTAACCAAGTACTTCTTCCTGTTTACGGTACAAATTTGATGCAGACAGGCTTGTCCACCTTTATATCTTTACGTATATCCGTCAGTAATCCTGTATCTGTATCCCTTTCATAAACCTGTATCACATTACTATCCCGACAAGCCACCAGCAAATACTTGCCGTTAGGCGTGATAATGAAGTTGCGCGGGTGAATGCCTGTCAGTTGATAACCAACTTTCGTCAGCATACCGTTTTCCGGATGGATACTGAAGATCGCCAGCCCGTCAGCCTTTAGCCGGTTACTTGCATACAGGAATTTGCCGTCCGGGCTGATATGAATATCACCACTTCCTTTGGCTCCCGCAGTGTCGGCAGCAATTGTCTGAATTTCTTTTAACTCTCCATCGTTATATTCAAACGCAATGACTGTTCCCGATAGTTCATTGATGAGATACGCATAGCTTCCATTCGGTGCAAATGTCAGATGGCGGGGACCCGAACCGGCTTCTACTTTATAAGAGGCGGGACTTCCTTCTTTCAGAAAAACATCTTCATTGTCTGCCTTTGCATTCGGATTAACAAT
Organism: Bacteroides sp. AM23-12; assembly: GCF_003434395.1. NCBI lineage: Bacteria > Pseudomonadati > Bacteroidota > Bacteroidia > Bacteroidales > Bacteroidaceae > Bacteroides > Bacteroides sp. AM23-12. The sequence goes on from NZ_QTLF01000001.1 coordinate 486,509, forward strand.
AAATTTGTGTATCTGGTCCGTGCCCAGATCGTCTGCAAATAAGTATTTGCCATCCGGCGTGATGCGGACACAATGCAGATGCGGTTTCTCCTGACGTTCCTTGTCGGCTCCCGAACCTTTGAACTTCACCACCTCAGAAGCGGGGAGAAGTGAACCGTCCTTATCGATCGGGAAGACAGAAATGCTTCCTCCACTGTAATTGGCAGTAACCACATTACTTCCGTTGGTAATGATGTAGCAAGGATCTTCGCCTCCGGTTTTCTGCGTATTCAGCAGTCGGAAAGTTCCTTCCTCCTTATTGAAAGCAAATGCGTTGGCAGCAGCTTGTTCGTTGCTGAATTCGCTGACTGCATAGATGAATTTGCCGTCGGCAGAAGGTACGAGATAAGATGGGTTTTCCACTTCCGCTTCACTGAGTGCGGTTGCGGTTCCGTTTTCTTCATTGAATCGGAAACTATAGAGACCTTTACTGTCTCCCGAAGTGTAAGTACCGACAATCATTGTCAGTTCCTGTTCTGCTTCATGGGAGCCTTCGGTCCGGGAAGCCTTTTTTGATGTACAACTAGATGTGAACATACCGATAATACAGATGGTTGCAAAAGTTTTTAGCATATATAGGTTCTTTTTATTAGATAGCAACTTCCTTAGTCTATACTAATGTCTTGTATAATAGATGATTGCAGTTTCCTTGTCGTTCCCTTACGAGGACACGATGGTTTCCCGGCGAGGAAACGGTCGTTTCTCTACGGGGATACTTGCGTTTCTCTACGAGGAAACTGTCATTTCTTTACTTGAAACGGAAATCTCCCTTACCTGTCCCAGTTATACTCTACTATATAACTGTCGAAATACTCACTTTGAATGACTCCCAGTTCTTTGGCGGTATTTATAATCCATTGCTGCTCGGCGGGAGTGAGCGCCAGTTTGCCACTGCGTTTCAAGTAGTAGTTTTTACGTCCCAGATATCCGATCATCCGATAGCGGAACGTGTTTGCCACGCGCACTGTGAGTGCATTTATTGTGCACATGAATCCTTTGGCGTAACGCACCTTTTCGTTCGAACAGAAATAGTCACATTTTTCTTTTATGCCCTTTATATGGTTTGGATTCATAATTGGCAGAAAAACTTTGTTTGCAGGGGCATGTTTTAAAGCTATCTGTCGCAGGCAAGTCGAGGCTTGCGGGCAATTTTCGGCAGCACACATTCCGAATGTGAAAGGTACTTGAGAATAATCAAATGGTTCTTCCATTGCTTTTTTGAGGTTGATAGTATTTATTATATTCCACAAATGTACGGATAATGTTGGTAAGTTGGAAATAACCGGGCCTACAAATGTTGTATGTTTGGGAGCCAAGTCTGCCTCCGCTCATGATATATCTCTGTATACCGGATAGCATATCATCGGCTAATATTTGCAAATATATGATGGTTAGTAACAAAAGAATATGTATCTTTGTGCCAAAGAAAACAGGATTATTGAAAGGATATGATGCATTATTTATCCCTTATTTGTTTCTTAAATATAAAATATCGATTGTTTTCTTTTGATTTTCAGACCGTTACAAAGTCATGGGGTTGACTGGATTTGACAGCGGGCAGAAATGGTAGGTAAGCATGCAGTGGGTCGGTAATTTCCACTTAAATCTCAGTTATCAAAACTTTATCTGGCGAAACTAATTACGCTCTTGCTGCTTAATCGAATCACAGTAGATTAGCTTAATCCAGGCACTAGGTGCCAGGACGAGACATCACTCGGAAGCTGTTGCTCCGAAGCATTCCGGTTCAGTGGTGCAGTAACATCGGGGATAGTCAGAAGCGGCCTCGCGTTTTTGATGAAACTTTAGAGGATAAGGCAGGAATTGATGGCTTTGGTTCTGCTCCTGCACGAAAATTTAGGCAAAGATAAGCATGTAGAAAGCTTATGATTTCCTCGTTTGGACGAGGGTTCGATTCCCTCCAGCTCCACTTAAAAACAAATGAAAGCTCTGATTATCAGAGCTTTTTCTTTTTGCAGTTTTTCTCTTTTACTCCCCTTTTTATTGTTGATCCTTTATTTTATCTCTTTTTAGATACAAAGTCAATTTCTTATACATCCTATCACTCTATTCTCTTTTGGTATGATAATATGGCTATTTGGTATTGTCAATATTTATGTGTTTTTGTTTTATATACGGAATAATTATAAATATATGCAAACAAGTATTAATAATATATCTTTATTATGTTCTAATCTTTGAGAATGTCTACTTTTATACTTGTAATCGATAATAATCTTAGCGGATATGGAAAATAATGTTAACCAAATTGAGCTGAAGTTTCAGCGTTTTTTTATTTCTAATTTTCCGAAAGTAAAGAATTATGCCCAGCTGTTGCTTAAGTCGGAAGTTGATGCTGAAGATGTTGCTCAAGATATTTTCTGTAAGCTTTGGTTACAACCGGAAATATGGCTTGACAATGAAAATGAATTAGATAACTACCTCTTTATAATGACCAGAAACATTATTCTGAATATCTTCAAGCATCAGCAAATCGAACGGGAATATCAGGAAGGATACCTTGAGAAAACAGTGCTTCATGAATTGATAGAAGGGGAAGATGCCCTTAATAATATATATTATGAAGAAATGTTGCTGGTTGTTCGCCTGACTTTGGAAAAAATGCCTGAACGGCGAAGGTTAATATTCGAGCTGAGTCGTTTTAAGGGATTAAGTTATAAAGAAATCGCAGAAAAGCTTAATGTTTCCATCCGTACGGTAGAGCACCAGGTGTATTTAGCACTGATAGAACTAAAAAAAGTGCTTCTATTTTTATTTTTTCTATTTTCCTTTAAGTAGTGTTTTTCTTTTAGTTGTATTTAGTGTATAAAGGAAGAAATTAATGATGAAAAACTATATTCAACAGATCATAGAGTTATTCGGGCATAATGAGTATTCATTGGCTACGCGTAGAAAAGTGCAGCGATGGTTGGCTGACGACAATCATGCGGAAGAAAAAAAAGAAGCACTTCACACGTTGTGGCAACAAGCGGGAGAACAGAAAGTACCTCGCGGAATGCAACAGTCCATATTACGGATGCAACAAAATCTGGGAATGCAGTCTGTCGGTTCCGGTAAAAAGTATCAGTTACTTATATGGAGAGCAGCAGCTATTTTCCTGTTGGCAGTATCGTCTGTTTCTATCTATCTGATGTTGGAGAAAGACAAACCGCAAAAAGACTTGGTAGAATGTTTCATACCAACGGCGGAAATACGTGAACTTACATTGCCCGATGGTACCCGGGTGATGCTAAATTCGAGAAGCACCTTACTGTACCCGGAGCAGTTTGCCGGTAAGACCAGAAGTGTATATTTGATTGGCGAAGCAAATTTCCAGGTAAAGCCGGATGAAAAACATCCTTTTATAGTGAAAGCCAATGATTTTCAAATAACAGCTTTAGGTACAGAGTTTAACGTGAATGCCTATCCGGAGAACAATGAACTGATTGCAACTCTGCTGGAAGGTAGTGTGAAGGTAGAATTTAATAATCTGATATCTAATGTAATACTTAAACCCAGTGAGCAGATAACGTATAATAAACAGACCCGGAAACGTAGCCTCCAATCGCCTCGGATAGAGGATGTGACTGCCTGGCAGCGTGGAGAGCTGGTTTTCAGTGATATGCATCTCGATGAGATTTTTACGAGTCTCGAACGCAAATTTCCCTATACCTTTGTTTATAGCTTTCACAGCCTGAACAATAAATCGTATAGTTTCCGTTTTCAACAGCAAGCCACTTTGGAAGAGGTGATGAAGATAATAACACAGGTGGCAGGGGATGTGAAATATATAATTAAGGGGAATAAATGCTATATAACTGATAAAATATAGAAAAACGATTGTTGAACCTTTTTTAACTTAATGTACTATGCAAAAAAGTATCCGGAAGAAATGGCCGTTTCTCCCGGATGTGAAATCATTGTCCTTCTAATATTAGCGTATCTCGACGCTATTTCAATTGATCATAGAATAATAACCAATTAACTAATACTAAAAAGATGCTACAAATTTACGAAAAAAGAGCAGATAATGTTGTTCAAAAGCGAGTCTTTCTCATTTTTTTAGGTCTATTATTGATGCAGACCCTTGCTTTTGCTCAAAGTGATAGTAAAATTACTATCCAGCAGAAAGATATCACTGTAGTAGATGCATTGAAAACTGTGGAAAGACAGTCGAAGATGTCTATAAATTATAGTGATTCCGAATTGAAAGGAAAGAAAATTGCCGATCTTAACTTGGAAGACGTATCGGTGACTACTGCGCTCGATGCAATCTTGAAAGGAACAGGTTTCTCTTATCAGATTCAAGGTAATTATATTATAGTTACGGAGAAGAAACCGGCAGCTGCACAATCTGTCAAAGATATCAAAGGGAAAGTAACCGATGAGAATGGTGAACCCCTGATCGGAGTAAATATCTCTGTGGACGGCAGTTCTACAGGGACGATTACAGACTTTGACGGAAACTTTTCGATTAAAAGTCCCGGTAATGCCCGTTTGAAAATATCTTATATAGGATATGCAACTCAACTGATTGCTGTTTCCAATAAGGACTTTTACCCGATTACAATGAAACAAGATACGGAAGTGCTGGACGAAGTAGTCGTGACGGCATTGGGTATCAAGCGGGCAGAAAAGGCACTGTCTTACAATGTGCAGCAGATAAAAAGCGAGGATATAACCGGCATTAAAGATGCCAACTTCATCAATTCACTGAATGGTAAGATAGCCGGTGTAAGTATCAACAAGAGTGGTAGTGGTGTCGGTGGTGCGACGCGTGTCGTTATGCGTGGCGCTAAATCTATCGAAGGCGACAACAATGCACTGTATGTAGTAGACGGTATCCCTTTGTTTAATACTAATATGGGAAACACAGATAGTGGTATCATGGGTGAAGGCAAAGCCGGAACGGAAGGTATTGCTGATTTCAATCCGGAAGATATCGAGAGTATCTCTATTCTGAGCGGACCTTCGGCGGCTGCTTTGTATGGTAGTAGTGCGGCAAATGGTGTCGTTCTGATTACTACTAAGAAAGGGCAGGAAGGTAAATTACAGATATCATTTTCTTCTTCATCCGAATTCAGCAAAGCGTACATGATGCCCGAATTCCAGAACACGTATGGAAATAAAGAAGGTATGTTCGAAAGCTGGGGTGACAAACTGGCCCGTCCGAATTCGTATGATCCCAAGAGTGATTTCTTCAACACCGGAACCAACTTTATCAACTCGTTGACCTTGTCTACCGGTACAAAGCAGAATCAAACTTTTGCTTCGGTTTCATCCACCAATTCAAAAGGTATTGTTCCCAACAATTCTTATGACCGTCTGAACTTCACCATTCGCAATACAGCCACTTTTCTGGACGATAAATTGCAGTTGGATTTAGGAGCGTCCTATGTGAAACAGGAAGATAAAAACATGGTATCGCAGGGACAATACTGGAATCCGGTGATTTCTGCCTACCTTTTCCCCCGTGGAGAAGACTTCGAAGATATCAAGACTTTCGAGCGTTATGACCAGAGCCGCAATATTCCGATACAGTATTGGCCGATTGCCGATGCAACCTATGGTTCGCAGAATCCCTACTGGACTGCTTACCGCAACATCGCAACGAACGAGAAGAGCCGTTATATGTTTAATGTAGGTCTGAGCTATAAGATCACCGACTGGATGAATCTTGCCGGACGTTATCGTATGGACGATACTCATGTTCAGTTTGAACGTAAGGTTTATGCTACTTCCGATCAGAAATTTGCCGAAGGAAAGAAAGGTCTGTATGATTACAGCAATTACAAAGACCGTCAGGAGTATGCCGACTTTATGTTGAATATCAACAAGCAGTTCAACGATTTTAATATTTCTGCCAACTTGGGTTATAGCTACTCTAACTACTGGTCGCTGGCAAGAGGCTACAAAGGAACCTTGCTCGGAGTAACAAACCTGTTTGCCGCCAGCAACATCGACCCTTCCAACGGTCGTATCTCGGAAGACGAAGGTGACAGTCGCGTACGTAATCACGCTATCTTTGCCAACGTCGAACTGGGCTGGAGAAGTATGCTTTATCTTACATTGACAGGTCGTAATGACTGGAACTCCCGGTTGGTAAACACCAGCGAAGAATCCTTTTTCTATCCCTCGGTAGGTCTGTCCGGTATTATCTCTGAAATGGTGAAACTGCCCGAGTTCATTTCCTATTTAAAGGTACGCGGGTCTTATACGGAAGTCGGTTCTCCGGTATCACAGTCGGGACTTACTCCGGGAACTGTGACCACTCCGATTATCGGTGGTGCACTGGCTCCCACAGGCATCTATCCTTTTACTGATTTCAAGGCAGAACGTACCCGTTCTTATGAATTGGGATTGAGTGTACGTTTATGGAATAAACTGAGTGCCGAAGTTACTTACTATAAATCGAATACATACAATCAGACCTTTATTGGCGATTTACCGGAATTTTCGGGTTACAAACAAATCTATTTGCAGGCTGGTAATGTGCAAAATCACGGTTGGGAAGCATCGTTGGGATACAGAGACAGTTTCGGAGACTTTAGCTTCTCCTCCAATCTGACCTTCTCGCGCAATGTCAATGAAATCAAAGAAATGGTGGAAAACTATCGTACTGACATGAGCCCCGAGCCCATCAACGTACCCGAAGTAAGGAAAGACAACGGACGCGTTATATTAAAAGTAGGCGGCAGCATCAACGATATATATGCCAATACTTTCCTGAAGAAAGACAGTCAGGGGTATGTTGAAATCAAGCAAGACGGCTCGTACGGACTCGAACAAGGTGAACCGGTTTTCTTGGGCAAGACGTCACCGGACTTTAACCTGGGATGGAGCAACTCGCTGTCATACAAAGGATTCGGACTCAGCTTCCTGATTAACGGACGTTTCGGCGGTGTGGTAACTTCTTCTACTCAGGCTATTCTCGACCGCTTCGGAGTATCCAAAGCGTCTGCCGAAGCACGCGATGCAGGCGGTGTCTTACTGCCCGGACAAGGGAGAGTGGATGCACAATCGTATTATCAGCTGATAGGTACGGGTGACTATACCACTTCCGGATATTATGTATATAGTGCAACCAATATCCGTCTGCAAGAACTGACTTTGAGTTACAGGTTCCCCGACCTTTGGTTTAAGAATGTACTGAAAGATGTTACTTTGTCATTCATTGCCAATAACCCCTGGATGCTCTATAGCAAAGCTCCGCACGATCCGGAACTGACTCCGTCCGTAGGAACTTACGGTCAAGGTAATGACTATTTTATGCAGCCGAGTGTGAGAAGTTTCGGTTTCGGTATTAAATTTAAATTATAACTGACCCATGAAAAAGATAAATCAATATAAACTATTAGCAGGAATTTGCGCTTTGTCGCTCTTTACTGCTTGTGACTTCGAAGAGTTAAACACCAATCCGTTCGAGATGACCGACGAAATGGGTATAAGAGATGGTGTTGCTGTCGGAGGTGCTGTAACAGCGATGCAAAGAGCTGTAGTCACCGTAGGAACTCAGGCTGATGATACGGATGCCATCAACCAGTATCAGGTTGCATATAATCTGTCAGCCGATTCGTGGAGCGGATTTTTCGGACAGAACAATAACTGGTATAGCGGCAGTAATAATACTACCTATTACTTGCAGGACAATTGGGTGGCGGCTACTTATACCAATTCATATACGACACTGCTGTCTTCCTGGAAAAAGATAAAACAAGAATCCGAAAAGACCGAAACACCGGAAATCTTTGCTTTGGCTCAGATTCTGAAGATATCTGCATGGCATAAAACGCTTGAATCTTTCGGTCCTATTCCTTACACCCATGCAGGAGAACCTGCACTGGTGATACCTTTCGACAGCGAGCAAGTTGCATTCAATGCCATGTTTACCGATCTGACAGCTGCTATCGACATTTTGACTGTGAGAGCGGAACAAGGGGCAACCATTGTTGCCGATTATGATGCCGTATATGCCGGTGATACGAGAAAATGGGTGAAATACGCCAATTCACTGATGTTGCGTCTGGCAATGCGTATCAGTTATGCGGACGAAACGACAGCACAGAAATATGCCCGCCAGGCTTTGAATCATACATTTGGAGTGATGACTTCGAAATCAGACGAAGCCCAGATGAGTACCGGAGCCGGAATGGTCTTTCGTAACAACATCGAGTGGCTGGCCAATCAGTATAATGAGTGTCGCATGGGCTCTTCCATGTTTTCTTATTTGTTGGGTTATCAGGACCCGCGTCTGAGTGCTTATTTTGAAGCTTCTCCCAGTGCGTATGCGGTAGCGGCTTTTGACGGGAAAAACTATCAGGCGGTGCCTCCCGGCAATGCCAATCAGCAAAATACGATTTATACCGATTTCTCCAAGCCCAATATTACCTCGAACACTCCGACTTACTGGATGCGTGCTTCCGAAGTTTATTTCCTGAGAGCTGAGGCTGCGTTGAGATGGGGAAGCGAATTTGGTGATGCGGAAGCACTGTACGAACAAGGAGTTGCCATGTCCTTTGATGAAAATGGTATCAGTTCGTCTGTAGACGACTATCTGGCTTCCGGATTGACTCCGATTGCCCATAATATGAGAGCCTCCTATTACAGTTACAATGCTGCGGCTCCTACTACTGCGACACCTGCCTTCAGCGGTGGAACGGAAGAGAAACTGGAGAAGATCATGATTCAGAAGTGGATTGCATTGTATCCGAACGGTCACGAAGCATGGACTGAGTGGAGAAGAACCGGTTATCCGAAACTGAATCAGGTGCAGACCAACCGCGGACAGGGCGTTACTCGTGAAGGTGGTATTCGTCGTATGGTGTATCCTGTAAGTTTCTATCAGTCGGCAGAGGATAGAGCTAATTATGAAGAAGCATTGAAGCTCTTGGGCGGTCTTGATAAAGACAAAGCAACAACTCAGTTGTGGTGGGATTGTAAAAATCAAATCTATTAAACTATGATTCATATGAAAATGTTAAGACGAATATTATATATACTTCCTGTTATAGGGATAATGATTGCGTCGTGTGTCGATATAGAGAGCAAGGACTTTGAACATATCGGCGGTTACAACACGATGGACAATGAAGAAAGTGCACAGTATTATGCCGATCTTCGTGCATGGAAGGCAACCAGTCAGGGTTACGGACGTCCTATTTTCTTCGGATGGTTCAGCAACTGGTCTCCCGAGGGACCTATTCGTAAAGGATATTTGGCTTCTTTGCCGGACAGCATCGACATGGTATCGATGTGGAGTGGTCCATTCGGCTTGAATGAAGCGAAACTGGCTGATAAGGAGATTTTCCAAAAGAAGAAAGGCGGTAAGATCACGGTTTGTTACATTTTGCATAATATTGGAACTGGTATTACGCCTGCTTCCGTTTCAGAAAAAGTACAGGCGGAAAACCCGAATGCTTCCAGTGAGGAAATCACGGAACTGGTCAATAAGGCAACAGAAGCTTATTGGGGATTTACCAGTGGAGAGAAAGGTGCTGAAGACCATATCGCAGCCATTCAACGCTATGCCAAAGCATTGGTAGACACGATTGTTGCGACTGATTATGATGGTCTGGACATTGACTGGGAACCCGATAATGGTGGTGACGGCGGAAGATATGTAGGCAGTCTGAAAGACCGCAGAGGTGGTCCGCGTGGTGAGTTTCTGCATTATCTGGTAGAAGAGATAGGAAAATACTTTGGTCCGATGGCAACCGAGCGTCCGAATGGTAAGTACTACTATTTTATGATTGACGGTGAAATATGGAACTCTAACAAAGAATCTGCTCCTTATTTTGACTATTTCATCACTCAGGCATATGGTGACTCCAATCTCGATCGAAGAGTGAGTACCTTGCAAAGCTGGTGTGGAGAATATTACGACTATCGTAAGCACATCTTTACAGAGAACTTTGAGTCATCCTGGACTACCGGTGGTGTACTTTTGACTCAGGCTGCTTATAACCATGCCAATGGTCCGAAAGGTGGCGTCGGTGCTTTCCGACTTGATAATGACTATGATAATGCCCGTGATTACAATTTTGTGCGTCATGCTATACAGATCAATCTGCAGGCTTATCAGGAATATATGGACAATCAATCTAATGAAAATACAGAACAGCAATGAAACGTATCAAAATCTTATATGCAGGTGCACTAGTTGCATTGTCTTTCTCTAGTGTGGGTTGCAACGACAGCGAAAGCGATCTGTTGGAACCGAAACTTTACTTTGAAAGTAATGTGATAAGAGTGGAAGTTGAAGCGGATACCTACGAGTGCGAATTGGTGTCGCGGCTTTCAACGATGGTGAAGAGTAATGTAAATGTGAACTATCAGGTAGGAGGGCAGGACCTTGTGGATGACTACAATCATAAACACGGGACGACCGGACAGCTTCTGGCGACTGATAACTATGAAATGACAGGAACTTCTTCGACCATTAAAGCAGGCGAACTGTATGCTGATCCCTGCGGATTGTCGGTAAAGAACATTACCAAGGGGGAAGACGGGGTAACGTATATTCTGCCTGTAATAGTGAACAGTACGGACATTGAAAAGATAAGCAGTTCGAGCGTTACTTATATTGTAGTAAGGAAACCAATTATTATTGATAAGGTATACCGTATCAATCCGGGCTGGCTTGATGTACGTCTGCCGACTGCTTATAAAACAATGGGTTCTGTCACCTACGAAGCATTGGTTTATGCCGAACGTTGGAAGAATCTGGGCACCATTATGGGCAATGAAGGTACTTTGATTATGCGTACCGGTGACTTGAATCATCCTGATAACGAGCTTCAAATGGCCGGAAGTGTTGCACTTCAGATGCCCGATGTATCTATATTCCTGTTGAATCAGTGGTATCATGTAGCGTTCACTTACGATGCTTCTGCGGGAATGGCTACTCTTTATCTCAATGGAGAGAAAATAGCAGAAAAGACGGTAGGCTCACTGACATTCGACTTGAACGAACGTTTCTGCATCGGTTATGCTTATGACTATGACCGGAATCGTAAATGGAACGGATTTATGAGTGAGGTTCGTTTATGGTCGGTAGCCCGTACTGCGAATCAGATTCGTGAAAATATGATGTTTGTCGATTCAGGTTCAGATGGTCTGGTCGGTTATTGGAAACTGAATGGAGAAGATATCGAACAACGGGACGGAGTGTGGTATGTGCTCGACCAGTCACCGAATCATAATGACGCAACTTCCAATAATGGTTTGCGTGGTGAAACCGGTGGTAGTCAGTCTTTTGTAGAGCCGACGGTAGTAGATATGAGGGTTCGGCTTGAATAAATATAGGTTTGTTTTCTAGGTAGATTAAATAGCGGGGGCTGAATTCTCAATGCAGAATTCAGCCCCTATTTTTTATTTATATGAAATCCTGATTATTTCTTTTATGTTTCTGTGAATTACTCGGTAATATTTTTGTTATATTCTACTTCCGTTTATCTTAATGTCGGTATTGGGAAATAAAGTTTTGATACGTTGCATCTCTTCTTTAGTAATTCTGCCGGATAGCTTCAACCTTTCGATTTTCACTTTTGACAGTTCGTCCGGTATATCAATTTCATTAATAAAGGTAAGCTCCAACTGTTTTATTTCTTCAAGTTTCAGCAGGACGGAAGGGAACTCTTTCACTCTAAGGTTGATACCCCTGCCTTTGGCATCGGCTTTCAATCTGTTTATGAGTCCGGTGTTGTCTGTGTTTTTCTTTTTGACCATCCAGCCAATTTGTGGTCTCAGTGCAAAATTCTCATTGTTTTGTTTGAGTCCGATGAAACCGGACCACAACTCCAGTGGTGTTTCAATTACGGTGTCATTGTATGCTTCAATATACTTTAAATCAACTTTTACTATCTCGCTCGGAAGCTTTTTACGACCCACAATCTGTTTTAGATTATTTCTTTTCCCCTCATTGTCGTAAGGAAAGAATTTAATGATCCATCCATCAAAAGTCTCGGGAGCTCCGCATGACTTTGGCGAATGACATTTAAACATATTGCGCCAAAACTCTTGGTTTATTGTTCCTTTTGATGCCTTCACAAACTCCTCCAAAAGAGGTTCAAGTTGTGAAATCCACCATTCGAGTTTATATTCTTTTAGTCCTCTGGCTTTATTTAAAACTTTTTCCCAGTCTTGTGGTGTCCCTTCAAGCGTGATTTCCGGAATACCGCAAACAATCATTATGGTGATAAACTCGAAGTATGATTTTACCGTTTCCATTATTGTTATTTCAGAAACAGTCTTTTCCAAAGAGGTCGTTGTAGAGAAATTACAAGTGAGTGTTTCAACCAAATGGCCTCCTACCTCTTTTCTTATCTGTTCCGTAAACTGCGGGAAAATTTCTTCCCATAAAAGACTCGGGTCTTTCAGTTTCTTATGGGATTGTACAATTAAAGATTCCTTTCCGGAGAAATTTACAAAATATTTTCTCAAAGACTCATGGTTGGCATTCACATGTTGGGCAAAACCTTGATTAATCAGTAGCCAAATCATATCCGGAGATAAAACGAACGGCCTATGATCTGCATAAGCCTGATACATACCGCAGAAAAAAGAATTATACCCGAAGTATAATAAACTGTCAGGAGATTCACTCTTGGCTATTACATTAAATGGAGGTTTCCAGATGTCTTTTTCTGTAATTCGAATGGTTGATTCATTGTCAAATAGCATCAGATATCTGTAGATTTCATCAGGGGAAGTCACGGGATATAATTTTTCGGGCTTGGAGAGTTGTTCAACTTCAAAAGTAATTCCATTTTGAGCAACTATGGAAGTGCTGCATAGAATGAATAAATAGAATAGTAGTTTTTTCATAATACTAAATTTACTTTATGGTTTGTATTTCAAATATTTTCCTGTTGATAGATTATAGATAACAATATACAAATATAGTATTATTAGAAATGGAATCGCTATGATATCGAATCTTTTTTATGTCCTGTGCTTCTAAAAAAATAGGCGCGTATTATTTTAGAGGCTGTTTATTCGGAAAATTATAGTAAGTTTGCTATGGAATTTGAATACAAGTGTTTCAGCGTAAGATAATACATATCGATATGGACGCCTTCTACGCTTCTGTAGAACAGCGTGATCATCCGGAACTTCGTGGCAAACCCTTGGCGGTGGGACATGCCGAGGAGCGGGGAGTTGTGGCAGCAGCCAGTTATGAAGCCCGTCGTTACGGGGTCCGTTCCGCCATGTCTTCTCAGAAGGCGAAACGTTTATGTCCCCAGCTTATTTTTGTATCCGGAAGAATGGATGTTTATAAGTCCGTCTCCCGTCAGATACACGAAATCTTTCATGAGTATACCGATATAATTGAGCCTCTGTCTTTGGATGAGGCCTTTTTGGATGTTACGGAGAATAAGAAAGGAATCTCTCTGGCAGTTGATATTGCAAAGGAGATAAAACTTCGTATCCGGGAACAGTTGAACTTGGTTGCATCTGCCGGAGTCTCCTATAATAAATTTCTTGCAAAGATTGCATCGGACTATCGGAAACCGGATGGACTATGTACCATACATCCTGACCAGGCGCTGGACTTCATCGCCGGACTTCCGATTGAATCTTTTTGGGGAGTAGGACCTGTGACAGCAAAGAAGATGCATTTGCTTGGTATTCACAATGGTCTTCAATTACGTAAATGCTCGCTCGAAATGCTGACGGCCCACTTTGGAAAGGTGGGGGCGCTCTATTATGAATGTTCGCGGGGGATTGACGAGCGTCCGGTTGAGGCAGTTCGTATTCGGAAGTCTATCGGTTGTGAACGAACGCTGGAAAGAGATATATCGGTTCACTCTTCCGTTATCATCGAATTGTATCATGTAGCGGTAGAATTAATAGAACGTCTTCAACGTAAAGAGTTTAAAGGAAATACATTAACTCTGAAGATTAAGTTTCATGATTTTAGTCAGATTACCCGAAGTATTACGCAGTCGCAGGAGTTGTACACATTAGACCGCATCCTTCCACTCGCTAAAGAGTTATTGAAAAGTGTGGAGTACGAACAGCATCCTATCCGCTTGATCGGGCTTTCTGTTTCCAATCCGAAAGAGGAGGCGGATGAACAACATGGAGTTTGGGAGCAGCTCAGTTTTGAGTTTAGCGATTGGGAATAAAGTTCAGGTTTTACCATCGGTGGAAATTTTATAGAAGCTCAAATGAAGTTTCTGTTTATAATAAACGACCGCTCCTTTGGGGCAAACCGAGCAGTTGTTTGAGTCAAATTAAGCGGTCGTTTGATATGAAATGACCGCTTGATTGTATCCAATCAACAGGATGTTTTTCAAACGGAATGTCTGTTTACTCTGAATGAAGGCTCTGTTTGCCCTAAATAGAATGTCTGTTTGCTTTGAACAGAGCGTCTGTTTCACGGGTGGGGTGAGAGCTTCTGAATGTACTTTTTTTGAAGTCTGTACTTTTTTGTCATGAGGTTCGTATGATTTGCTCACCTTACTTTTTGAGAGATGCGTTATCTTTGCCATACTTAAACGAACAAAATACCATGAATCGAATGAAGCATTTAATTTGTGTTTTTCTGTTAGCTGCCTTTGGAAGTTTCTCTTTCAAAGCCAATGCCTATACAGAACGCGATATGCTGCAAAAAGCGGCAGATGAAACTACGTTGAAAAATGTGCTGGTAATGAAACAGGCATGGGTGCCTTATCCAGCCTATACTGACCGTGCCGCTTGGGACTCATTGATGGGGCCCAACAAGCAGCGCCTTATCGCGGCAGGCGAGAAACTCCTCGACTACAAATGGCAACTGATCCCTGCCACCGCCTATCTTGAATATGAGCGGACCGGTAATCGTAAAATCATGGAAGTTCCCTATGACGCCAACCGTCAGGCATTGAATACGCTGATGCTGGCAGAACTGGCGGAAGGCAAAGGACGCTTCATCGATCAGCTGCTCAACGGAGCTTATATGAGTTGCGAAATGAATTCATGGGTACTGTCTGCTCACCTGCCCCGGCAAAGCAGCAAACGTTCTCTTCCTGATTTCCGCGAACAGATCATTGATCTTGGTTCCGGCGGATATGGTGCATTGATGGCTTGGGTGCACTATTTCTTCCGTAAGCCTTTCGACAAAATCAATCCGGTGGTTTCTCTGCAAATGCGCAAAGCTATTAAGGAACGTATCCTCGACCCTTATATGAACGATGACGATATGTGGTGGATGGCGTTCAACTGGCAACCGGGTGAGATTATCAATAACTGGAATCCTTGGTGCAACTCCAATGCTTTGCAGTGTTTCCTTTTGATGGAGAACAATAAAGACCGTTTGGCAAAAGCTGTATACCGTTCGATGAAATCGGTAGATAAGTTTATCAACTTTGTGAAGTCTGACGGCGCTTGCGAAGAAGGGACTTCTTATTGGGGACACGCGGCAGGTAAACTTTATGATTATTTGCAAATACTTTCTGATGGTACAGGTGGTAAAATATCCCTGTTGAATGAACCGATGATCCGGCGTATGGGAGAGTATATGTCCCGTTCTTATGTCGGTAATGGTTGGGTGGTGAACTTTGCCGATGCTTCCGCGCAAGGTGGTGGCGATCCTCTACTGATCTATCGTTTTGGTAAAGCGGTAAACAGCAATGAAATGATGCATTTTGCCGCTTATCTGCTGAATGGTAGAAAACCGTATGCGACCATGGGAAACGATGCATTCCGCTCGCTCCAGTCTCTGCTTTGCTGCAATGATCTTGCCAAAGAGACTCCAAAGCATGATATGCCGGACGTGACTTGGTATCCCGAGACGGAGTTCTGTTACATGAAGAATAAGAATGGAATGTTCGTGGCTGCCAAAGGCGGATTCAACAACGAAAGTCATAATCATAATGATGTGGGAACGTTTTCCTTATATGTGAATACAATTCCCGTAATCCTTGATGCAGGGGTAGGTACATATACCAAGCAGACATTTGGTAAAGACCGTTACACCATTTGGACAATGCAGAGTAATTATCATAATCTGCCGATGATTAATGGTATACCGCAGAAATACGGACAGGAATACAAAGCGACAAATACCATTTGCAATGAAAAGAAACGCATGTTCTCTACTGATATTGCTGCCGCCTATCCGTCGGAAGCAAAAGTGAAAAGCTGGATTCGGTCGTATACACTGGATGACCGGAAACTGACGATTACCGACAGCTACACGCTGGATGAGGCCGTAGCTCCCAATCAGGTGAATTTCATGACTTGGGGCAATGTCACTTTCCCGTCCTTGGGCAAAATTCAGATTGAAGTAAAGGGGCAGAAAGTGGAACTGGACTATCCGACTCAGTTCAAAGCCGAACTGGAAACAATCCAATTGGACGATCCGCGCCTCTCTAATGTATGGGGTAAGGAGATTTATCGCATCACACTAAAATCAAACGAAAAGAAAGAATCTGGAAATTATAAGTTTGTTATTCAACAAATAAAATAGGATTCAGCAAGCAGAGTGAAAATAAGAAATAACGTATAAACAATAAAATCGCAGTAAGATGAAAAAAGTATTATTAGTTAGTCTTTTGGCTATCGCAGGAGTAAGCGTGAGTGCGCAGAATCTGATCAAAAATGAAAAGTTTGCTACGGAAGTAACGAACAAGGTAACCAACCCTAACAAGGCTACGGCAGGTGAGTGGTTCATTATGAATAATGAGGCGGACGGAGTGACAACAATTGCTTGGGAGCAGACCGGAGATGCCAAGTATCCGAACGCGATGAAAATAGATAATTCGGGTGCTGAGAAGAATACATCCTGGTATAAAGCGTTTCTTGGTCAACGTATTACAGACGGCTTGGAGAAAGGTGTCTATGTGCTGACTTTTTATGCAAGAGCAAAGGAGGCAGGAACTCCGGTCAGCGTGTATATCAAGCAGACGAACGAGGAAAAAAATGATAACGGCAAGCTTAACACTACTTTCTTTATGCGCAGGGATTACGATGCTGATGCCCAGCCGAATGCTTCCGGTGCACAGTACAACTTCAAAATCAAGGATGCCGGCAAATGGACGAAGGTGGTTGTTTACTATGACATGGGACAGGTAGTGAATGCTATCAGCAGCAAAAAATCAAATCCTGCTCTGGAAGTGTCCGATACGGATGATGACGCTGCTATCCTGAAAGACTGTTACGTGGCTATTCTTGGACAGAATAAGGGTGGTGTAGTAGAAATCAGTGATGTGACTTTGAAGAAGAAATAAAAAGAAAGAGCGGAGAACCAGTGTGGTTGCTCCGCTCTTTTCATGATATATATTAGTGTGTTTAATTACATGGCTGGCTGCTTCGTCAGCAGTTTTTGAAGTTTACCATTCAAGGTTTGGCACATAGCACCGTTTCCCATTGCTTGATAACGTTTAATACGGTACTGTAACATCATGATTTTTTCATTTGCATTCTTTTTCATAATTTGTTTCCTCTTTTTTTGCCCTCCACGTTTTGAAGAGCGGTTTTACATCTTGTTTTCTTTATTAACACTGCAAAGATACAAAATGTTTTTGAATTATATGCTGTAAAACATAAAAATCTTCTTTTTCTTCTGATTTTTCTTTTTATAGGAGGTTCGGACACGGAGATGTTACAAACCTGTTACAAATTTCCCGTCCTCTTTCTCCGATGACAATATTATTCTTATCTGTCACATTTTTATATACTTATCTAGGCATTCAGAAAATATTCTTGTATTTTTGTGAATCAGCAATCTTATTATCTAAAAATAAACCAAACACTTTTATGAAGACATTCATTCATCTTTTATCCGTTCTTATCCTGTCTGTTGTGCTATTTGCCTGCAACAACGCTCATTTTCTGAAAGAAGAGAATTATCGGAATCAAGTGACCGAAGACTTTGAACAGAAAAAACAAGCACTTCCTCATGGAGACCTGTTTACTGTTTTTTCGAATCCTGACTTGTCTGTATATGAGCAGGAAGCCCTGATGTTTCTCTATGCTTACATGCCGATAGGGGATGTGACGGATTATTCGGGAGATTATTATTTGGAGAATGTTCGCTTGTCCGGGCAGACGCGTACCGAGATGCCTTGGGGGGATCAGATTCCGGATGAATTGTTCCGGCATTTTGTGTTGCCTATCCGGGTGAATAATGAGAATCTGGATGACTCGCGTCGGGTGTTTTATGGAGAATTGAAGGATAGGGTGAAGCATCTGTCCATGAAAGACGCTATTCTGGAAGTAAATCATTGGTGCCATGAAAAGGTAGTCTATCGTCCAAGTGATGCACGTACCAGTTCGCCGTTGGCATCGGTGAAGACAGCCTATGGACGTTGCGGAGAAGAATCCACATTTACTGTGGCTGCGTTGCGTTCGGTGGGGATTCCGGCAAGGCAGGTATATACTCCCCGTTGGGCGCATACGGATGATAATCATGCCTGGGTAGAAGCGTGGGCGGATGGCCAGTGGTATTTCTTCGGAGCTTGCGAGCCGGAACCGGTTTTGAATCTCGGATGGTTCAATGCTCCTGCCAGTCGCGGGATGCTGATGCATACAAAGGTGTTCGGTCGCTATACCGGTCCGGAAGAGATTATGCTTGAAACGCCGAATTACACGGAGATCAATGTGATAGACAATTATGCGCCTACTGCCAAAGCTACAGTGACGGTGACGGATACGGAAGGACATCCGGTATCAGGTGCAAAAGTGGAATTTAAGATATACAATTATGCTGAGTTCTATACGGTAGCCACGAAATATACCGATGCCGAAGGTAAAGCCTTCCTCACTGCCGGCAAGGGAGATATGTTGGTATGGGCATCCAGGGATGGAAAATTCGGATATGCTAAACTGTCATTTGGAAAAGAAGATGCTTTGAAGTTATCTTTAGATAAGAAAGAAGGTGAAAGCTATACACTTCCGATGGATATTGTTCCTCCGGTAGAAGGGGCTAACCTTCCCGAAGTAACTCCTGAACAACGGGCGGAAAATGACCACCGGATAGCACAGGAAGATTCGATCCGCAATGCATATGTGGCAACGATGATGACAGATGAACAGGCAAAAGAATGGGTGAACGGACTGTACGGGAATATATTGCAACCTGAAACTATGAAAGATAAGTTGGCAGCTTTTCTGGTTGCTTCGCGCGGAAACCATCAGACATTGAAGGATTTTCTTTCAGCTATCAGAAAGGAGAAAAAACATATTTCATGGGAGGAAATGCGGGGTATGTGGTTATTAGAGAATATCTCGGCAAAAGATCTTCGTGACGTGACACTCGATGTACTGAACGATCATCTGAAAAACACATCGGATGGAGAAAAAACGGACGCTGATTTGGTGAAAAGGGCGTTGCTCAATCCTCGCATAGCGAATGAGATGCTGACTCCTTATAAAAAGGTACTTTATGATGCAATTTCTGAAGCAGTCTTGAAATCGGCACCTGTTGATGCCGCTCATGATGCTAAAGCATTAATAGAATGGTGCAGAAAAGAGATCAAGATTGATAACGAACTGAATTCTCAGCGGATTCCTGTTTCTCCGATGGGAGTATGGAAGTCACGTGTAGCTGATGAGAAGTCCCGTGATATCTTCTTTGTAGCAGCTGCCCGGAGCATAGGGATACCAGCCTGGATTGATGAAGTGACTGGGAAGGTTCAGTATGCAAGTGATGGGCTTTCTCCGCAGGATGTCAACTTTGAGACTTCGCAGTCCACGCAACCTCGTACCGGCATGTTGAAAGCCAGCTATACTCCGATACGTTCTTTATCCGATCCTAAATACTATTCTCATTTCACTATCTCCAAGTTTAAGAACGGCACGTTCCAACTGCTCAATTATGACGAAGGCGATGTAGATATGGGTGGTGGTGCTACGTGGTCGAATCTCCTGAAAAACGGAGTAAAGCTGGACGAAGGTTATTATATGATGGTGACCGGAACCCGCCTGGCTAGTGGTGCGGTACTCTTCAATACCACATTCTTCACTATCGAACCGGATAAGACGACTACTGTTGATCTTGTGATGCGTGAAAGTAAAGATCAGGTGCAAGTGATCGGTAATTTCAATTCCGAAGCTACCTATCGTCCGGTAGGAGGTACTGACCTGCAAAGTATCCTGCAAACCTGCGGACGCGGCTATTTTGTGGTTGCTGTTCTCGGAGTGGGGCAGGAGCCTACCAATCATGCTTTAAGAGATATTGCGGCTTTGCGCAGCGAGTTTGAACAGTGGGGACGTAAAATGGTCTTTCTTTTCCCTTCGGAAGAGCAATATAAAAAGTTCAACACCCATGAATTTAAAGATCTTCCCTCTACCATTGTTTATGGCATTGATGTGGATAACAGCATTCAAAAACAGATTGTTGATGCGATGAAGTTGAATCAATCAACCCTGCCTGTCTTTATCATTGCCGATACCTTCAATCGTGTGGTCTTTGTTTCTCAAGGATATACGATCGGTCTGGGAGAGCAATTGATGAAAGTAGTACATGGATTATAAAGAGGAGCCAGAGTGCAATAATCGTTAATTCTTACCATTAATACATTGTTTTTGGAAAAGAATGATTACGTTTGCAGCAAATTATGGCAAAGTACATTTTTTGCATATTAGCATGCGCATTTCTGGCTTTGGGATTTACTCATATTTCCAATAAAGAATTGCAGGGATTTCAGAAAGAAACTGAGGTCCCGGCAATTGATATGCAATACAATGCGGGATCAAATTGCAGTGTCTCTTCTGCCGGTTTCGATAAATCATGTAAAGATACTCATTCATTGCTGACTGACGGAACTTACGGCAGTAAGGTCAGTGACTGCATTTTTGATAACCTCTCTTTTCCGAGAAGCATTGTTCCTTTCAAGAATCTGAGATTTAATACAAATACTGCAATAATACAGATATTGAGCTCACTGAATACGTTGCTTCCGGAGGAACGTCTGAGCCATACCTGTTCTGATGTCAATTACACTAAATATTCGTGTAAATACTACGTCTATACATTAGCCCATATTCTTATTTAGGCTGCATTATTTTCCATTGGCAGGGTGAGGTATATCTTTTCTCTCTGCCCCTCCTTTTATTTATTGTTCCTATAAGCGTGTGATATATTTCCCGGATACCTAATCAAGTATCGGGATCAGGATATTGTGTTTTCGTTGTGAAACGGGAGTTACGTCGTATAGAAGCAAAGATGTATACCGAAGTGATTCAAGCAAATAACATCTGCCGATTGTTTCTATATGGGTGATGAGGAGTGCCCAATGGGATTTAACTTTCATGTGTGTCTAAATTTTAATAATGATTTACCATTGGGCGCCTCTTCTTTTTTTTGAATACTATATTATAAAACCTATATTTTTTATTGCTATGATTGATTTATTAATATCTACTTTCGCTATGATGGGGCTCACCTTTCTCATCGGTTTTTTTGTTGCGGCAGTCATCAAACTGATTGCTTATGCGGCAGATTCTTTTGATTTTTATAGTTCTCACCGTCTGGAGCTGCTGCGGTTACATCGCTGGCGACAACACCGGCAGAAAGTAGAAAGGCTTGTCAGACAGATGCCTCTTCCGGACGAAGGGACCTTAGGAGATTATCGCGAAGATTTTAGCCGTGGAATCAACCGGAATGTTTCCGGCTATTCCGGTTATTATCATGGAGTAAGTCCGGGTGCGTCGGAAGAGAACCTGATGGATTATTATTATCCGCGGGATACACGTGAGTTCTTTCTCAAAGAAGAAGAACTGGCGCATGTCAACAAGAAAAATACAAAGAAATCTACTACCAACAAACAATAAAATGACGTTTATTTATGGAAAATATTGATTTTGCCACCCTCTTTCAGGGTATCGGCACAATGATGGAAAGCGGCTGGTTACTGGCTTCTGCCAGAGTCTTTCTGGTACTTCTCGGTTTGTTACTTATCTATCTGGGTTGGAAGGGAGCGCTCGAACCTATGGTTATGATTCCGATGGGATTGGGCATGGTAGCCATCAACTGCGGAACATTGATGATGCCGGACGGTACATTAGGTAACCTCTTCCTCGATCCGATGCTTTCGGATACGGATGACCTGATGAATACGATGCAGATAGACTTTCTGCAACCTGTCTACACGCTGACTTTCAGTAACGGGCTTATAGCCTGCTTTGTCTTTATGGGCATCGGAACTTTGCTGGATGTGGGCTTCCTGCTCCAGAAACCGTTTGCGAGTATATTCCTTGCTTTATGTGCCGAACTCGGTACGTTCCTTACCGTGCCCATCGCTTCCGCACTCGGACTGACTTTAAAGGAAAGCGCATCTGTTGCTATGGTAGGTGGTGCAGACGGTCCGATGGTGCTTTTCACTTCGCTGGCTTTGGCAAAACATTTGTTTGTTCCTATTACAGTAGTCGCTTACCTGTATTTGGGGCTGACGTACGGAGGGTATCCATATTTGGTCAAGCTATTAGTGCCCAAACGTTTCCGTGCCATTAAGATGGTGACCAAGAAGGCGCCGAAGAATTACGATGCCAAAGTGAAACTGGCTTTCTCTGCTGTTCTCTGCGCAGTACTTTGTTTCTTGTTTCCGGTTGCCTCTCCATTGTTTTTCTCCCTGTTCCTGGGCGTTGCCGTTCGTGAATCCGGTATGAAGCATATTTATGATTTTGTCAGTGGGCCGTTGCTCTATGGCTCGACTTTTATGTTGGGAGTATTGCTGGGCGTACTTTGCGATGCGCATCTGTTGCTCGATCCGAAGATTCTGAAATTGCTGGTATTAGGTATCGTCGCACTTTTACTTTCCGGTATCGGAGGAATTATCGGAGGATACATCATGTACATTGTCAAACGGGGAAATTACAATCCGGTGATCGGTATCGCAGCCGTTAGTTGCGTACCTACCACCGCAAAGGTTGCCCAAAAGATAGTAAGCAAAGACAATCCCGATTCATTCGTATTGGGAGATGCCTTGGGAGCCAATATCTCAGGAGTAATCACCTCGGCTATTATTACCGGTATTTATATTACGATTATCCCTTATTTATAAACAGGTATGCTATTGCAGGACTATAAATCGCTGTTTATCGCAGTTTTCAGCTTTTTATAGCCTGAATGGTATTTATCACTCTTTGGGCGGTGGTTATATTTCGTTCGTATTCGTCGATATGTACAGTGCCGCCCATCGATACTGATTCGTTTTTATACTTCATATCGCTCTTGATGCTTTCCCGTGCGGAGAAATGAAACTCCTGTATTCCGGTTTCCGAAGCAATACGGACGATATTCTTTTCGTTCACGCCACATCCGGCAAGCAGGATAATTCTTCCGGAAGCTTGTGTCTGCAATGCTTTTAGCAAGGGGATTCCGAGTTCGGCGGTAGCTTGCTGACCGGAAGTAAGGATACGGTTACACCCTAATCCGATAATCTGCTCCAAAGCCTTTTCAGGATCACGGCATACATCAAAGGCACGGTGAAAAGTCACTGATAACCCTTGTGAGGCTTTCATTAACTTTTGCATCACAGGAAGGTCGATTTCCCCGTTTGCCGTCAGACAACCGAATACCACTCCGTCAGCTCCCAACTGCCGTGCCATTTCTATATCTTTCAGCATCGTTCTCACTTCGATGGGAGAATAAAGAAAATCCCCACCCCGCGGACGGATAATGACATGCAGACGAGTTGCTGTCAGCATGTCGCGTGCTGTCGATATCTCTCCGTAAGAAGGAGTTGTCCCGCCTTCCGGAATACCTGCACATAACTCTACCCGGTCGGCTCCGCCTGCCTGTGCTGCCAGACAGCTTTCTACGGAATTGGCACAGACTTCAAACTGGTACTTTTTCATAAGCTGATGCTTTTAGACTGCATGCTGCTACGTGATGCTGCAAACATGAGAAGTGAATGATGATAAATTGAAAAAGGACGAAATTGCTTCGCCCTTGTATTGAATCTTCTTTTGAATATTTACTTATTTAGCGAAGCTAACCGCACGTGTTTCACGGATAACGGTAATCTTCACCTGTCCCGGATAAGTCATTTCATCCTGAATCTTCTTGGCGATTTCACCGGACAAGCTTTCAGTCTGCTTGTCATCGATCTTATCCGCACCTACGATCACGCGGAGTTCGCGTCCTGCCTGAATAGCGTATGTCTTGGTCACACCCGGATAAGCCATAGCCAGTTGTTCAAGATCGTTCAGACGTTTGATGTAAGCCTCTACAATTTCGCGGCGTGCGCCCGGACGTGCACCGGAGATAGCATCACAAACCTGTACGATAGGAGCCAGCAGACTGGTCATTTCCGTTTCGTCGTGGTGAGCACCGATAGCATTGCAGATATCCGGTTTTTCTTTGTATTTCTCGGCAAGTTTCATACCCAATAATGCGTGCGGCAATTCCGGTTCTTCATCGGGCACTTTACCGATATCATGCAGCAAACCTGCACGTTTTGCCTTCTTAGGGTTCAGGCCCAGTTCCGATGCCATCACAGCACAGAGATTGGCTGTTTCACGGGCGTGCTGCAACAAGTTCTGACCATAAGAAGAGCGATATTTCATCTTACCGATGATACGGATCAGTTCCGGATGCAGACCGTGGATACCAAGGTCGATTGTTGTCCGTTTACCGGTTTCGATGATTTCTTCCTCTACCTGTTTGCGTACTTTGGACACCACTTCCTCAATACGTGCCGGATGGATACGTCCGTCTGTCACCAGTTGGTGAAGAGCCAGACGGGCAATTTCACGGCGAACCGGGTCAAAAGCGGAAAGAACGATTGCTTCCGGAGTGTCGTCTACAACGATTTCAACGCCGGTAGCGGCTTCCAGTGCGCGGATATTGCGTCCTTCACGTCCGATGATACGTCCTTTGATTTCATCCGATTCGATATGGAATACCGTTACGGAATTTTCGATGGCAGTTTCGGTAGCTACCCGTTGGATAGACTGGATAACGATTCGTTTGGCTTCCTTGCTGGCAGTCAGTTTCGCATCATCCATGATGTCATTGATGAATGACTGTGCCTGCGTTTTAGCTTCTTCCTTCAGTGATTCGACCAGACGTTCTTTTGCTTCGTCAGCAGACAGACCGGAGATTGCTTCCAGTTTTTCTATTTCCTGATGTTGCAGTTTGTCCAGTTCTTCCTTCTTTTTGTCAACGATAACAAGTTGCGCCTCCAGGTTTTCCTTTACGGCTTCGGCTTCCAGCTTTTTGCGTTGGATTTCTTCCTGACGCTGGCTGAGCACCATTTCGCGTTGTTTCAGTTTATTTTCCGCCTGCTGAATCTTTTGATTACGCAGTGCCACTTCCTTCTCCAAATCAGCTTTCTTGTTCAGGAATTTTTCCTTTACTTCCAGCAATTTGTTTTTCTTAATTACTTCAGCTTCTGTCTCCGCATCTTTCAGGACACTGTCGTACTTGGACTTCAACACGTACCGGAACAGTACGTATGAAAGGATTCCTCCTACGACGAAGCAAGCAATTGCTGTTGCTATTATTGCTATCATTCTTACATTAATTTAGTTATATAAATAAAAACGCACCGCCAAATATCAGAGCATACATTTGCTCGGATATTGTGCAGTGCGTGGTGTTTTCTTTATCAGTGAATGGCTCGGTGGCATTATTCTTTCTTAAAATAATCCTCCAGCAATTCCGTTAGTTCTTTTACCTTTTCCGTATACGGAGTGGTATCGTTACGTTGCATTAATTGCAGTTTCTCCAACGAGAACTGATAGGCTACCATGGCAATAATCTTTTCCGGTTCAAGGTTTTTGTAGTATTCCCGGTACGCATTAAGCCTGATGTTTACCTGCTTGGCTGCTTCCCGTACCATTTCTTCTTCCTCTCGGTTAATGGTTAACGGGTAGTTTGAGTCTGCTATTTGCAGGTTTATCTTTATCTTATCGTTCATACATCTTTTTTCTTTACTCGTTCAATAAAGCGATGCATTTATCGACTTCACGCACTAATTTTGACAATCGCAGCTTCGTCTCTTTTACGTCGCTGCCGTTAAGGCTGATTGCCGTAGCTGTTTTTAGGTTTGTATAGTTGACTTCCAATTCATCATACTGAGCTTGCACCTTCTCGTTCTTCAACTTTTCGTTTTCAAGAAGTTTTCTCAACCCGGCATTTTCACGCTTTAATTCATCGTGCAAATACATTAAATGCCGTAGCTGCGTTTCAAAGGTACTCAATAACTTTTTTTCTTCTTCTGTCATCACTACACCAAAATTGTACACAAAAATACGATTAACTCTGATATTACAAAAACTTTTCGGGAGAAAATGTACTTTTTAGCCTTAAAATAGCGGATTACGTGGGCAAAGGGGATGAATTATGGAAGAGTATGCATATAAATCTTTTCTTTATGAACAGCTTGGCGGAGGTGAAAAATGCAAAAATGCAGAAAATGCACTCCACAATTTTTCCACACACACAGGCGCGCGTATATAATATAGTTTGCGCGTATTTAGTTATGTTCGTGTGTGTATGTGTATACGCGTGCGCTTACGTGTGTGCGTGTGTTAGGGAGGCCCTCGAAAAAGTGCATTTTTGCATCGGTTAATAACATAGCGCTTCGGGGAGGCTAAAGCTTAGCTTTACGACTCCTAAAGCTAAGCTTTAGCTCACACAAAGCGCCGCTTTGTGTTTTCAGCCGGACTGTTTCATCATCCCATGACTTCATATTCTCTTTTTTCGGCAGATACTAGCCGGTAAATCTCTCCATTCAGACCGGAGGCGCTTTCTAAATAAACTCTTCTTTTTAGTGGTTTTGATCATTTGATTCGTTCATAAAATGATGTAATTTCTATTATTGTTGAGTTCCCTGTCGATGGATAATCGAGAGATGAAATGAATCATTCCGTTGAAGGATTATATCCTTTTTTAATGAAAAAAGGGGCATTTTTGCGTCATAATGAACAAATTTTGTCCTTTATTGATTTGTCGTTTTCCTTCTTTGCTGAGATTTTCCAGTAAGTTTGCGTACCGAACTAACGGACTCAAATTATAAACATAAACATTTGTATCAGCTAACCATGAAAAAGTATTATTTACTATCTCTGATTTCTGCTTCTTTGATTGGAGCAACTTGTGTTCAATGTACTTCTCCCAAACAAAAGAGTGGAGAGAATACTCTTCCGCAAAAGAGTGAACTGTTTGTATCATTGCCGGACTATTGTCCGACACCGGACGGCATGGCTATTGCTCCCAATGGAGATTTGATTCTGGCATGTCCCAATTTTGCAGATATCACACAGCCTGCTTGCCTGATGCGTATTACTAAGGATGGAGCCGTTTCAAAATGGCTGGATGTGCCTGTATTGGAGGAAACCGGATGGGCTTCTCCGATGGGACTTGCCTTTAATGAAGAGGGTGACTTGTTCATCAGTGACAATCAGGGCTGGAGCGGTGCAGAGAAAGCAAAGAACAAAGGACGTGTACTTCGTCTGAAGTTTGAAAATGACCAGTTGAAGGAAACCATTACGGTAGCATCCGGTATGGAGCATCCCAATGGTATCCGTATCCGTAACGGAAAATTATATGTGACTCAAAGCTCTTTGTCACAGATCAAAGACCCTTCCGGTCTGCTTGTCAGCGGTGTATATTGCTTTGATATGAACGACCGTGACATCGCAGTAACCAATACTTCGGCAGATCAGAACCTGTTGACTACGGTAATCACTAAGAACCCTGAAGTACAATACGGACTGGATGGAATCGTGTTTAACGAAGCGGGTGACCTTTTTGTGGGTAACTTCGGTGACGGCGCTATCCATCGTATCAAGATGGACGCGGAAGGAAAAGTTGTCAGCAACGATGTCTGGGCACAGGATACGACTCAGCTTCGTACCACAGACGGTATGTGCATCGATGATAAAGGAAATATTTGGGTAGCAGATTTCTCTGCAAATGCCGTTGCCCGTGTAGATAAGGACGGAAAGATTCAGCGTATCGCCCAAAGCCCCGATTGCGATGGAAGCGATGGCGGACTGGACCAACCGGGCGAACCCATCGTATGGAACGGTCAGGTGATCGTATCCTGTTTCGACCTGGTGACCGGACCGGACAAGGTGAATACCAAGCACGACAAGCCTTTCACACTAGCTAAACTGTCACTGGAATAAGCCTTGATTACCAATCTGAAAACACATTATCAACCCAAGAACACATTATCTATAATATGAAATACTATCTATCGACCTTTGCCGGCTCCGCCATCTGTGGTGGTTTCGCTTTCGGCATCTGGCCGGAACTCTGGAAGACCTACGGTCTGATGGGCGGCTGGCTGGCGGCAACGCTGATTATCGGCATCATGTGGTATATGAATCATTATAACGGAGCGATTTTGAATCCTCCGGGAAAAATATGGCTCGATCAGGGCTGGTGTATCGGTTCTGCCGGTATAGCCTGGGGAATCGTCCGCTTTCAGGGAGATATTACCAATTTCTTTTATGCAGTGCCTACATTGCTCTGTTGTCTGATAGGCGGTGCACTGGCGGGAATTGTAGTTTGGAAAATCCGTTCGTGCGACTGTGCCCGAAAGATAAAATAAGGAGGAGAACACAATGAGCGAATGGTTACAAACCTATAATGAGATGTTCGGTATGTATCATGCCGGAATCATCACCACTATTTTCGGGGCTTTTGCCGTGACATTTACCGTATTGATGAGCTGGCCCAAGCTGGTGAAGGACTTTGGTCCGATAGGCGGATTCATGGCAGCCGCCCTTATCATCGGAACGTTCTGGCTGGTTAATCATAAACTGCCCGGATTCGGCTTCTCTACCGGATTGCTGAACGATGCCGACGGCTTGCCGATGCAGTTCAGCCTGATCCATCAGGGGAATCGTGGCAGTGCCCCTTGGGTAGACATGGGCTGGGCGATTGCGATGGGATTCATCTTTGCAGACGTGCTCTGCGCACCGAAAGGCACACGCGGTGGATTGCTGAAGGAAGCGTTTCCACGTTGGGTAGTTATTATACTGGGCGGCATTGTCGGAGGAATCTTCGTCGGCCTTACCGGATACACGAATGCGGCACTCTAATTCAATTAACTGAAAAGGAAAATATAAAATGTATATATTAGCACATGACTTGGGTACCAGTGGGAACAAAGCCACTTTGTTCGATGAATCGGGGCTGTTGATAGCTTCGCGTACCGCTGCTTATCCTACCGACTATGCTTCCGGCAACCGGGCGGAACAGAATCCGCACCATTGGTGGAAAGCCATCGTTGACACAACACAGGCACTTCTCGAACTGGTATCACCCAATGATATTGCCGGAGTAGCTCTTAGCGGACAAATGATGGGATGTCTTTGCGTAGATAAAGACGGTAATCCGCTTCGTCCGCATATGCTCTATTGCGACCAGCGTTCGCAGGAAGAAGAAGCAAAGTTGACCGAAAAGATAGACCCTCTCCATTTCTACGAAATCACGGGACATCGGATCAGCGCCTCTTACTCTGTGGAAAAACTGATGTGGGTAAAGAAGCACGAACCGGAAATCTTTGCGCAGACTGCCAAAATGCTGAATGCGAAAGATTACATCAACTACCGTTTGTGCGGTACTATCGCCACAGACCCTTCGGATGCGTCGGGAACCAATGCCTACGATTTGAACCGCTGGCAATGGAGTGAAGAGATCATAGAAGCCGCAGAGCTCGATCTTTCTTTATTCCCCGAAGTCCGTTCGTCGATTGACGTGATCGGAGAAATCACCAACGAAGCTGCCCGTGAGACAGGACTGCTTGCCGGAACACCCGTCATCTGTGGCGGTGGCGACGGTAGCTGTGCCGGAGTAGGTGTCGGCTGTGTGGCTCCGGGCACTGCGTACAACTATCTGGGCTCTTCTTCCTGGGTAGCACTGACGGTCGAAAAGCCGATTGTAGACGAACAACGCCGTACCATGAACTGGGCACACGTAGTACCCGGCATGCTGCACCCGTCAGGAACGATGCAAGCGGCAGGATCATCCTACAACTGGATGATTAACCAACTTTGCCAGAATGAACAGGCACTGGCGGCTCAATCGGGAAGCAGCGTGTTCGAACTGATCGACGAACAGATCATTGCCTCTCCGATAGGTGCGAACAAACTCCTGTTTCTTCCCTATATGCTGGGTGAACGTACTCCCCGCTGGAACGTTGATGCCAAAGGAGCTTTCATCGGTCTGACGCTGGGACATAAACATGGTGATATGTTGCGTGCCGTGATGGAAGGAATAACCTTAAATCTCGGATTTATCATCAATATATTCCGCAAGCATGTTCCTATCGACCGCATGACGGTGATTGGCGGCTGTGCTCAGAATCCTGTCTGGCGTCAGATGATGGCGGACATCTATCAGGCGGAAATCCGTGTGCCTAACTATCTCGAAGAGGCAACTTCGATGGGAGCGGCCATCCTTGCGGGTATCGGTGCAGGTGTTTTCCCTGATTTCTCTGTAATCGACCGTTTTGTCCGTATCGAGCAGACGGTGCAGCCTATTCCCGAAAACGTGAAGAAGTACGAAGCGTGGATGCCTGTTTTCGATCAGGCTTATCACGCCTTGTGTGGGATGTACACAGAGATAGCAAAAACCGAACTATAACCTATAAAAATGAATAAGAATACGATGAAATCTGTAATTGTGTCGGCTCCCGGCAAAATAGAAATACGAGAGGTCGAAACTCCTGTCATCAATGCTTATCAGGCATTGGTGAAAACAGAAATGGTGGCACTGTGCAATGCGACTGACAGCAAACTGATTGCGGGACATTTTCCCGGAGTAGATACTTATCCTCTGGCTTTGGGACACGAGAATGCAGGATTTGTAGTGGCCGTAGGCGAGAAAGTACGCAACTTTAAAGTAGGCGACCGGGCTATCGGCGGTTTGATCTCCGACTTTGGCGCGCAGGGAATTAACAGTGGCTGGGGCGGTTTCAGCGAATATGTAGTGGTGAACGATTTCGAGGTACTGAAAGAAGAAGGACTGGCTACCCCCGAACAGGGATGCTGGGACAGCTTTGAGATTCAGAACTCGGTTCCTGCTCATGTGCAGCCGGAAGAAGCGGTGATCTCCTGCACCTGGCGTGAAGTGCTGGGCGCTTTCAAGGATTTCAACCTGACTCCGGGAAAGAAAGTGATAGTGGTAGGTTCCGGTCCTGTAGGACTGAGCTTCGTCAAGTTGGGTAAACTGTTCGGCTTGGGGCAGATTGACATCGTCGATATGCTTCCTGCCAAACTGGAAGTAGCCCGCCGGATGGGAGCGGACAACGGATATACACCTGCCGAAATCAGCACGCCGGAGTTTATAGCCTCCGCCAATCGTTCTTACGATGCCGTGATTGATGCCGTAGGGCTTGATGTAGTAGTCAATTCCGTATTGCCGTTGGTAAAAATGGGCGGTGATGTCTGTGTATATGGTGTCATGACGAAGAATCCGACATTTGATTTGTCGAAAGCGCCTTATAACTTCGATTTGCATATGCACCAGTGGCCTACCCGTTCGGAAGAAAAAGCGGCTATGACCACGCTGGCACAATGGATTGAAGAAGGCAGACTTTCCGCTTCCGACTTCATCACACACCGTTTCAAAATCGAAGAAATCGAAGAAGCCTTCGCTGCCGTGAAACGGGGTGAAGTATTGAAATGTGTATTGACTTTTTAAGAACTAACAATTAACTAACATATTAAACGACTCAAAACAATGGAAAAGAAAAATATAAACGAAGTGATTGCAAATTTATCAGTGGAACAACTGGCAGGAATGATTGACCATACCTTTCTGAAACCTTTCGGAACAGCGGAGAATATCGAAAAACTCTGTGCGGAAGCCCGTCAGTATAAGTTTGCGATGGTAGCCATCAACCCTGCGGAAGTGGAAACCTGTGTCAAACTGTTGGAAGGCTCGGGTGTACGTGTAGGAGCGGCCATCGGTTTCCCTCTGGGACAGAATACCGTAGAGTGCAAGGCATTCGAAACCCGCGATGCCATTGCCAAAGGAGCTACCGAAATTGATACGGTCATCAATGTCCGTGCTTTGCAGAAGGGACAGACAGACATTGTAAAGAAAGAAATCGAAGATATGGTTTCTATCTGCAAACCTGCCGGTGTGATCTGTAAAGTGATTCTTGAAACTTGCTACCTGACTGACGAAGAGAAAGAAACCGTATGCCGCATTGCAAAGGAAGCAGGTGTGGACTTCGTAAAAACTTCTACCGGATTCGGTACGGCAGGCGCCAACGTGCATGATGTTGAATTGATGCGTCGTGTGGTAGGTCCGGTGATCGGTGTGAAAGCCGCAGGCGGTATCCGCGACCTCGATACGGCACTGGCATTGATTCAGGTGGGTGCTACCCGCATCGGTACTTCAAGCGGTATTCAGATTGTAGAAGCTTACAAAGAGTTGAAGAAAGGTCTGTAATGTCCGGTTCGGAAAGGTAAATTTAAGGTAAACAGGAATTTGAAATGATAAGATCGAAATTAATAAAATGGTTGAAGTGGGGGCTGGCATGTTGCATGCTCGTCCCATTCCTCGCCTGGCAGGCGAAGGACACTTCTTTCCAGCCAACCGACACAAAAGGTTTTATCGCCGAAATGCAGAAGCAGTTTGCAGAGGTTCAGACGATAAAGAAGAAAGAGAATCACAGGGAAGAGCTGGAACGTAAAGTGAGAGATACACACCGGATGTTGATGCATGATTATCCGGTTTATTATGACTGGTGGCTACAGGATGGAAATGATGCGAAAGACATAAAGGACGGGAAAGATGTAAACTGGTTCAGAGGTTCTTTCAGCCGGCAACTTTCCCTTCGTATGCAGAAACTGAACATTACTACTGCTGTCAATGATACTCCGGAAAGTATCGAAGCGGCTTTCCTGTCTTATCTGAAAGCGTGCGAGAGAAGACGTGCCGAACGTTTGGAAACTTTCACTGCCAATCAGCCGGAGATTGTTTTTACGAAGTTCAGAACGTTGCGTCCTTCTTTCTTTGCCTATACCGAAGGCGTTTCCGATGCCCGTGCAGAGTGCAACTACTTTGCAGGCGGTTCGCTGTCGAAGATTAAGATGAATGGTATCTGGGCGGAGGAAGAAACACTGTTGACGGACGAAGACGGTGTATATCGTGATCCGAATCTTCATTTTGACGGTCAGCACCTGCTTTTCTCCTGGAAGAAGTCTGCAAAAGACGATGATTTCCATTTGTATGAGATGGATTTAAAGACACGTGAAGTCAAGCAACTGACTTTTGGAAAAGGACACGCTGATATCGAAGGTATCTATCTGCCGGATGAGAATATACTTTTCAACTCTACCCGTAGCGGAAGTGCGGTGGATTGCTGGTTTACCGAAGTCAGCAATATGTACCTCTGTGACCGTGAAGGACGTTATATGCGTCAGGTAGGTTTCGACCAGGTGCATACTACTACGCCGACTTTACTTGATGACGGTCGTGTAGTTTACACTCGTTGGGACTATAATGACCGCGGTCAAGTATGGGCGCAACCCCTGTTTCAGATGAATCCTGACGGAACGGGACAAGCCGAATATTACGGAATGAACAGCTGGTTCCCGACAACGGTAGCGCATACCCGTCAGATTCCCGGTACACGTAAAGTGATGACTGTTTTCATGGGACATCATAATCCCCAGCACGGTAAATTGGGTATTATTGATCCCGAAGCCGGAAGAGATGAGAATGAAGGTGTCATGTTTGTTGCTCCGGTGCGCAAACCCGAGGCAGAGCGTATAGATAGCTACGGACAGTTTACCGACCAGTTTCAGCATCCTTTCCCGTTGAACGAGACGGAGTTTCTGATTTCCTATACTCCGCTGGGATATCATATCGGACATCCGATGGAGTTCGGCATTTACTGGATGAATGCAAACGGAGAACGTGAATTGCTGGTTTCCGATTCGAAAATATCCTGCAATCAGCCCATCTTGCTTGCTCCCCGTAAACGTCCGTTCCATCGTTCGTCTTCTGTAGACTATACGAAGAATGAAGGAGTATATTATATGCAGAATATCTATGAAGGGAATGGCTTGAAAGGAGTGGCTCCCGGAACGATCAAACAGCTTCGTATCGTAGAAATTCAATTCCGTGCAGCCGGTGTAGGCGAAGTGAATGGTAATGATGAGGGAGGTGGTGCATTGGCAAGTTCTCCGGTAGGAGTCGGCAATGCCGCTTGGGACGTGAAGAGAGTGATCGGAGTGACGGATGTATATCCCGACGGTTCCGCTTTCTTTAAAGTACCTGCCCGCAGGCCGCTTTACTTCCAGGCGTTGGACGAAAAGGGCAGGGTAGTGCAGACGATGCGCAGTTGGTCTACTTTGCAGCCTAACGAAGTTCAGAGTTGTGTAGGATGCCATGAACACAAGAATACGGTTCCGGTGGCAGGTCATCGGGTATCCATGGCAATGGACAAAGGAATCAAGGCATTGGCTCCGGAAGATGAAATGGGAGAACGTAACTTCAGCTATCTGAAAGAGATTCAGCCTATCTGGGACCGAAATTGTATCTCTTGTCATGACGGAGTGAAACACCCGATGAGCCTGAAAGGAGAACTGAAGGTAGTGGACAAACAGAGTAAAAGAAAATATACGGATTCATATCTCAGTCTGACTCATGCCCGTCCGGATGGTCCCGACAGAGCATGGAGAGGGGATGCCCATCATCCGGAAGTAAACTGGATCAGCGCTTTGTCCCAGCCTACTTTGTTGCCTCCTTATTTTGCAGGGTCCAACAAGAGTAATCTGATCAAGCGTCTGGAAGAGGGTCATGGAGGTACGAAACTGACACCACAGGAGATACGTAAAGTTTCTCTCTGGATCGACTTGCTCGTTCCTCAGATCGGTGACTATCGGGAAGCGAACAACTGGTCGGATCATGACCGGGAGTTTTACGACCGCTACGATAAGAAGCGGAAACAAGCCCGCATGGAGGAACAGGAGAATATTCGCCAGTACATTCAATCTCTTCAAACTAAACAACAGAAATAATGAAAAAGATATTGATACCTGTTAGTATCATAGCTATACTTCTTTGCGCTAGTTGGAAAGAAGATGCAAAGACGGTTTCGCCGGATCGTTTGTTTCTGGCGGACAGTGGAAAGTCCTTGTTTGTAACGAACAGGGCAGGCAATGAATTAATCAAAATGTCGTCCGACGGACAGAAGGCGGAACAGAAAGTGACCCTTTCTTCGCCCGTCAACGCCATGACACAAGACCCATCCGGCAACCTCTGGGTGGTATGCGACGGAAACACTGGCATGATGTACGAACTGGATGGAAAGAAACTTTCGGTGCAGTCAAAAACAAAGAGCGGTGCTACGCCTTCGGATATCTTGTATAGTCCGGTGTCCAAATCACTTTGGGTGACACAGCGCTTCAACAACGAGTTGTGGGAAATAGATCCGGCAACCCGCAAGGTAAAGACAAAGATTGCAATCGGTCGTGAACCGGTGGCTATGGCTCCGTTTGCAGGAGACTCTTGCCTGCTGATAGCCAATAATCTGCCGGAAATGCCTTCTACGGCTTATCCTATTGCAGTGCAGCTCGATATCGTAGATGTCCCTTCAAAGAAGGTGACAGGACGCATCATGTTGCCGAACGGTGCTACCGATGCGAAGTCTGTAGCGGTAGATAAAAATCAGACGTATGCGTATGTCACTCACTTGATTGCCCGTTATCAGTTGCCTACCAATCAGCTGGACCGTGGATGGATGGCTACAAACACGCTGTCCATCATCGACCTGAAGGCGAGGAAATTGCTGACTTCCGTATTGTTGGATACTCCTCAGAAGGGAGCCGCCAATCCGTGGTCGGTGATTGTCACTCCGGATGATAAACAGATTATCGTAGCTGCTGCCGGAAGCCAGGAACTGGTTCGTATTGACCGCATTGCTTTGCACGAACGTCTGGCGAAGGCAAAGCAGGGGGAGATGGTGACTCCTTCCGTGAAGTCATGGAATAATATTCCGAATGATGCGGGATTCTTATATGGTATCCGCGACTTTATCCCGACACAGGGGAAAGGCCCCCGTTCGGTGGTTGCTACCGGAGATAAGATTTTCACTGCCAACTATTATACTTCGGAATTGGTGTCTATGGATTTGAACGGCAAGAATCTGAAGAAGCAGGTTTTGGGTGCTCCGCTGGCTTTCACGAAAGTCGGAAAGGGTGATATGTATTTCCATGACGCTACTATTTGTTTCCAGAACTGGCAGAGCTGTGCTACCTGTCATCCGAATGACGCCCGCATGGACGGACTTAACTGGGACTTGCTGAATGACGGTATGGGTAACCCGAAGAATACCAAGACACTTTTGCTTTCGCATCAGACTCCGCCCTGTATGGCGACCGGTATCCGTAAGAATGCCGAAGTAGCGGTACGTTCGGGTGTGAAGTATATTCTGTTTATGGAAGGTGAAGACGAAATATACGAATCCATCGATGAATATCTGAAATCCCTGAAACCGTTGCCAAGCCCATACCTTGTGAACGGTAAACTTTCCGGTAAGGCAAAGAAGGGAAAGAAGATTTTTGAGGAAAACTGTGCGAGCTGCCATTCCGGAGAGTACTATACGGATCAGAAACAGTATAAGGTAGGCTGGACAACGGGCCCGGACAAGGGACTGTCTATGGATGTTCCGGCACTGAATGAATGCTGGCGTACAGCTCCCTATCTTTACGATGGTCGTAGCTATTCGATGAAGGATATGCTGAAAGTTCACGGACCTCATAAGCCTGTCACTGAGAAGGAGCTGGAAGAACTGGAAGAATACGTATTGTCTTTGTAAGGAATCGATATTGTCTTTGAGTAAGATTATGTTGAAAATCAGTACTAACTTCAATTGGGGGGTGACTAAAAAGTCGGTAGTATCCACATTCTCCTCCTTCGGGAAGGAG
This sequence comes from Bacteroides sp. AM23-12, assembly GCF_003434395.1. NCBI lineage: Bacteria > Pseudomonadati > Bacteroidota > Bacteroidia > Bacteroidales > Bacteroidaceae > Bacteroides > Bacteroides sp. AM23-12. The sequence continues at coordinate 523,376 of NZ_QTLF01000001.1, forward strand.
GAGATTTGAGATAGTACCGACTTTTAAGTCAGCTCCAGTTTTGGATACTCTTTTTTGTTAATATGAATATGATAAAGAATATGATAAAGATATGTAGTGTTGCGTTTTTGTCGCTTCTGCTCTCTGCCTCTTCTCTGTTTGCACAGACCAAGACGTTTGCCGGAGCCGATTATTCGCAGGGAATCGTATTTGTGATGGAAAACAACCAAATGGTGTGGAAGCACAAAGCGCCCGATTCTAATGATTTGTGGATATTGCCTAACGGCAATATCCTCTTCACCACCGGACACGGAGTACTCGAAATGACCCGTCAGAACGATACCATTTTCCATTATGAATCAAAAAGTCCGGTCTTTGCCTGCCAACGTCTGAAGAATGGTAATACTTTCGTTGGCGAATGTGTTACCGGACGGATGCTGGAGATATCTCCCAAAGGGAAGATTGTGAAAGAAACCTGCATCCTGCCGAAAGGCGTGAAGGATGGCGGATTCGCATTCATGCGTAATGCACGGCGGCTGGATAACGGTCATTTCCTCGTAGCTCATTATGGAGACCAGTGTGTGAAGGAGTATGATGCAAACGGAAAGGTGGTGTGGAAGCTGGATGTTCCCGGCGGTCCTCATTCGCTGACTCGTCTGCCTAACGGACATACGCTGATAGCTGTTGCCGATAAAGATCAGAATCCAAGATTGATAGAAGTGACTCCGGAAGGAAAAACGATCTGGGAAATATCGAATGCGGATATTCCCGGAAAGCCTTTGAAGTTTCTCGGAGGTTTTCAGTACTTCTCCGACGGACGTTTCCTGATTACGAACTGGACGGGACACGTGAACCCGAAAGAGAAAGTACATCTGCTGCTGGTAGACCGCCAGAAGAATGTGCTCTACTCTCTGGAGAATACTCCGGAACTACAGACGATGTCTTCCGTATATAGTACAGATAAGCCGGCGGGAGTAGCTTCGTATCATTAATTGATGTCTGTGGCATAAAAAATCATTGAAGTTTGCAATATGAAATATTATCGGATAAAATGTGAGATCTATAAAGCGGAAGGAAAAAGCTGGGAACGAATGGCAGAAGAATTACTGCTGTCAGCCGTTCGCAGGGGAGGAAAGGAATATGGGGGAAAAGTGGTCCGTCTTGTATTCTTTACATTCTGTGAGGATAATCGGGAATATCAGCTCCAACGGTCTTTTCTGGAACAATGGGTGGACAATCATTTCGTTTCTCCCCGTCCGGTTCTTTCGCTCGTAGCCCAAAAGCCTTTGGTGGGAGAACTGGTCATGGAAGTCCATTCGTTGCCGGCAACTGTCGGTGAGGAAGTGACGGTAGAAGAACAGATGGCTTCTTCCGTCCGCTACCTTCGGGTTACTTCCGGTCATTATCGGGAAATAATAGCGGGAGGACTCTATGCCGATGATTTGACTCTTCCTGTCCGCGAACAGTCGGAGCAGGTGTTCGGGAAAGCGGAAGAAATTCTGAAAGCGGAGCAGATGAGCTTCGGTGATATTGTCCGCCAGTGGAATTATCTGGAACGCATCACGGATATTGTGCACGGCAATCAGTGTTATCAGGATTTTAATGATATACGTTCGCAGTTTTATGCTTCTTCGGAATGGACTTTCGGATATCCGGCGGCCACAGGAATCGGGACACAGCATGGTGGAATACTGGTAGATTTCAATGCTGTCAAAGGAGGAATAGAGATTATCCCGTTGGATAATGACTGGCAGAAAGCTGCTCATGTCTATTCGGATGAAGTCCTGATCAGCCACCGGACGGATGCGGAGAAGGGAACTCCCAAGTTTGAAAGAGGCAAGTCGCTGTCCGATCATCAATGCGAGATGATTTATATATCCGGCACAGCCGCCATTCGTGGTGAAGAAAGTATAGTGACGGGCGATGTGCTTGTGCAGACGGAAATCACGCTGGAGAACATCCAGCATCTGATTGGTTTGGAAGAAGGGAGAGAAAAACTTCCGGAACATTCCGGCAAGTTGGAACTTCTCCGTGTGTATCTGAAGCATGAGGAGGATGCAAAGATTGTAAAAGAAGATATGGACAAACTTTGTCCCGATGTTCCTATTGTCTATCTTTATGCCGATGTATGCAGGGAAGAACTGCTTGTAGAAATAGAAGGTATTGCTTATTTGTAAAAACAGAAAACTGATGAAACTGATTCGATTGATCGCTTCTCCGATGTTGATGTACGTATTGGCGGGAGTTTATGCGTTGGTACTGGCAATCGCCACTTTTGTGGAAAATTCGTCCGGTCCGGCCCTTGCGCGCGAATACTTTTATTATGCTCCGTGGTTTATTTTGTTGCAACTCTTGCAGGCTGTCAATCTGTTGGCCATGTTTCTTCAGGGAGGTTATTTCAAAAGAATCAGTAAAGGAAGTCTGCTCTTTCATGGGGCTTTGGTTTTTATTTGGTTGGGGGCGGCTGTTACTCACTATGCAGGAGTAACAGGAATCATGCACATCCGTGAGGGGGAAACGGTGGACCGCATGATGCGCGATGAAGGGGCAGGGATGGGAAATGCCTCCCTGCCTTTTTCTGTCACTCTCGATGATTTTCGGTTAAAGCGTTATCCGGGCTCTCACAGTCCGATGTCTTATGAAAGCGATCTGGTGATAAAGAAGGAGAATGAAGCTCCTTTGCAGGCTACGGTCCGGATGAACAAGGTGATTGAAGTGGATGGTTATCGCTTGTTTCAGTCTTCGTTCGATCCGGATGAGCAGGGCACGGTGTTGTCCGTGAGTTATGACCGTCCCGGTATGCAGATTACCTATATCGGCTATTTCCTGCTGTTCGCTGGCTTTGTGCTGACTCTGTTCAGTAAGAAGTCCCGTTTCGGTCGTTTGCGCAGAGAACTGGGGGAGATGAAAAAGCGTGCTCCTTTCTGTCTGCTTCTCTTCTTAGGTCTATCCGGTACTTTGGGTACACAGGCGTTATATGCGCAGGAAACGCTTTCTTCTTCGCAGCTACCTTGCATCCCTGCTTCGCACGCCCGGAAATTCGGCAGTCTGGTACTGCTCAATCCTAATGGTCGCCTTGAACCTGTCAACAGTTACACTTCCGCCATTCTGCGCAAACTTTACGGAGCGGACAAGCTGAACAACATCAATTCAGACCAGTTCTTTCTGAATCTTCTCGCTTTTCCGGATGAGTGGGGTGGCTATCCTTTTATCAAGGTCGATAATAAAGAAATTCTTCAACGGTTCGGAAGAGACGGCAAATACATCGCATGGCAGGATGTCTTTGATGCCGATGGCAATTATGTGCTGACCGATGAAGTGAATGCCATCTATGCAAAAGCCGCTTCAGAACGGAAACGAATGGATTCGGATTTGTTAAAATTGGATGAATCGGTGAATATTGTCTACCGTATTATGCAACATCAACTTCTGCCCCTCTTCCCGGACGAAAACGACGTTCAGGGAAAATGGTACTCGGCAGGTGACGAACAAACCGTCTTTCATGATAAGGATTCCCTGTTTGTTTCTAAAATCATGGATTGGTATATCTACGAATTGGGTAATGGTGTCCGCACTAATAACTGGAAAGAAGCGGACAAGATTGTCGATATGATGCATATCTTCCAGCAGGCAAAAAGTAAAACTCCCGCTATTGACAATCAGAGAGTAAAAGCGGAGCTTCTCTATAATCAGTTAAACCTGTTCTTCTGGTGTCGTCTGGCTTACCTGATTTTGGGCGGAATCTTACTTTTCATAGCCTGCGGAGAGATTATCGCGGATTTCAAATGGGGGAGCAAACTGAGCAGCATACTGATTGTTCTTCTGGTCGCTGCTTTCCTTGCACACACGACCGGTGTCTTACTGCGCTGGTATATCTCCGAACGTGCACCGTGGGCGAATGCTTATGAATCAATGATCTGCACTTCCTGGCTGCTCGTTGGCGGAGGCCTCTTGTTTGCCCGGCGTTTCCGTATTCTCCCTGCGCTTGCCGGACTGTTAGGCGGAATCATGCTTTTCGTGGCAGGACTGAACCATCTGAATCCGGAAATAACTCCTTTGGTTCCGGTGCTTCAGTCGTATTGGCTGATGTCTCATGTCGCCATTATCATGATCGGCTATGTATTCTTTGCACTTTGTGCGCTGACGGGACTGTTTAATCTTATCTTGATGAATCTGCTTTCTGCCACCAATCGGGTGAAGCTTCTCTTCCGTATACGTGAGTTTACCTTACTGAATGAAATGGCAATGATTCTCGGCTTATTCTTTATGACGGCAGGAACCTTTCTCGGTGCCATCTGGGCGAATGTCTCATGGGGCAGATACTGGGGATGGGACCCGAAAGAAACATGGGCGTTAATCTCTATTGTTGTCTACGCACTGGTACTTCATATCCGTTTTATCCCGCTGCTGAAAGGTAAAACAACCTGGTGTTTCAACTTGCTGTCCGTAGTCTCCATTCTCTCCATTATCATGACTTGGTTTGGAGTAAACTACTACCTGAGCGGCTTGCACTCTTATGGAAAGACCGAAGGGGGAGATTTACTGTTATGGATATGGGGAGTGGGTTTGTGCGTTGTGCTTGCTTTGGCTCTCTTTGCACGCAGGTGTTTGAAAAAGTATTCATGATTCGGGAAAATTGCCGTTTTACCTAAATATGTTTCGGTAAATAATAGAATTAGCTGCTTGTGACATTTTTGTCTTTATTCTAAGTATTATATGGGGATAAACAAAAATGTCACATCGCTTGTAATCAGTGGTTTACCTCTGAAAATGCCTTGTTTTTAAAATAAGTTTGCAAAAAACTATAGGATGTTTTTGTCTTTTTCCGGATCAAAACTGCATTTTTTTTCATTTATTTGTGTTTCAGTATTTTAATCATTCTGGCTTCGCGATTCCTGCTGTTTTCTATTTCCGCATATTGTTCCAGTTCTTTCGTCGTTATACCCCGTCCCGTGTTTAATCCCATCTTTTTATATACCTGTCTGAGCATACTTTTCGCTTCCTGCACGGATATTTCAGCACCCACAGGAAAAGCACGTTGGATATATGTCCGCATTTGCCCGGACTTCTTAATCGTATGCTCGCTACTCACATTTAGTGCCGTCCGCAATTTATTCTCATTATAATCGGCTTCCCGTACAAATTCCGCTCCGAAGCGGCAGAAACAGTCGTATATATACCTGTCGGCGGTAGAAGTAATCAGATTCATCAACATACGCTGATACCTTTTCTGTATTTTCTTGTCGGTAGCTCTGCTCATCTTTTCCATCTCTTCCAGTTTTCGGACGATCAGTTCTGCCCGTTTCTTCTTTGCCAGACGATGCTGGATAGCCATGCGTTCATTATCCGAAACCGGCATCAGGCGTTCTTCGTGCGAGAAGACAAAATATCCGGTCTGCTCGTAAGCAAGGTGCAGCAGATCGGCAGAGGTGTACAGGCGTTTCACTTGTTCCTTTTCATAGAAGTTGGCTATCAGAAACGAATCTGGCTTTCCGTTTTCGTCCAGATAAGGGAGGTAAGAGTTTTCTCCGATGGCTTCCTGTAGTAAGGTGCGTTCGCCTATGTTGGTAGTCCGTGCCAGTTGCGCTTTCCAGCCGTTGAAAATGGTGGAAGCTCCCTGAATCCAGTGATCGATTTCAGAAGAAGACATACATTCCAGTTCCGGTCGGATAGAAGCGATGTGTGTCACACTGTTGACTCCGCCCCGGAAACGTCCGATAATCTGGATTGCCTCGGTGGCAGGGTCAATAACGGATTGCGCGGCACCATACAAGTCACTGACGAAAATCACATGAGGCGGATTTTTGCAGAGTATGTCTACCGCTGAGTAGAAGCGGGAGGTGAAGAAATTGTAACGTTCCAGTTCGGTGATCATCATTGATTTTTTGCGGCGGTTTCCTTTCCAGAGCTTGTATTGTCCGTCTTCGCTACAGAATGTGCAGGCATTGCTTAGTTCGGGTATCAACCGGTAGAAGCTGTCTATCGAATCTATACTGTTACAGAAAATACAGACAGTTCCTCTCTTGGCTTCAATCACTTCCTGCAGGGTTTCCAGCACATTGTTGGTAGTAATCAGTTTCAGTTTCTGCCGATAGACATAATCCGGCTGAATCAATACCCGCATGAAACCGTCAAAACGACTGTCCTTTTCGGGTACGATAGGCGTAGCGGAAATCAGTGCCTTGTTCTGGAAACGGAAGAAATCGTTCATCGGTTCGCGGATAGAGTCACGGTAGTGCACGTCCTGTACCAGCTTCTCGCATTCATCAAACAAGATGAAGCATTCCGTATACATATCTATATCCACCGTTTGCATGGCTTCCTTTATCTTGTTGAAGCCTTCGGGGGGAGTCAGTAGTTTGTAATCCTTCTCCCGGTTTGTTTCCAGAAAGTCGGCGATCTGCCGGATGCTTACACCTTTATAGACGGCAAGTGCATTCTTATGTACCCTTGCTTTCGACTCGATGACGGGTACATTCGGTTCGATGATAATGGATTTGCGTGGTGCTGTGAGTTCACAGTGCGTGGCACCCAGTCCCGGCAGCAGTTTGTTGATGATGCAATTGGTAGGAATAAAATCTTTTCCTGCACGTTTTAGCGCATCCGCAAAGTATTCTCCTTTCCGGATGGAGTAAATTCGATCGTATTCCATGCAGTTAATATTTCCGTTTATTGTGTTTCTTTGGATTGTACTTCTCAAATCCGGCAGCTGAAATACGTTTCTTCAGATTCTTGTCCGCTTTAAAAACTACGTTTTTCACTTGGATGGATTCTGCCCTGTGGTTTTCGTCTGGCTCTTTGTCTTCACAGAAATTTCCGTTTAGAGAGAAACTGCCGAAGTCGTCCAGATTGAGTATGTTTCCGTCTTTCAGTACGGCTTCCATTCCTTCCAGTACTATGCTGAGGCTTTTGTATGCTTCTCCTTTGGATAGGTTGTATTTGGTTGCCAGATATTCTACGAATGCTTTGGTGTCCAGTGTATCCCATGATAACAGTTGTGCCCGGACATTTGTCTCCTTATCTCCCGTGAATGTATCCGCGAAGCGGGTTGTTTTGTAAAGTATGCTCATAATAATTCCTTTTTTGAATAGCCATTGATTATATGCAGTTGAATAACTTCGGTGCTAGACAAGTGTAACTGGAATATTGCACAAGTGTAACTGGATAGTTGCTCAAATGTAACAGATTAATTCATACAGATGAAGTTGCTAAAAGATAAGGGATTATTTTTAGTTTGTGTGGGAAAAACAATTAACTCTTCCTTATGAATTGGTAAAAACATCTTGTCGGTTAAGACGATGCAAAGGTAAGAATAAGTACTGGACTTACAAGAAAATTAGCGAGGAAGAACGTAAAAAGTTTGGTCGTGGAGATGGAGAGGTGATCAATGCGGATGATCCGAGGAATAGAGATTTGATAAGGAGAATGATTAGCGAGTAATTTATAGAAATAATTATTACGGATTAGTGATCAAGCTGCAGATCTGCAGAAACTTAAATCTATATTGGGAATTTAATATATAAATCTATAAGCTTATTTCGGTGGGATATTATTAGCGCACCTCGTTCGTTAGAGATGCGCTATTTTTTTGTGAAATTAAACAGTACTTGGCCAAATCTCAGTTAGGTAGTCGTCTTGCTATTGCTTTTTGATCTCAGTTATATCAATAAATCCGGTAAGTTTGCTCCTTATTTAAACCGTTTCAGGTCCGGTTGTGTAAAGAGATTCAAATATACTGAAAGTGTTAAATCTCAGCTTTTGGGAGTAATATTGGGTTTGTATGAGAACATTCCTGTTTTTTATATGTTTGTGAGGTAAACCCTGCAAACAAAACATATTTAGTCAGGATAAAATATTATATATAATATACTTATTATAAAAATATTAGCGATGATAAAAAGAAAAGCACCATTATCCCTATTAGTAACATTAGATAGCATATCTAAAAATACACTTGATTTTTTTTCAGTGAGCCAAAGTAGGCAATGCCTGCAGATTATAGGGTGCGATAAAGTGATATTGCGGTATTTAAATTCTTTATTATTAATATTGTTTGTGTCAATTGCGGCTACATCTTGCTCTGATGATAACCATAAGATCATTGAGCAGCCATCAATAAACGTTTTGAGCTATTACCCGAAATCCATGAATATTGTGGAATTACAGTATAAACCAGCTGGACAGGAACCTGGGGTAGTAGATATTGATAAGTCCAGTCTGTATTTTGGGGATCGTGTGACAATGTTTCAACCTGAAAAAATTATATTCAAAAATGATTCTGTATCAATCATCAAACGAGGCGGGTTAATTCAGGAGTATAAAGCCGAATGGAATAAGGGTGATTTATATTTATACAATGGCGTTACTGGCATATGGGACTATTGTGGAAGTAAAGATGGGGAAATCACATTTATCCTTAATACAGGTTTCTTTTGGGTAAAGGATAACAATATGCATGGTTCATTATCGGTGATAGGGCAGAAATATTCATTATTATCATATTCCGAATTGGTTACATATTTGGGTGGAAACAGTAACAATCTAAAGAATCAGGTGGCGTGGCTAAGAGTACAGTACACATTTGAATTAATCCCGGAAGTTAAACTTTAATATAGAAAACATGAAAGCAGTAATAATATATATCATTTTCTTTTCTATTCTCCATGTTAGCAGTTTTGCTCAACATAATCAGTATACGTCAACCAAGTTTGCGGTCAAAAATCCTTATGAGGTATTTATTGGCAGTATTATGAAAGCGAATGATGTTAACGATGTACATCAACTTCTTAATGTGTCAATGAATCCTATTACAATTAGCTATAGTTTGCCTTTAAAATCCGAAACGATTATACCTTCATACGATAATATGCTTAGGGCTATTCAGCAAAAGCTGCAAGAAAATAATGTATTGAAACCTAACTATCAGTTTTCATTTACGTTGAAGCAGATAGATTCTTATGAACAGCTAGCTTTATTTTTCGGTGAGGAAATAGATCTATCCGACTTATTCAAAATAACATCTCCTAATCCAATTCATAAAACAGTGGCAGTATTAGATATTAGTCAGAGTTATTTTTCCATTGCTATGGATATGCCTGAGGAGGAACTGAGCAACTCTCCGATAGTCCAAGAGCAATTAAGCGAACTTATTTATGTTGGTTCTATAGAATTTGGAAGACGATCAATTCTAATTGTTGAATCGGATCTTAATTATCAGGATGTAAAGGTTGCGTTGAATGAGATCTTAAATAAATCCACTACCAAGAAGGGAGATATATCAGAAAAAAGCAAATCAATTATGGCTAGCTCAATAATCAGAGGACTAATTTTGGATCCTCTTGCCAATGAAAACATAACACCGGATAACCCTTTGGAGTACCTACTGGATTATATAAACTCTGATATCAGTCCAAATGATTTTGGGGTCCCCATTTTCTTTACAGCAGCCTGGTTAAAAGATAATTCTGTCTTTGTTAACAAGTTTACAAACTAATATTTTAAAAATTAGAACTTTCCCAAACACATATTGTGATACCTGCCTTATTATTAGCAGTTCTAATAATAAGTTCATGTAGTTTTGAAGAAGTTTTCTTTTATAGTGCCATCGATGATTTGGTATATAAATACTTCGCATATCTTTCAGAATAATAGCCGGGCAGTACTAAGAAAAAAACAGTAGACTCAAGCAATGATGCGTGAACCTACTGTTTCCTTATTTCTGTATTTACTTCTATTTACTATAAGACGCCTTCACAAAAGGAGCATCGAGCAAATAATCCAAACTCTTCTTGACACTTTCCTCTACAGGACAACTGTACCCTTCTATTTCAGCAACAATATGCTTTACGCCGGCAACCTTTGCATTTCTGAAGATAGCATCGAATCCGACCATACCACTATCTCCGATTTCTTTGTCATCTTTGATATGAAGCACGGTGAAACGTCCCGGATACTTGTTGAAATAGTCCACAGGACTGTGCTGCCCTCTGACTATCCAATATACATCCATCTGAAAAAAGACATACTCAGGATTGGTATTCTCAATCATATAGTCCAACATAACCGCTTGATTTTCTACTTTCTGAAATTCATGCGCATGATTATGATATCCAAATTTCATACCGTTCTGTTGACATCTTTTGCCTATTTCATTGAAATAGTCGCAATACATCTTCATCTCTTTCATTGTTTTAGGAACACCGATTCCCGGATTTACGATGTATTTCATGCCTGCTGCTTTATGGGCGGCAATGCTTTGATCCCACCATTTCAGTGACTCGGAGAAATCTCCGGAAGCCACTTCCTTGTCCGACAATCCTCTGGAACAGTGTGAAGACAGTACTTTCATACCGGCCTTTTCGACAGCATTTTTAAACTCTTCCGGAGTTTTGCCATAGAACTTGCCATTATCATAATTGGCGGCTTCGATGCTGGTGTATCCCATTTGCGCCAGATTCTTCAAAACTACGTTGAGGTCGGTTCCATTATTTATGATGTCTCTGACCGAATAGAGTTGTATGGCAATGTCTTTCTTCTTTTTTGCATCTGCTGCCTGCGGAATTGCCAGCAGCAATGCGAATAAGATTAATAAATAGTTCGTTTTCATGATATATTACATTAGTCAAGAACCTTCACGCGGATATTGCGGAACCAAACGTCATCACCGTGATCCTGCAT